>NZ_JAVJSQ010000010.1 GCF_040219335.1 Gimesia sp. | reverse complement strand
GAGTGCAATCAACGTCAGGTCGCTGGCTGGAGAGAACTCGCTGTGCTCTGCGGGAGTGGTATCGATGAACCAGCCATACCCGGCGGCGTTGACGTCGATGTAAATAGTACCGGCAGCGGCGCGGCCCAGGGTCTCATCTGCCAGGTCAACGACTTTGATGTCGATCTCTGAAAGCGTTTGCTGCTGTGCCGGGGAGAGCTGTGGAGTGATCTCTGCAACTGTGGAATCCAGCAGACTCTCGGCGGTTGATTGCTGGATGGTGGTTGCGGTTTGTGATGGTGGCGGTGCGGGAGCGACCGTTAACAGTTGATTCCAGGCATCGGGATAATTCTGGGGGTAAGTGACCGGAGTGTCTCCCGATTTATGCTTGCCATAGTTGGCCACGAACAGCAGCAGATCTTGAAAGTTGACCCGGTCATCCTGGTTATAATCAGCGAACCAGGCGTAGTCGGAAGAAGACTCGCTGGGCTTCTGCTGATAGACGGTTGCAAACCGCAGGAGATCACTGAAGTTGATCGCCCCGTCGTCATTGAGGTCATAAGGGTTGGCAAAGATGCTTGTCCCTCCCATCTGCTCGACACTTGTCGAAATAGGAGTATCACCAACGAGCTTGATCTGTTGTGAGCTGATATTCAGCCCCAAGTCATGAGGTCCAATACTTTTTCCGGAAAAATCGAGCTCAACCTGGTCATCAGCCAGAGACTCGAACTTGATGCGAGCAAATAAGACGTAACTGTCGGTGCCCAGATCGGAAGCAGTCGTTTCGGCATAAAGCCCTTCGATCGTGCCTGACGCATCGTTAATCAGACCATCCTGGCTTTGACTAAAACCTGGTCCAAACTCAATTTCTGTAGCAGAAGTTAATTCTGAGTTGTAACTGAGATCTAAACCCGCTGAGAATACTCCCTGGTCTTTCAAATTGCTGGCGTTGATCCAGAGCTCTGCCCAGTACGTTGACCACTCACTAACAGTACTCTGATGCTCGGGTAATAAACTGACTTCCCCATTGAGCTGAGTATTGGTACGAGAGGTAACAATTCGCTGCTCGAAAGATGCTGTGCGTTTGCTGAGACTGTAAACTGTACTGCTCGTAAAATAAGACGACTCATCTAGTGCAGCAATAAAGAGATTATCATTCTGAACTGCTATAAAAGACCTGCCGAAGTTCATACCAAATCCTACTCTCGAAAAGCTGGTTTCGATTTCGTTTGCAATCACAGTCTCTCTGAAACTATCCCACCCATCATCACTATCGTACACATACATAAAATCAAATTGGCCTGGAAGTGAAGCTGTGGTTCCAATTACCAGCGTTTGGCCATCAATATCAATGTACTTACCAAACCTCCCCGTATAGGGTAGTATGCTTTCCACTGAATTCAGTTTCGTTTCTAATGAATTACTCCAACTATTTTTTCCATTATAAATATAGGCAGCCCCCAGATTCTGTTTACCACCAAATGGTGCGCCTACTACAGCAATATCGCCTTCAATAGCTACCGAACTTCCAAAATAATCTCCATTCTGTAGATCGCTTCCTGTCAGTTTAGTTTCTATTGCGGAATCCCAGCCTGAAGCTCCTTTCCGAAATATGTAAGCGGCACCTCGATTCTCATTTTCGTCGGCACCTACAATGATTTTATCTCCGTCAATATCAACAGCAGTTCCGAAATTATCTCCCTGCATGCCATCTGATGCGGTGAGACTGGTTTCTGTCGGAGTCACAGTCGACCAGTCTGATCCGTTTTTCTGATAGACTAATACCTCCTCAAAGGCATTAGGATTTCCTACTATGATAGTATTATTTTGTATGGCTACATTAATCTCACGTCTTAGAGTGCGATGGAATTGAGCTAGTAATGGTGTCACGGTAGGGGCAATGGTCACCCAGTCCCGACCATTTCTGGTAAAAACATAGACCTCTGATTTTGTCAACGCAGTTTCGGAACTGATAACAATTGTGTCTCCATCAATGGCGACACTCATCCCGAAATATCTATCTTGCTCTGGCGCAGGATCAAACAGCGTTGTTTCATAGACCCAAAAGTCATCACCTTTAAAATCCCGCGTGCCTGCATCATTTTTCACATAGATATAAACAGCTCCAGTGGGAGCCAGTGTAGAGTCGGTGCCGGGAGCACTAATCACTAAATAGTTTTCAGAAACAGCAATGCTGTCACCAAACTCATCTAAAACATTATGACTCGTTGCAGTTTCAGTTGGACTGATCTTATCTGTAAATGTCCAGGAACTGTTTTCAAAGACGCCAAATGTAAATACACCTCCACTCAACCATCCATCCAAGCTCTCAAACGGAGAACCAATTACAACCGAATCATCTGAAATGGCAACCGAGAGAGCATAAGCGTAAGATTCATCGCCCGGGTAAGTCAGTATCGTTTCTGAGACCGTACTTCGATCCCAGTCAGCCCCCTCTCTTGTATAGACATACGCCAGCCCTGCACTCGCACCGTATGGTTCTCCTAAAACCAAACGATGATCACTTAATGCGACCGAATATCCAAGTTCGAAATTTGTATTTTCACTTGAAAATTTAATCTCTGTGGGTGACTCTGATATCCAATCTTCACCATTTCTAACAAAGAGATAAGCTGATCCATGGACCGTGCCGATTCCGTGTTCGCTAATAGCTCCTACCGCAACATCAGTTCCATTTGTTGCAACCGAGCTTCCAAATCCATCCCCTGCCATCCCATCAGAAGCGATTAATTTTGTTACCAACGGAGTACTGGTAACCCAGTTATCACCAACCTTAGTATAAACGTATGCAGCACCACTATTTGTTTCACTACCATCATCATTTCTGGCTCCAACGACGATGATATCACCATGAATCGCAACTGCTTCGCCAAACAAGGGAGTTTGGTCTGGAACCTCTTGCGTTAACTTCCTTATCGAAGGATTTGACCAATCCACACCTGTTTTCTCTAAAACATACGCAGAACCAGATACAACGCTACCTGATGCGTCTTGAGGTGCACCAATAACAATCGTATCTTCATAAATATCAAGAGAATTCCCGAAAGCTCCATAATAAAATGTCCCCTCAACCGTAATCACTTCAACTCGAGGAGTCTCTGTTTTCCAATCATCTCCTACTCGCGTAAAAACATAGACGCGATTTGATGTATCATATGGCGAACTTACAACAATTGTATCATCGTAAAGAGCAAGGGAAGAAGCAAAACGCGGCCCCAAATAGCTTGAGGGGATCAAAGGCTGTAAAATTGTTTGATAATCCCAAGTATCATCGGTTTGATCTGACGGTGTGCCTTGTTGATTTCTAGTATATACATAAGCAACTCCCACATTATTACCCACATTATTATTTGTGGGAGCCCCTATCACCATAACATCCCCATCGATGGCGACCGAACTGCCAACCTGATCATGAGTATGATTCGAGTGAACTGGATCAGCAGAATAAGAATCCTGGAAGACAAAATCGGAATCATCATTCGCGATGATTCCGGTCGCATCCAGGCTTTCCACGTTCCCTTTTAAAACACTTCCCCCTGTCGGGTTACTAATCCGGCCGAATACAGTCTCTGAAAGTTCCTGAAAGAGATCTCCCTGTACGGAGACATAAACGTAAGAAGTTTGAGATGTGTAATAAGAGTGTGCAGAAAAATGGACCGTTTCTGTATGTGCTGTATAGTCTTCACCGGCAACAGCCGTACCATTTATTGTTGTGAATTCAACGCTTGTATCAAAGTTTAAATCTCCTATCGATCCTCCCGTGCGAGTGATCGTAAATTTAAGTAATTGCCCGTCAGAATCACCTTCGACAATTTTTCCACCGGTGATTGTGAACACAGATCCCGGTAGCCCGTCGTCATTCAGAATGGTGCCTTGACCGATTCCATCGGCGATATCCAATTCAGAAAGAATTGACTCTCCACCTAGACGTGGATCACTGAGCACAAGAGAAAATGTCTCATCTAACTCCTGGACCTCATCATCGTGCACATGAACTGTGACCTGTGTCGAGAGCTCTCCCGCGGGAATTGTGACCAGCTTGTTGCTGAGAAATGTGTAATCATTATCACTGGCCGTATCTGTTTGGGTATTAACCCGAACTGTAACATCAGCCGCGGCTGCCTGGTCCAGAGAAATTTGAAACATAAACGTTTCGTTTTCCCCAGCGGTGACATCATCAATGCTGATCAGGGACGTCAACAGCGTGCGGTCTTCCAGAGTCTCGGCCACCGTTGAGATTACCGGCGGTGCAGCCGGGGAACCATGTTGATGGTTTCGTTTACCTCGCAGGCGGGATTTTCGATTTTGTCTGATCCGAAATTGCCTTTTCAGTCGAGGCAGCCAGAGTGATGGAGACATGGTGTGATAATCTATAATAATCGGGGGTAAAGACAGATTCAGAGGAATAGTAACAGCATAGCAAAGATCACATATGAATACCAATGCCATATGAACACAAATGAAGTGTCTGAAGCTCGAAAAATGAGACACCCTGGTTTAAAACGGACTGAGTTCGGTGTTGTCGGCGAGTGAGCCGAAGAACTCATCTGTGGCGGATTCCCAGTCAGGAAGGTAGCGAACGCCGGGCGCCAGTGTTTCCTGCATCAGACCGTTGGTGTCATGCTCATAGCCGAGCAGGTGGCTGAGTTCGTGCAGGATCACGGTGCGGAGATCGACAATTCCGCGTGCGGCAGCATTTCCATAAGGCGCTGCGATAAGCGTGTACGGCCCTGTCTCATAGAATTCGCTGTTGTCATCGGGAGTCTGATCCACGAACCAACCATAGCCGGCGGCATTGATGTCGATGTAGATCGTGTCATGCACGGTGTTGCTTAAAACGCCTTCCGGAAGATCGACGATCTCCAGATTAACCTGAGCCAGTTTATCATTTTCCTCGGTTGTCAGTTGTGGCTCCAGGGAATCCACCACCGCTGCCAGTACGGTCTCTGCGGCTGCCTGTTCGAGTGACCGGGGATTGACCTGCGGCAACAGTTCGGATTCGACAGCTAAATGTCTGTTCCAGGCAGTGGTGAAATTCGCTGGATAAATGACCTCGTTTTGACCGGCTTTACTCTTGCCGTAATTACTGGTGAAGAAAATCAAATCGCGGAAGCCGACATCCTGACTTTGATCCAGATCCGCGAACCAGGAAAAGTCGGAAGCAGCTTCTCGGGGACTGGTCCGATAGACGCTGGCAAACAGGATCAGATCACGGAAATTGATGTAGTCATCATCGTTCAGATCATAGGGGTTCGCGAAGACCCGCGTTGCGGGAGCAGCTGCCTGTACCTCTTCGGTTGCGAGGCCGCCGGTGAGCTCGATCACCGTCTGCTCAAGCGTGAAATCGGGACTTTGTGCGAGCAGCGTCTGGCCTGCGAGATCCAGGTCGATGCCGTCGTCGGTCGTTGATTCAAACCGGATGCGGGCAAACAGGACGCGCTGGTCGGCTCCCAGATCGGTCAGATCTGTTTCCGCTGACAGGTTGGTGATTGAACCGGTCAGATCATCAATCACACCTGTCTGATTGACGGTAAAACCGGCACCGTATTCAATGCTGATCGCGGATGTGATTGTTGTGTTGTAAGACAGGTTCAGGGAGGCGGACAGAATTCCGAGATCGGTGGTTGTGGGGGTGTCGATCCAGATTTCCAGCCAGTACCCGCTCCATTCATCGATCCAGTCCAGGTTGTCAGGGAGTGAGGCGATTTCGCCGTTGCTGTCTGTGGTCGTTCTGGAATCAACGAGGGTCAGTTCAATATGAGAGAAGGGGCTCTGAACTTCGAAGGCACCGATGTCAATGGCGGCACCTTGATAGCGTTCAAACCCGGTCCCGCGTGAGTCATGAGTTGTTTCGCGTCGATTGATGATGAAGGAATTCACATTCCCCAGGGCTTCATCATCGCCCGCATCGATGGCGGCACTTCCCGGGAGTAGTGCATGGGTTTTCATCAGGCCTCCATTGTCTCGCAACACCGGGTCCAGCAGGCCCACAACACTGTTCTGGAGAATGGTGTTGTATTGTGTGTAGTAGGGTAAAGCCTGAGGAATCGAAGGGGCGGAATTCCCGGCAATGATCGAATTTCTGATCATGCTGGTCACACTCCCTAACGAGTAAATACCACCGCCAATCTTGGCTGCCGCGTTTCCAGTCAACGTGGAATTGATTATGACAAACTCAGCACCGGTAGTCCCGAAAGCAATACCACCGCCAACCACTAATGCGGTATTACCGGAAAGCGTGCTGTTTTGCAGAACCAGTTTCCGGTTGGAATAGATGGCCCCTCCCCAGGCATCAGCGGAGTTCTGATCGAAGAGACTGTTTTGCACCGTTAAATTCCGGGAAGTATCACTAATACCACCGCCATAGAGCCGTGCCGTATTTTTGACAAAAGTAGATCCGGAAACGAGTATATTCGTCCCAGTGGAAGCGAGCGCGCCCCCCGAACTGGCGCCGTTTTCCGTAAAGTAACTGTTTTCAATGAAAGCCGTGTAGTAGGAACTGTAAAGCGAGACATCAGACCTAAAACTCACGGCCCCTCCGTTGGAGGTTGTCGTATTCCCCTGAAAGGTACTGTCAGTGATGCTCAATTCCGTAAAGACGGGAGTAAACGACAATGAATTATAATGATAGATTGCACCACCGCTGCCCGAACTGTTTTCTGTAAAGACCGTATCATCGACGGATAAAACTCCGTTCCGGACGCCAATCCCACCCCCTAACGTATCACTGCTGTTCTCTGTAAACGAACTGGAAGATACCTGCAGCTCACCGTCTTGGATCAGAATCGCGCCTCCCTCATGTGACGTTTGGTTTTCTGTGAAATCACATCCTGCGATCGACAGCAACCCCCCGGTACTGTAAATGGCGCCGCCGTACCAGTCGGCGCTGTTGCGAACAAACGTGCTGTTCGTCACCGTCAGATCGCCGGCACTATAAATGGCACCTCCAAAACTACCACCGTAGACAGGACCATCATTCAAAACACCGGCCTGATTATCGACAAATGTAACATCAGATACGGACAACGTTTCCAGACTGTGAATGGCGCCGCCGCTGGTGTAGTTGGCGAAACCATTGGTCAGTGTGAACCCGCTCAACTCTACACTGATTGAATTCTCTGCGTCCCCATCATCGATGCGAAAGAGACGGCGGGTTCCGTCGCCGCTGAGAGTCAGGTGTTCGGCTCCGAGACCGATAATGGTCACGTCATCTGTAATGACCAGCTCGTTATAGATCATGAGTGTCTGATCAATGAGACTGGCTTCGAATGTGATGGTATCCGCGCCTTCACTCCCGTTGGCGGATTGGATGGCGGCGTAGAGGCTACCTGCGCCATTGATCTCAGTGCTGGTAACCGTAAAGGTGGTCAACAGCGTGCGATCCTCCAGAGTCTCCCCACTGGTGCGAGATACAAGCGCAGGTACTGCCTCCGCATTTTGCCTTGAGTGGAGGTTCCTGCGTGAACGGGATCGTTTTGTCAGATGGCGGTAGAGACTCTGTTTCAGTGTGGAGAGCCACAGCGAATTATTCATGATCAAATCGGTGGGAAAGAGACTGGAATGGAAACGTGCGGATAGTTGAAAATTATATCTTCGTATACTATCAGTAGCTGAACCAAAGACAATATGCATTCAGCCAGAAACCCTCTATGATTCGAAGGCCTGCGACTCCCATGTGTCTTTAAGTCCACTAAAATAGTTGTCAAGCAGAGAGTTCGCTCCGTCTGGATCGGATATATCAGTTTTTTCACAATTCTGTTCGGATAGCTCGGTTCGCCCACTAATTACCTCTGGTTCGAAGATCTTGAAAGCTGCTGAATGGTGGGCATACTGCTGATTCCCAAGTCGTCTCTGGAATTTCAGCACATGGATCGGATTTCCCTGAGCCGGAATCTTGCACGTTGCGTTGCTGTGCTTTTCAGAACCGGCACGATGTGTATAATCCGGGTCCCACTGCACACCTTACATCCTGACAGGAGCCGCTATGTTTGAATGGATCGCCAGTCCTGAGGCCTGGATCGCGCTTGCAACCCTTGCCAGCCTGGAAATTGTACTCGGCATCGACAACATCATTTTCATTTCGATCCTGGTGGGACGGCTCCCTGAGAAAGAACGCGACCTGGCACGCAAACTGGGTTTGAGCCTGGCGATGATTGCCCGTCTGGTTCTGCTGTTCTCGATCTCCTGGGTGATGGGGCTGACCGAACCCTGGTTCTCCCTGTTCGGCTATGATTTTTCAGGACGCGACCTGATCCTGATTGGCGGCGGCCTGTTCCTGCTGGCCAAAGCGACGCATGAAATTCACAACAGCCTGGAAGGACCGACGGCCCACGAAAAGGCCTCGTCCACCGCGACGGCCACCTTCGGTTCGGTCCTGGTGCAGATCGGCATTCTGGACATCGTCTTCTCGCTGGACTCGGTAATCACCGCGGTCGGACTGGCCGACCACATTTCGATCATGGCGATTGCGATCGTCCTTTCGGTCGGCGTGATGCTGCTGGCTGCCAAGTCGATCGGTGACTTCGTCGACCGACACCCGACCATCAAAATCCTGGCGCTCTCCTTCCTGATCATGGTCGGCGTGACCCTGATGGTGGAAGGCTTCGAGGTCCACGTTCCCAAAGGCTACATCTATTTCGCGATGGCCTTCTCCGTCACGGTGGAAATGCTCAACCTGCGGATGCGGAAAGCGCACGCCGAACCGGTGCACCTGCATAAGAAACTGGAAGAGGGTGAGGCCAGCTGACTGACTTCACCCTCTACTGATCGATCACTGTCGCTCTGATACCTGTGATCAGGGAGTCTGCACGGTCGGTTCGTTGTCTTTCCAGTCGATCTCGGGAACGGTCTGCGTGACGTCGCCGGTCGCTGCCCATTCGGCGCCCCGCTGCAGGGTAATCTGAAAACCGGTCCCCTGCAGGGCGGTCGTATCGTGACCGAGGGTAGTGTGGAAGACGCGTCCTTTGCCGTAATCGATGACCATCATGATCGGTTCGTGCTCACCGGTTCCCCGTTCGCTGGGTTCGGAATAGGCGGTCGCCAGCACCTGGACATTCTCAGCCGGCCCGCGGAGTTTGCCGTAGACTTCGTCGGCAGGGTGCATCCATTCCAGGGGCAGGCCTTTCACGATCGGGTGCTCTGCTTCGCGAACCTTGACCACAACCGGAATTCGAGTGCCGTGCGTACCCCCACGACCGGCGGTGGTATCCTGTTCCCATTTGCCGTCCCGCAGACGCAGCATCGGACCGGATTTTTCATCGCGACCGGCCCAACCGCCGACGGCGATCATTTTGTTGTAAGCGTCCCACTCCGGAAACGCATTGTCGGCCGCGTGGAACGACACAAAGCCGCCGCCGTTTGTGACGTATTCGTCGAATGCCTGCTGCACTTCTTTGGGCCAGTTCTCGCCGTTGTAGTTACTGATGACGACATCGTACTTTTTGAAATCGGGACGCCACTGCTTCCAGAGTGCCGGGTTCTCTTTCTGCAATCGGGCGAGTTCGGCTTCCCAGGCTTTCTTGTATTCTGCGAACTGTTTTTCCTGTTCTTCCGTCAGCTTCTTGTTGGCCGGTTTCCGCGGTGGACGGGGAACGCCCGGCGGCGTAGTGGAAACTTCTACGGTGAATTTACCGGAGTTCTCCAGGATTTTTTTCAGCACCGGCGTCGTCTCCCGCCAGTTATGATTATTCTGCCCGTCGATCAACAGCACCGACAGCTTATCGCCCTGGTCCTGGGCTTCTGTCTGCTCGGCCTGAGCCTGACTGGCCGGCTCCCCTGCGGCACAGGAAAACAAACTGAAACAGCACATAAGCAAGAGACCATATTTTGACAATGACGGCGCGCACATCGACGGATTTCTCCTCTGAATCTGGAATGAGAATGAAGCCGACCCCCGAATCAGAGTCCCGGAGCCGATTCCTTTACAGTACCAGTCGCACCGATCCAAGTCACTAAAAAACACCCGCGGTTTCCGGAATTGCCGGCAATCATTGTCTGGAAAACGAAGTTCAGCAGACCGGTTTTCTGGCGGGGCTGTTTCATTTTCATGAGTCGCCTATAATAGTCATCAGAGATCCATTTCCAATTTCACTTCGTGTTTCATAGAAAGTGCTCGATCATGAAACAGGTTGCTATCATTACCGGCGGCGGACAGGGAATCGGCGCGGCGACATCCGTGCTGGCGGCCCAGCGCGGCTATGCGGTTTGTGTGAACTACCGGACCAACGAAACCTCCGCGGATTCAGTTGTCTGCCGGATTCGCAATGCGGGGGGCACCGCGATTGCCGTCCAGGCCGATGTCTCGAACGAAGACGAAGTCGAACGGCTGTTCCAGACCACCGACGAAAAGCTGGGGCCCGTCACGGCACTCGTGAACAACGCCGGCGTTCTCGAACAGCAGATGAAGTTCGAAGAGATGACTTACGACCGCTGGAAGCGGATTTTCGATACCAATGTGTTCGGCAGCTTCCTCTGCTCGCGAGCCGCGATTCGCAGAATGTCCACGCATCATGGCGGCCAGGGGGGCGCGATTGTGAATGTTTCCTCGCTGGCTTCCCGTGCAGGGTCCCCGTTTGAATACGTAGACTACGCTGCTTCGAAAGGAGCCGTCGACTCCCTGACGCTTGGTCTCTCGAAAGAAGTCGCAGACGCCGGCATTCGCGTGAATGCGGTCCGACCCGGCTTCATCGACACCGCGATGCACGCCAGCGGCGGCGAACCGAACCGCATCGAGCGGGTCAAAGCACAGGTCCCCCTCAAACGGGGCGGGACGACGGAAGAGGTTGCGTTTGCGATTCTGTGGCTGCTGTCAGACGAAGCCACTTATACCACAGGCAGCTTTATTGAAATTGCGGGTGGGAGGTAAAGAGCCTGTTGTAGCTTGACCGTTTACTCCCCTCACCCTGTCGCGGAATTCGGCCTATCCATTCCAACAGCGACTGCGATAGACTGCAGGCTGACACGCCCGCTCAACTCAAATCAGGAGGTACGAGCTGATGAATCAGAAATCACGTTTACGCACAACTCGAACCGGCAGACTGGTAACTGGTTTGCTGGCGATTTGCATCGCAGGGCTGACCGCGATGGTTCACAGCTCCGCTCACGCCGACAAGCTCCTTCCCGCAGTGCAGGCGAGTGAGAGTGACCTGTTTGAATCTGAGAGGCCGACGGCTGCGCAGATCGCTCGACAAAAACTGATCGCAGCAGCGCAGGCAGCACCGGACAAACTGCAGGCGATTGGTCTTCGCTGCTATAACCCCACCGGCTGGAAAATGCTGGTTTATCTGCCGCCTGACAAAACCTGGAAACTCTATGGTGCCATTCGCCCGATCCCCTTCCCCGTGCTGGTGAAACCCGCACCGACAGATGGCAACTTCGTCATCCGCGCTGCACCGCGGGGACGCATCATACAACTGGAAGGCTCGCTCAGTATCAACGATGAAGGGCATTGGCAGTTGTTCATGGAGACCGACCGATCCGTCATCCAGGGCACGGATCTGGCGGTTTTCAGTTTCTATCGTCCCGGCGACAACACCGGGGAAGCAATCGCCCGGTACATCACCCGGCAGGAACCTCAGCGAAGCTGCATCCGCGGCTCGGTGGGCACGCAGCATGTGACCCGCAAACAGAATGACAAGCTGGAACTGCTGAGCGCGCGGTATGTTCCGAAATCATTCGCAGGGGAAACGACGGCGGAGACGCTGCTCCCCGGGTACTGCGTCTGGATTCAAGCCACGCCGCGGGCCGGTGGGCAGAGCGGGAAATAAAGGTTAGTCGGCACTGGTATTTCACAGGATTCCTCAACATGACAAACCTGGAAGAGATTACGTCCATTGCCGCGTTTCTGGCGGCAACACAATGGAAGTGGAATCAATCATCCATTGAAGCGATCCTTGCTTCAATGGGCTGGCAACAACACGATTCGCTTCCCTACCGAGATGATTATTCGAGATTCAAGAATTTCGAGGCGAGTGTCTATAAAGAGGATCACAGCCCTTATCAGATCGAAATCGATATTGAAGTCTATCTCGACGTGGATGAACTTGATGCACGACAATTCGAAAACAAGATCGATGAATTCAAAGACAAGTTTTTCCGGACCACAGAAGCGATTGCCAACTCGCTAGGTAAACCCAATTTTTCCGACAGTTTTGCAGCAAGTGGTTTTCCTGATGATCAGGATGCGGTATATCTGACTTTATGGAATCTAAACACAGCACGCTTGATGCTGCAACTTAAGAATGAAGGGCGTGAAATCCCCATTCGACTTACCCTAGTGGTTGCGTCTATCAGCTTGTAACAGATCATTGCCCAAACAATAATCGGTTCTTCTTCAGGGAGAGAGCATGACCGTCAAGCGGATGGATAATGTGGGGATCGTGGTCGAAGACCTGGATGCCGCGATTGATTTTTTCACGGAACTGGGCCTGGAGCTTGAGGGGCGTGCGCCGATTGAGGGAGACTGGGCCGACGGCGTCACGGGATTGCGCGAGATGCGTGTCGAGATTGCCATGCTGCGTACGCCCGACGGTCACAGCCGGCTGGAGCTGTCCCGCTTTCTGGCACCGCCTGTGGTTGCCGATCATCGCAGTGCTCCCGTGAACTCCCTGGGCTACCTGCGTGTCATGTTCACGGTGGAGGACATCAACGAAACGCTGGCCCGGCTGGAGCAACACGGTGCAACGCTGGTAGGCGAGGTCGTTCAATATGCAGACAGCTATCGGCTCTGTTACATCCGGGGCCCGGAAGGAATTCTCATCGGGCTGGCCCAGGAACTGAAGTAGCAGACATCCGCGGAGTGTCGGTTTGTGATTACATTTTTTCCAGGATGACTATCAGGCAACCGAAATAGAAAACGCCCTGCGGCTAATTTTCTATAAAGGTCGGCGTTAAATAGCCTGGGTGGGATGGATCTCTTTAGAACGTTTGCCTTTGATGGTACTCACTCCGGCATCCCCCTCTCCCACCGCGCGTAAAAAAAGCAGGAGTCCCATGCGGGAAGCTCCTGCTTTGAATGCTTTGCAGCGGGGAAAGACTTAGAGAGTCTTTTCGCCTTTTTTCCAGTTACAGGGAACGTTTTCGCCTGTCTGGAGTGCGTCGAGTACACGCAGTACTTCGTCGACATTACGTCCGACGCTCAGCGGGTGGATGGCCAGCCACTGGCAGACGCCTTCCGGATCGATCAGGAAGATACCACGCAGTGAGATACCGAGTTCTTCTTTCAGAACGCCGTAGTCGCTGGAGAGCTTGTGAGTTCCGTCAGCGAGCATGGGGTACTTGAGGTCGGCCAGCTGGGGATCAGCGTCGCACCAGCCTTTGTGGGAGTACTTGCTGTCGGTGCTGGCGGTCAGCACCTGGCAGTTCCGTTCTTCGAACTTGCCGAGGGCATCGTTGAATGCAACCAACTCAGTCGGGCAGACGAACGTGAAGTCCAGGGGATAGAAGAACAGGCAAACCCATTTGCCTTTGAAATCTTCCAGTTTGTAATCCTTGAAAGAATCGGATGTGCGATCGTAACCCTGCAGTGCGAAATCGGGAGCGGGCTGCATTACTTGAGCTGTCATTAGTCTTGTCTTACCTTCAAAAAACGGTGAATCGAAATGTTTTTAAAATACAAGACACGGGCTGCCTGTCTGCAGGATCAACCCGTGTCATGAGCGTCAGTTTTAGAGACCAGCTTTGATGACGGAAAGTGAACCGGGAGATTTTTCCGGATCTTTTCCCTGAGTTCCAAAGGTGCTCAGATACAGGTTGCCTTCCTTGTCAAAGGCGATGGCTGCGGGCTTGTCGAGAGTGACAATCTGCTCGGCAGTCACTTTGTCGCCTTCGATTTTCAGTTCGAACAGACCACCTTTGGCAGCGTCGACCCAGGAGAAATCGGTGGCGTACAGTTTCTTGGTTTTGGGGCTGTAAGCCAGGCCGGCGATGTCGCTCAGGCCGGTTTTCAGGCTCTTGGTCAGCTTACCGGTTTTGGGATCGTAGAAGGTCAGCAGCGAATCGCCGGCGACGTTGACTTCACCCATCTGACCGACGACCAGTTCTTTGCCGTCGAGTGTGAAGGTGATGGCTGCAGGAGCATCAACGTTGGTTGCGGTTTTGGTTTCGATGCTGGGTTCCAGCGGACCGGCTTTGCCGTCTTTAACAACAGACTTGGCGACCCAGCCTTTGGTGTCGTCGCCGTTACAGGTCACGAAGATCGCTCCGTCGCCGAAAGCGACGCCGTAGAAGTTACCTTCGCCTTTAGCAGACTTGTCGCCAGCTTTGATCGGTCCCAGAGTCTGGGCTGCGGTGTCTTCCTTCACCCACTTGGCCAGTGGCTTGTCGCCGACTTTGTAGATGCGAACCAGTTCTTCACCATCGGGACGGCTGCCGTCACCGACGACCAGCATGTCCTTGCTCATGAAGGTCAGGCCCAGGGGTCCGATGTTGTACTTGGGACCTTTGCCGTAAACATCGGTCGGGTAAGCATCGATTTCGAGATCGACGGTTTTGCCTTTGGGGTCGTAACGGTAAACACCGTAGCGGCTGGCGACGAAGACGTGTCCGGTGCCTTCCTGGATGGCGATCCCGCTGGGGCTTTCCAGGTTGGTGACCAGGGTTTTGACGGTCACGGCCGGCTTTTTAGGTTCTTCTTTTTTGGGCTCCTCTTTCTTAGGCTCTTCCTTTTTGGGTTCTTCCTTTTTGGGTTCTTCCTTCTTGGGAGCTTCTTTTTTCTCTTCTTTTTTGGGCTCTTCTTTTTTAGGAGCCTCTTTCTTGGGCTCTTCTTTCTTCTCGGCGGCTTTTTTGTCGTCGCCTTTCTTATCACCTTTTTCATCGGCGATCAGATGAGAACTTCCAAGTGTCAGGCAGACTGCGGTCAGGCAGTACGCGCTGAGTTTCAAGATTTGTTGTAAATTCCACTGCATGGTGTTCATCTTCCTTTGAAAAGGGGATTTTCAATTAGTTTTCCAAAAACTCATCCTGTAACGCGAAATGTCCGCCGCGATCTTACTTGGGTAACTCGGGCATTTTATGATCAGGATAATTCGAACTGGTCAGGCCTTCCTTCATGAAGGTCACCAGATCATCCACTTCCTGCGGTGTTAAATTCAGCTTGAAAATCTCTTCGTCGAGAAATTCGTTGGGAACACCGCCTTTATTATAGTGTTCCACGACTTCTTTCAAAGTCTTCATACTGCCGTCGTGCATGTAGGGTCCGGACTTGGCAATGTCCCGCAGCGTCGGCGTTTTGAAGCTGCCGGTATCGCCGCCGAGGTTGCTGATGGTCTTGCGTCCTTCATCCGGTTTGTCCACATCCATACCCACGCCGATGTTGTGAAACGCGTTATCAGTAAAGTTGGGACCGGAGTGACAGGAACTGCAGGCCGCCCGACCGAAAAAGAGTGCCATGCCCCGCTGGGCTTCAGGCGAAAGGGCTTTCTTGTCGCCGGCTTTGAAACGGTCGTAAGGAGCATCGCCGCAGAGAATGGTCCGCTCGTAAGAGGCGATGGCCTTGGCGATGTTTTCTTCAGTCGCATCGGAGCCGAAGATCTTCTGGAACTGTGATTTGTAGCCGGGGATCTTATTGATCCGTTCGACAGCTTCCGGGAGTGTCAGGTTCATTTCGATCGGGTTGGCGATCGGTCCGAGGGCCTGTTCTTCCAGGGAGCCGGCCCGTCCGTCCCAGAAGTGGAAGTTGTTGTAGGCGGCGTTGATCACCGTGGGGGAATTGCGGCCCCCCTTCTGGCCTTTGAAGCCGGTCGCAAACTGATCGGCGTTGCTGTAACCCTTACCGGGGTCGTGACAGCTGGCACAGGAGATGGTGTTGTCCCGCGAAAGACGTTTGTCGAAATAGAGCTGCTTGCCGAGCGCGATTTTTTCCGGGGTCGGCGGGTTGTCTGCAGGGAAGGGAACCGGGGGCAGACCGGCGGGAACTTCGATGACGAAGTCCTCTGCCTGCGCAGCGACGGTACCGACGTGGATCAGCAGAGCGGTCGCTCCGCCTGCGATCAGGGTTCGCACGAATTTACGTTGTTTTTCCAGCGCCATTATCTCACCTCACTACGTGGACGACTTAAAAAAGCTGTATCGGGCGGATAACTGTTGTTGCAGTGAATGTGTGCACACAATTCACGACGGGAACGCTATGAAAATGGTGGTCCCGGAACAGAAAAGTTACCTCAATTCCATATTTTTAGTCGCTGCGCACAGGACTGCAAGTCACTATCGACGCTGAATTGAATTGAAAGTGAGATTTTCACAGGATTTACGACCGAAGGCATCAGCCGTAATTGCTTATTGTCCCTGAGCTTACCGGTGCCTATTCCAGCGGAGGGCCAGCGGAACAGTGGCGATGGGCGTCAGCGAAAGCGTACAGAGGGCGACCAGCAAGAGCTGGAAGAAGAACTGCTCATAATGATGCTGATTCAGGATAGGGCTCTCAATTACTCCAAAGTAGATTGCCACCCCTGTCACCCAGAGGATCAGGGCGGCGACTACGGTCGAGCCCCGAATCAGCCGTTTCTGGAAGGCGACAAGATAGGCGAATGCTGTTCCTCCCCAGATTAACAATGTAACACAGAGGAAGACTCCAAGCAGAAAACATTCAAATACCGAAAATGTTAAGATCACCAGCTGGCGAGAATAGGCGTCGCTCAGATAACTTCCGACACCGACGATGAGGGCAAAGCCTGCCAGGATTGATCCGATGACACCAAAGATAAACCGGGTGCTCCCCGTCCAGAACAGGGAGATGACATTCGCGGCGATGATCCAGAAGGCGAAGAGGTAGATGCATCCGTAGATCAGCAGGGTGCCTCCCACGCGGACCAGATTCCAGTCGAGCAGTGCCGGCCCTTTCACGAGTAAGAGGGTGACGATGGTCATCAGCAGTCCTGCTTCGGTCAATAGAAATATCGTCACCACGGACCTGACGAGGTTGCGGAACAGGGTGTGACTGAACTCGCGATCTGACAGAGGTGCAGTCGCCAGGAAGGCTTTCATTTCTTTCCGTCCCGGTACGCAGACACTTTCGCCAATCTGGAAGGCGGAGAGGATGGCCGCCAGCACGCCGAAGACGGCGACGATTACCAGGAATCCATCGGCCCATTGATGCAGGGTCGAACCGAAGCCGGTCATGGTGATCAGGTTGACCACCCAGACCGCGACTCCCGCCACCATGCCACAGTTAAGCACTGTCCGCTGACAGCCATCGCGCCAGTGCAGTCGCGAGAGTGAGGTACTGACGGAAAGGGTCTCGGACCGGCCGCTGGTTGCGGCGCCTGTTACGATCGATTCATACCAGTTTTGTAAACGGCGCCAGTGCGGGCTGTGAGTGGCGAGTCCTGCGCGAACCCGCGCAAACTCCCTGGTACCGAAATACCAGGCGCCCACACTGACGACCAGGAGAGTCAGAAATTCGGAGAGCGTGACGTGTTTCCAGGAAATAGCGCGTGCCTGAAACCCTTCCGGGTAGTAGCGGGCCACAAACCACCAGCACATCCCGATGACCAGGCAGGTCCAGCAGACAATGCGGGTGAGACTGACGGCATACAGGCCCCAGTAAATCGCATGGCTGACCAGGATTACCGTCACCATGAACAGCAGCGGTCCTAACAGGGGCCAGTATTCGGAGAGCCAGTGCGCATCGAAAAACAGCAGTCGATAGGCGCCATTGGTGACCAGTTGCAGCACGACGACGAGGCTGACGGTGGCCAGCATCATCCAGGTGGCGATCGGCGTGGAACGCACGGGCAGCCCCATACAGATTTTATGGGTGCCCTGGATGGCGTTATAACCGACGGCCAGAAAGAGGATCGACGAAAGAATCAGGTACATGATGTTGACGCCGAACAGATCTTCCTGCGCAAACATGCGGCCCGGCTCCGGGAATACCAGCCGATACATTAACGGACAGAGCACCAGCACCGAAACCGCGAGCAGCGCACCGGCCCAGGCCCGTTTCAGGAAGAGTCGTGTTGTCGTAACCAATGCGGCGTTCATCAAAGCAGGCTCACTTTCAAGTGTTTAGCGGTGGCGGTTCCAGCGAATGGCCAGTGGGATTGTGGCAAACGGTGCCAGCAGCAGTGCCAGCACAGCCGAGTACAGGAAAAAGAAAAACCACTGCGGCCGGCCCTGATACAAGGAAGCAGTCTGCAGAATTCCCACCACGATCGTCGTGACACCCAGCGCGAACAGCAGGCCGCAGCAGAGGGTTTTGCGTTTTGAAATCAATCCCTGATACAGGGCACCGGTGTAGGCGATCAGGGTGCCTCCCATGATCAACGCATACACGAGCATTAACATGGCGACGACGATGAACCGCGACAGCATGAAATCGCGGAAGATGGTTTCGAGCAGATTAATCGTGACGATATAAAAGATGAGTCCGCCGAATACGACGCCGACGGTGGTGTTGATGAACCAGGTGCGTCCCGTCCAGAGCACAGAGACTGCATTCCCGGCGAGCAGCCAGAACCCGGAAAACGCCAGCAGGATCTGCGCCAGATACTCTTGTTCGTTAATAAGCAGTCGGCCGAGCTCTTTCGCCAGGGCTGGTCCCCAGAGCAGCGAGTTGATCGTCAGGCTGAGCAGCAGCGCACCGAAGATCATCGCCAGCGTGCAGAGACAGGTTTTGATCAGATTGCGAAACAGCCGCCGGATCAGTTCGGTATCTTTTAAAGGCGCGATCGCCAGGTAGCGTCGCATCTCCGCGCGTCCCGGATTGCAGATACCATCCCCCAGCATGAAGGCGACGAGGATGGACGAGATCAGACTGGTCATCAGTGTGATCATCAGGCAGCCCTGGGCGGCGTCAAGGATATCTGAGGGATCCATACGATGCTGCGCACCGATGGCCAGCGTGACCCCCAGTTCCATGCAGCCGAACAGAAGTCCGGTGAAGATGACGGCCCGATGACAGGAATCCCGCCAGTGGAGTTTCGCGAGTGTATCGCTGCGTGAGAGGGGGACCAGCGGCTGATCGAGGATGGCCCCGGTCAACAGTGCGTTCCACCAGAGCAGCATGCGTTCCCACGCAGGGCTGGGAACGGCGATTCCCGCGCGGTACAAGGCGAAGGACCGCGTGCCCTGATACCAGGCTGTAATGCAGACGATTTGCAGCGTGACGAATTCGCCCAGCGAGACCCGGCTCCAGGGAATCAGTTTTGCGTGGAAGCCTGCCGGATAGTAGCGGCTGATGAACCAGTAAAACATGCCCACAATCACCGCGGCTCCCACTCCCAGGCGGGTAAAGCTGGGGGCGTGCATCATCCAGAACAGGCAATGTCCGACCAGGATCAACGAGACGATAAACAGTAAGGGGCCGAGCAGTGGCCAGTAGTCGGCCAGCCAGTGTTCGTCAAAAAACAGCATGCGATAGGCCCCGCTGGTCAGCAGTTGTAACAGCACGACCAGTCCGACCATCGTGAACATCATCCAGCTGGCGATGGCTTTCGAACTGACGGGGAGCGTGAGACAGAGCTTCTGGCAGCCCGACTGTGCATGCAGGCAGACTCCGAGGAAGCCGACCCAGGAGAGCCCGAGGTACGCGAAGTGGTAGCCGGTGAGATCGTGCTCCATGTATTCCAGGTTCAGTCCCTGCATCCGCGTGAGCAGCACGAATGCCAAAGGTCCCAGGATCAGGGTACCGACAGCGAGCAGCGCCCCAAACCAGGCCCGTTTACAAAACTGTTTCGTCGTTACATACAAGGCGGTTGTCATCACCACACCTCAAATTTCAAGTTACGAAAAACACAAGCACGATACAGGACAGCCACCATCACCGATGTCGATTCCACGAGATCGCCAGGGGGATCGTCGCGAAGGGGAGTACGGTGAAGATCATTAAGCCAGACATTAAAAGCAGGTCTGATTTCGAGAAATACCAGCAGGCGACACAGAGTAGTAGAGAAAACAGGGTCGCCCGCCAGATCGTCTTCCCGCCGATCAGAGCAGAGCGATACGCGTGCAGAAAAGCGAGAACTGTTCCCCCCAGGATCAGGCAGGCATCCAGCAGAATCACTGGCGTGCGTAAGACGGGCAGCAGTTCACTCACGGAAACGGAAATAAACAGCAGCACAGGAAGCGAGAGTACAACCCACCAGCCAACGCCTCGGCGAGGGACCCAGCAGACTGAAATGAAATTCAGCATGATGGACCAGTAAGACAATATTGCAATGACTACTAAACCGATCACATTTTTAACCAGTTGATATTCGACCAGCCACTGCCAGTCTGAACTGATCACGCCCAGCCCGTGTATGAGGGCATAGAGGAGATAACTCGCTCCAAGGCCGATTACAACAATCGCCAGCAGCATCAGCATCCCGGACTTGAGAATGTTCTGCATCAATGCTGCTGCAAGTTCCCGATCTGTGAGAGGGACGGTCCCCCAATAGTCCTTCATCTGCTGTTTCGCTTTGGGTGAAAGTGAGAATGCCTGCTTGCCCCCCAAAACGACACCAGCAAACTGCAGGAACAGGTAGGTCAGAAAGAACACAGGCAAGATGTAAAGAGGCCCCAGATTTGCACCGGGTTTCGCCCAGATGAAAAACGCAGCCAGATTGCAACAGAATGCCACTCCCGCCAGAACGAATCCGATGAGCACACTACTACGACAGGAGTCCCGCCAGTGCGTCTCCTTCAGTGTGGCGATCGCGGTTTGCGTCTGGGGATCAGTTTCTCTCTCAGAGCGCGCCCCCACCGCCAGTGTTTTCCACCCTTGCTTCAAAAGTTCCCAGGCGGGACTGGGAAGTGCCGTACCGGAACGGATCTGTGCGAAGGCAACGGTTCCCAGGTACCAGGCGCCCAGCGAGACGCCAAGCATGGTCGCCCCTTCTCCCGGTGTCACCCGAACCCAGGGAACGACCTCTCCGCTGAATCCATGGGGATAAAACCGGGAAACGAACCAGACCAGCATCCCGGCGATGAAGCTGACAGAGGCACCTAGTCGTGTCAGACTGGGTGCCTGCAGCAACCAGAAAACAGCATACCCAACCAGTGTGAGCGTCACGAGAAATAACAGGGTTCCCGTGAGTGGCCAGTAATCGGACAGCCAGTTCTGGTCGAAGAAGAGCAGGCGGTAAAACCCATTCGTCGCCAGTTGCATTGAGAGAAAGAGCGTCACCACGGTGAACATCATTCCGCTGGCGATGGTACGAGAGGGGATCGGCAGCCTGAGAAAATACTTCTGGAAGCCTGTTGTCACGCCAACAGAAACACCCAGAAAAGCGAGGCTGGACTGGAACATATAATAGCCGAAGAGGAAGCCAAATTCGAAGACGCCGGCGTTACCACAGCCCCCCGGGGCCGCCATCAATTCCTGTATTTTTAAAATCACGTAGGGCCCCAGCACGAACAAGGCCACGCAAAACAGTGCCAGCGGCCAGGCACGCTTCCAGATGAGTCGAGTTGTCATGACAAAGGCGGATGACATTCGAGTACCTTGAACAATTAACGATGCCGGTTCCACGAGACCGCCAGGGGGATCGTCGCGAAGGGGGTGACGAGGGTCGTGAGCAGTACAAACGCAAAGAATCGCAGGCCGTTCTCTCCTGTTTCCTGAAAGAAGAAGTTGGAATTATAAATACTGAAGAACAGCGATTTGTAATCATCGGCTGACAAAGACCAGGCAAACCAGCCGGAAAGCAGACAGAAAAGAACAGCTCCCAGAACCGTAAACCTGGTGATCAGTTCTTTTTTCAAGGCAACGACGAAAGCCGTCAATGTTCCTCCCAGAATGCAGGCCGAAAGAATCAACAGATAGCCTAGCAGCAGGCCCGTGATCGATTCGGTACTCATGAACGAACTGAACAGCATGAACGAGACACAGAGTCCTCCGAACATCACAATCAATGCAAAATAAAACCAGGTACGGCCTGTCCAGAGAATTGAGACCAGAGTCGTGCTGATTCCCCAGAAAACAGCTGATGAGAAAAACAGAAAGGGAACGGATTGGGTTGACAGTACAGAGATATAGATTTCCCAGTTCTGCATTGTCATCACAGTACCATTTGCCCCGAAATATAAGAGCATTGTGACATGGCTCAGAAGACAACTCAGCAGCAGCAGATCATATGTCATACCGACCGCCTTCATCAGATTTCTCATCAACAGGCTGGAAAAAGCATGGTCACTTAAGGGAACTCCACCCAGGTAGTTCTTCAGTTCTGTTCGCCCCGAGTTATTGATTCCATCACCGATTTGAAATCCCACGAGCATAGCGGCAAGTAAAAACAACACGCTGGTTACACAGCCGATACTATTCAGGTAAGCAACTAAAGGATTCCACGAGTCAGCCCTCCACAAAAAGAGAACGAAGCTCAACAGCACTCCCAGCACGCCCAGATACAGCCCGGAAATTACTACAGGGCGACGGCAGGAATCAGACCAGTGTAAATGTGCCAAGGCTGACCGACTCGAAACAGGAGTAACACGTTTTCCTGTCAGGAGATGATTCCACCTGGCAACAGCCTGTTGCCAATGTCGGCTGTGCATTGCTGTTCCTGAGCGAACCTTTCCAAATCCATGAGCTCCCTGGTACCAGGCGGCACTGCTTGCCCCCAGCATGATCAATCCATCCGCCAATGAAACATGACGCCAGGGAACACTGGCCTCATGAAAACCGTTCGGAAAATATCGCGAAAAAAACCAATAGAACAATCCTGCAACCAGGCTCCCCCAGACAGACAGAAAAGTAAAACTGAGACTGAATCTGCTCCAATACAGTGCATGACCTGTTATCAGCAGAGTCGTTAAAAACAATAATGGCCCCAATACCGGCCAGTCATTGACAATCCAGCGCTGATCGAAAAACAGGATTCGGTAAATCCCATTCGTCACCAGATCAAGCAGCATGACGGCCCCTGCTGTGAGCAGAACTAAGCCACTGAAAATCCGGGGCGAGGAAACAGGAAGTCGGAAAAGCGTTTTTTCACAATCACGTAAGGCATACATGCAAATCGCGAAAAAGAAGATCCACGACATTCCCAGAAAAGCAAAGTAATAATCAAAGGGCTGGACCGAGACTCCATATGCGTCCAGCTTCTGCAGCGACATCAGGCCACGAAATACAAGCGGCAACAATACCAGTGTGCTCACAGCGAGCAGCATCCCAAGCCAGGCCCGTTTACAGAACTGTTTCGTCGTTACATACAGGGCAGTTCCCATGGTACTCAGTCCTTAAACGAACTCCGGGCAGCTGATTTCATGCGGGCTACGAAGATTTCTTCCAGGGTGGGGGCCGTCTGGGCCAGGATTTCGGCGTCCAGGTCTTTTAAGGCGGCTTCCAGTTCCTGTCGCTGGCCGTTGCAGATGATGTCCCATTCCTTGCCGGATCCGGTCCAGGTCAAGGCGCCCGTCAGTTGCGGAAAGAAAGGTTGCGGCTCGGCGAAGCTGACCGTCAGTCGAAAATGCGAGACCAGAACTTCGTCCAGCGGGCTGGTGAGCAGCAGCTGGCCCTGGTCGAGAATGGCGACCTGATCCGAAACGCGCTGCACCTCGTCCAGCAGGTGCGAAGAAAACAGTACGGTGCGGCCTTCATCGACGACCGTGCGGATGATGGCGTCGAGGATGTCTTTGCGGACCAGAGGGTCGAGGCCCGACGATGGTTCGTCCAGCACCAGCAGCGGAGGACGATGAGCGAGCGCCAGCAGAAGCCCGGCGCGGGCCAGCTGACCACGGGAAAGCGTGGAAACTTTCTGTGTCATCGTGAGTTCGAACATCATCCGCAGCTCTTCGGCGTAGACCGGATCCCACTTGGGATAGAAGGCCCGCGTGAATTCAAACAGTTCGCGAATCGTCATCCAGGGGGGTAGGTCGCGAGTTTCGGAAAGATGTCCGATGCGACTCAACACGCCCGGCGGATCGGCGACCGGATCGAGACCGAAGACCCGTACGGTGCCGGACTGCGGTTTGAGGAAGCCGAGAATGTGTTTCAACAGCGTGGTTTTGCCGGCGCCGTTCTCGCCCACGAGACCGAAGACGGCCCCTTCGGGTACGGAGAGACAGACGTTGGCCAGGGCCTGCTTCTTGCCGAAGCGACGGCTCAGATTTTCGATTTCAATGACGTGCGTGCTCATGGTTCGACCTCTTGGGGGTGTGCATCAAACTTACGGCTGCGCTCCCGCAGCAGCTTCAGCAGGGTCTCTTCATCCACGCCCAGCTGACGCGATTCGGTCAGCAGGGCATCCATGCGTTCGTTGAGAATGCGGCGTTTTTCTTTACTCGAGAGGGGAGAAACGCCACTGGAAATGTAAACACCGGAACCGCGTCGGGAGATCACAACTCCTTCGGCTTCCAGCTCACGATAGGCGCGGGCCACGGTATTGGGAGTGATCGTCAACTGTTGTGCGAGCCCGCGCACCGAAGGGAGTTGATCGTGCGGCTGCAAACGCCCCGAGGCCACCAGAAACTTGATCTGGTTTACGACCTGCTGGTAATACGGGGTGCCGTCCGCTTCTGAGAGTTGAATCTGCATTGTTTCACTCCTGAAAACTGTATCAACACAGTAATACAGTTAAATTCAAATGTCAACCACTTTTTTCAGAAATCCAGACGAACTCCCGGGCACGGCGATCCAGTGTTGCATCCCCCCTGATGAGTCTGCAGAATAAAGGACGCGTAACCTTTTCTCCCTGCATCTCTTATAGAAAGTTGTTCCATGCCTATTTCAGGCAGACGCCCTCGACTGCTGGTGCTCGCGCTGTTGCTGCTCCTCTGCCCTGTTGTCTCCCCCTCGCTGTTCGCCGCTGATAAACCGAACGTGCTGTTCATCGCCGCCGACGACCTGCGGTGCGACCTGGCCTGCTATGGTCATCCGCTGGTGAAGACGCCGAACCTCGACAGGCTGGCGTCGCGGGGCGTTTTGTTCAAACAGGCGTACTGCCAACAGGCGTTATGCAATCCGTCGCGGGCCTCACTGATGACGGGCCGCCGACCGGACAGCCTGGAGATCTGGAATCTGCCGAAACACTTTCGCGAAGCTGATCCGAATATCGTCGCCCTGCCTCAGCTGTTTAAACAGAACGGCTATTTCACGCAGAACATCGGTAAGGTGTATCACAACTGGCGCCAGAAAATCGAAGGCGATCCCGCCTCCTGGAGTGTGCCTGCCGTTTTGCATTACGCGCGTCACGATGACGATCAGCCGCAACTCAATAATAACCGTGAACTGCCGATGAATCTCGCAACCGCACCGCGGACCGAGCGACGGGACGTCCCCGACTCGGCGTACTTCGACGGACGGATTGGTGACCTCGCGGTGAAAGCACTGAAAGGCTTCGAACAGAAACAGCAGCCGTTCTTTCTGGCGGTCGGCTTCTGGAAACCGCATCTGCCTTTCAATCCTCCCAAGAAATACTGGGACCTCTACAAAGAGAGTCCCGTGAAGCCGGCCAGTAATTCAAAGCCTCCTCAAAACGTTCCCCAGATCGCTTTGCACGACAGCCGCGAACTGATGCGAGCCGCGAAAGGGGAACTGACGCGAGAGCAGATCATCGAGATCCGATCCGGTTACCTGGCAGGGATCAGTTTTCTCGACGCGCAGGTGGGTAAGATGCTGGATGAACTGGATCGTTCGGGGTTGAGCGATAATACGATTATCGTTTTCTGGTCCGATCATGGTTTTCACCTGGGAGAACATGGACTGTGGTGTAAGACGTCGAACTTCGAAAACGATGCGCGTGTGCCGCTTTTGATTTCGGTGCCGCACATGAAGACGGCGGGCGAGTCTTCCGATGCACTGGTGGAACTGCTCGATATGTATCCCACGCTGGTCGAGCTCTGTCACCTGCCTGCTCCCGAGAAGCTGGAAGGCAAGAGCCTGGTGCCGGTACTGGAAGATCCCACAAAGACCGTGAAGCCGGCTGCTTACACGCAGCATCCACGGCCCGCGTATTACAAAAAGCAACCTGAGAACATGGGTGTTTCGGTGCGTACGCCCCGCTATCGTTACACGGAATGGCGTGATTTCAAATCGGGAAAAGTGATCGCGCGGGAACTGTATGATCACGACAGCGATCCGGAAGAGAACATGAACATTATCGATCACCCGTCGGATCAGGGGGAGTTTGAAAAAGCGATGCAGTTGCTGGAGAAACAGTTTCCACGGAAACCGGGTGGGAAGGATTGAGCAGTTTGTCCACACGACAAACCGGCGGGTGGGCCCGAATGTAATTCGGGCCGAGCGCAGCGAGCAGGAGGTTGCGGGGAGAGCCTGCGATTGAGGGTAGCGGCACCGATGATTGCCCCTGTTCGAAGCAGCACTGTCGGACAAGCCGTCAGCTGGCACCCGGTCTGGGATCGATGATTGTTATTCGATAGATATATACAGTAGAGTGAGGGGTGGTTTCTCACCAGGCAACATCGATTCTGCGACCTCCTGTTGCCTGCGGCAATCACGGATTGCATCCGCGACCACCCTGTTTTTTTAGTGAGCGGAATGGCGCTCAGGGTTGGTGGGCTGGTTATTGTTGCCCTAACTTGTGGTCTGACAGGGGCATAGACGATTCGAGCCCCCTCCGAGAGATCAACATTGACTGATTGGATGTAGATCGCGTACGCTCCGTCGCTTCTTTCTCTCGGAGATCATCATGCGACTCTGTTGCCAACTTGTGTGGGGGCTGTTGTTGCTGCCGGCTGGTTGTGCCTCGCTGGGGCCGCTTTCGCCGCTGGTTCCGGTCGAACGTGCGCTGGTTTATTATCCGAGTCCCTTTCCTGAATCGGCCGCGCTGCCCGAGAATCTCCCCTTTGAGGAGGCGTGGTTCGAAGCGGAAGATGGCACCAGTCTGCATGGCTGGTACCTGGATCATCCGGAACCGCGGGCGGTGGCGCTGTTTTGTCACGGCAATGCGGGGAACATTGTCAGCCGGGGCGAATCGCTGAAAATCCTGAATGAACGTCATGGACTCGCTGTGATGACCTTTGATTACCGGGGATACGGCAAGAGTGAGGGCAAGCCAAACGAACGCGGGATCCTGCAGGACGCGCGGGCGGCTCGTGCCTGGCTGGCCTCACGCGCCGGCGTTAAGGAGACGGATATCGTCGTTATGGGACGTTCGCTAGGAGGCGCGGTCGCTGTGGACCTGGCGGCGAAAGATGGTGCGCGGGGACTTGTGCTCGCCAGCACGTTCTCTTCGCTTCCTGATGCTGCAGCCCATCATTTCCCCTGGATCCTGCCCAGTCTGAACATGACGCAGCGGTTGAACTCAGCCGGGAAGATTGGGAACTATGAGGGACCGTTGCTGCAAAGTCATGGCGACAACGATCAACTGATCCCTATCAAACTGGGACGAAAGCTGTTCGACGCGGCCGGCGGTCCGAAACAGTTCGTCGTCCTGCCGGGCGGAGGTCACAACGATCCGCAGACCGAAGAGTACCGCCGCGTATTCGACGAGTTCATTGCTTCCCTGCCTGCCGCCGGTACCCGCTGAGTTCTGTTTACCGGTTCGCGATATTCAGCTAGGGGGGGGGCGTTTCGTTTGCTTAGAATTGACCGTTTGTGTTTTGGGCTGGCGATGACTCGCAAACCGAAGCGCTGACATCCCGGGGACGCAACACTGACAGTTTCCTGCTCGCTGCGCTCGGCCCGAATTTTATTCGGGCTCACCCTGTTTTTTTAATGAGCGGAATGGCGCTAGCCACCGGTAGCTGGGTTGATGGTGGATCGATTTACCGGCAGCTAGCGCTTTGCCGCTCACGGTTGGTGGGCGTGATGTGATTACCCTTGGGCGATGAAACTGGTGGTATGTCGCCAGGCGGGCGGGCAGACACCGTCCGACGTTCGCATAGTTTGGTTTCATAGATCTGGATTGAACTGTTGCGCTGATAGCTGGAATCATTCAGGGGGCAGCCCAGAATGTTTCGCCTTCCTGGTCATAGATTTTAATATGGCTCTCGCGGTTCTGATCAATCAGCATTGTCATTCCCAGGGTGCCGGTTTCATCACACAGCATGATGCCTGTCTGGCCCGTGTCAATCGCCCCGATAGCGGCCTGCGTGCTGGCATCGGAATTCAGAATTCGAATACCTGGCTCGTCTGCAGAGATGCCGATCTTGATCCGCTCACAACCCTGGCTGTCAATAAACTGCAGGTAAGGCTCCCCCTCCACAAAACCCAAGCGCGCCCGTACGTTTCCTTGCGCATCGACCAGTTGAAATTCTTCGGCCTGAATTACTTCTTTGATTTCTTCGGTCATCTATGTATTCCCTGTTCGAGAAGGGTCATCGAGAAGTTGATTACCGCCTGACTCGCTTATTGCTGACTTTGAGAACTCGTCCAGCAGACATTACACAAAATCTCAATCCCTCTTTCTTCCACTTCGGGATCATAGATATTGATCTTACCGGGATAACCTGGCCGAACCTCCAGCGTCGTTCCCAGCAATCCCCGTTCATCGTTGATCATCACCCCGGAAGTTTCTGGAAAGATACAACCGATGATCAATGAAGTGCTGGCATTAGAATTCAATAACCCTACCCCCGGATGGTCATTAGCGATTCCAATACTGACTCTTTCGTGATAAACACTGTCGATGAGCCGTATACGTGGGGAATCATCGGAGCCATAAAACCCCAGTCGACCGCGAGTATCTCCCTGAGGATCTTTCAACAGAAACTCTCGAGCGACTACTGTTTTTTCTACCATCGACACTGCTTTCCAAACGAGAGTGAGTAAGACCAGGAACCTGACGAGTATCTTAGTACATCGGTCACAAAATAGACAATGGGGTTCTGCGACCTCCTGTTGCCTGCGGCAATCACGGATTGCATCCGCGACCACCCTGTTTTTATTTGAGCAGGGAGGAGTTCGTCAGCGGTAACGCGGAACATTATCAACCATGCGGCCTGTACCCGCTGAGTTCTGTTTACCGGTTCGCGATATTCAGCTAGGGGTGGTCGTTTCGTTTTCTTAGAATGGACCGTTTGTGTTTTGGGCTGGCGATGGCTCACAATCGGAAGTGCTGACTCCCCGGGGGCGCAACACTAACAGTTTCCTGCTCGCTGCGCTCGGCCCGAATTTTATTCGGGCTCACCCTGTTTTTATAGTGAGCGGAATAGCGCCAGCCACCGGTAGCTGGGTTGATGGTGGATCGATTTACCGGCGGCTGGCACCTGGCCGCTCAGAGTTGGGGGGCGTGATGTGATTTCCCTTGGACGTTGAAGCGGGTGGCGGGTCGCCAGGTGGTATCTGTTGTTTAATATATTTACTCGGAAGATTGTCATGATACGCATTCATTTTTGGAAAGGGGACAGAGGGGGCAGGACAGAATTTTGTCCTGGTGTGCCCAGATTTTGTCCCAGTCTGTCCCGGATTTTGTCCTGGTCTGGCCGGGTTTTGTCCTGGTGTGTCATGCACAGATTGCAGGGAGCATCGCGAACAGGTTCGGCTTGTTCCAGTGGAGATCAGCTGAAAAGCAGGTGTGGCTGGCTCACTGTTTTTCCAGAAACCTTACCCGGTTCAACGTCCTCGCGCGCGAGCCAGATGGGAACAAGATACGCTTTGGCGGGAGGCGATCAAGGGGAGTTCGTTCAGGTGGGAGTGGAGGACGTTCAGTGGGGAGATTTGCAGGTGTGGATTGCTGTAGTACCCGGCATGGGATCTACGCCTGTTTTTTCGATGGTTTCCTATAGAAGAATGAGGATGTGTTTCTCTTCAGACTACATCAACCCTGTCACCTCCTGTTGCCTGCGGCAATCACGGATTACATCCGCGACCACCCGGAGGATGTTCTTCCGGTTCCTATCGCAGGAGTTCACTCAGAAAGTGAGTCACCAGGCGGGCGGGCACACAGGCACCGCCCCTACAGATGGCGCTGATCGGTTTTCGGAAACGATTCGATCAACTGAGTTCGGGGATGGGGGATCCTTTGGGGAGGATGGGCATGGGACGACCACTGTGATCGAGGAAGGCGTGGTGGTGATCGATGCCCAGGAAGCGGTAGACGGTTGCGAGCAGATCGTTGGGATCAAGCTTGTTGTCTTTGGCGTAGGCACCGTTGGCGGTAGTCGAACCGATCACCTGTCCCATCTTCATCCCACCGCCGGAAACGAGGACCGACATCGCGCCGGGCCAGTGATCGCGACCGGGCTGCATGATTTTGGAACGGGTTCCCTTCTGAGGATTGATGCGGGGGGTGCGACCGAACTCGCCAGACACGATGACCATCACTTTTTCATCCAGCCCGCGATCGTAGATATCTTCCACCAGCGCGGAGACGGCACGGTCGAAAATGGGGAGGCGACCGCGGAGGTCGTCGTAGAGGTGACCGTTAACAGCGTGAATATCCCAGTTGCCGGCGCAACCCTGGACGCCGGGGTTCTGCATCTGCATGGTGACGAAGCTGCAGCCCGCTTCAACCAGGCGGCGGGCCAGCAGGGCGCGCTGTCCCCATTTGTGACGTCCGTATTTTTCGCGGGTGGCGTCGCTCTCCTGCGACATGTCAAACGCGTTGCGGGCCTTGTCGCTGGTGAGCATGTTCAAGGCTTTGCTGTTGAACTTGTCGATCGAAGCGAGCGAACCGTTCTGATCGATGTCGCGGCGCATCTGGTCGAAGGAGGTCAGCAACGTCATGCGATCATCGAGACGCTCTTTGAGCTTATCGTCCATGGTGATGTTGGGGACCTGAAAGTTGTCCAGGTTCGGATCGGCGCCCACGACGAAGGGGAGGGCCGACTCACCCAGATAGGCGCTGCCGCCACCATAGACGCGGGGTTGATTCCCGATGTAGTTGGGCAGACCGTTATTCACGTGTTCGCGCATGCGGGAGACAATGGGGCCGATGGTTGGAAACTGCGAGATGGGGTCAAGGGGCCGCAGCGGATCGCGGCCGGAGAGGAACCGCCCTGCTCCGCCGGCGTGGTTGGCAAAACCGTGGGAGATCGATCGGATGACCGTAAAGCGATCCGCGACTTTCGCGTGCAGGGGAAGATGCTCGCAGATATCCATACCGGGCACATTGGTGTGAATCGGATTGAACTCCCCCCGGTATTCCACCGGGGCGTTGGGCTTGAGGTCATATGTTTCCATATGACTGGGTCCGCCCTGCAGCCAGATGAGAATCACAGAGGTATCGGGGGTCGACTTATGGGGTGCTGCACTGGCGGCGCGGAGGCGCAACAGGTCAGCCAGACTCAATCCGCCGAGTGTCAGGAATCCGGCCTGGAGAAAAGAACGTCGAGACTGGAGCGCCTGAAGCGGTGTCGCAGGACGATTCATTGTGATTACCTCGGCTGGCTGTGTTGGTGGGAAATTCAGGTGTCTGGCTCAAAGTCTCTGCTGCAGGGTCCCCATTCACGGTGGTCGGGCAGCAGCAGAGCATCACTTAAACACTTGCTTATATATCGTATCAAAAAGGATCCGAGGATCCAAACTTTTCCCAGCCGGAATGGGACTGATCTGCGATTTCGTCGTTCAATTGGACGTAAATCAATGAAATTTATTAACTTATAGCCATCCATATTTTGGAGACTCGTGAATTTCTCACTCAGGACAGCGTGGATACGGTCAGGAGTGACTTAACCTGAATAATCGAAACAGGTTTTGTAACCCGTTAGCAGAGGCTGATTAATGCGAATGTCTCTGGACGAAAATCGGATTCTGAGCAGGAAATGACTCGTTATTGTCCCCCGGAGTAGATAGAATTGAGAACGAAATCAGTCTTTGATTTTCCCAAACCGAACATCAGGCGTACGAGGTGCGTCTACAGGTTTGTCTGTTATGGTGACAGCAAACGCTGATCGAGCAGGTTCCCGCCTGAAACCGACGCGGGGATCTGAGATCAGTCAGATAGAATTTCAGAGTTTTAAAGATCATCGAAAAGAAGGGTGAAACAGTGGCCACTGCCAACGAAAAAGAGACGAAAACGACTACCATCAATGGCGCTGAGATTCTGGTTCAGGCATTGGTGCGGCAGGGCGTCAAGACGATCTTCGCCTACCCCGGCGGTTGCAGCATGCCTCTGCATCAGGCTTTGATGAAATACAAAGACGACATCCGCACCCTGCTGCCCCGCCACGAACAGGGTGGTGGTTTCGCAGCCCAGGGGATTGCCCGGACAACGGGTGATGTGGGCGTGTGTATGGCGACCAGTGGTCCCGGTGCAACCAACCTGGTAACGGCCCTGGCGGATGCCAAGCTGGACAGTATTCCGATGGTGGCGATTACCGGTCAGGTGCCGCAGGCTGTCATCGGTAGCGACGCGTTCCAGGAAACGCCGATGGTTGAAATTTCCCGCGCCATCACCAAACACACCTACATGGTTACCGACGTAAAAGACGTCGCCCGCATCGTGAAGGAAGCCTTCTTCATTGCGAACACCGGCCGTCCGGGTCCCGTGCTGATCGACTTCCCCAAAGACTGTCAGCTGGCCACACTCGATGCCGAGCCTGATTACGATCCCGAAACCTATCTGCCCGGTTATCGTCCCGAGTTGCGGAAAGCGGCTCCCGAACAGATCAAACAGATTCTGGCAGCGATCAAACGTTCCAAGAAACCCATTTTATACGTCGGTGGTGGTGCCATCATTTCCGACGCTTCCGAAGAACTCGTGAAGTTCGCCCGTAAGACAAACATTCCCGTAACCACGACCGTAATGGGACTGGGCGTATTTCCCGGTGACGATCCCCTGAGTCTGGACATGCTGGGGATGCACGGCACCGTGTATGCGAACTATGCCGTCAACGAAGCCGACCTGCTGCTGGCATTCGGCGTGCGGTTTGACGACCGCGTGACCGGTAAGCTCGAAGAGTTCGCCAAGCATGGTAAGATTGTGCACGTGGACATCGACCCGTCTGAGCTGCAGAAAAACAAGGAAGCTCACATTCCGATCAATGCGGATCTGAAACACGTTCTTGCCGCACTGAACGAAGCGATCACCGATGATGACCTGCCGCAGGTTGATAACTGGCTGGCCCAGGTCAAAGAATGGAAAGAAAAGTACCCGCTCAAGTATCCCGAGCTGGGCGATGTGATGTCGCAGCAATATGCGATTCACGAACTCTGGCAGCAGACCAAAGACAAAGATCCTTACATCACCGTAGGCGTTGGTCAGCACCAGATGTGGGCGGCTCAGTTTTACAAGTTCAACAAACCCCGCCACTGGCTCAGCAGTTCAGGACTGGGAACGATGGGCTTCGGTCTGCCCGCAGCGATGGGCGTTCAGGCTCAGTTCCCTGATTCGCTGGTGGTTGACATTGACGGCGACGGTTCGATGCTGATGAACGTCCAGGAAATGGCAACACTCCACACTGAAAACCTGCCGGTGAAAATCCTGCTGTTGAACAACCAGCACCTGGGTATGGTGGTGCAGTGGGAAGACCGCTTCATGGAAGGTCGTCGTGCTCATACTTACCTGGGCCCCGTGCACCATCCCGAATGGGAGGGCAAAGGTTCCGGTGATCATGGGGAAGTCACTTATCCTGACTTCGTCTCGATCGCGAGAGGATTCGGCCTGAAAGCGAAACAGGTTCGCTCTAAAGCCGAGTACCCGGCTGCCCTGGCGGAGATGCTGGCCTCAGACGAGCCTTACCTGCTGGACGTGATCTGTACTTACCAGGAACACGTGCTGCCGATGATTCCCAGCGGTGGAACCGTGAACGACATCATCACTGAGTAATCGACGGTCACCTGACCTGGCACAGGAAACGGATTGAAACAAACCCGGTATTGAACAGGAGTAACGTCAATGCTGATTGCTGCGCCACTGGGTCAGGACCCTGGTTATCTTGTGGGCTGGGGAACGCTGTCATTGATCAACGCCGGCCTCGCTCAGGGTAAAAACCGGAGCGGGCTGGTCTGGTTTCTGATCTCTCTATTACTGGGTCCGATCGCGACGTTCATTCTGGTCACTTTCTGCGAGAAGCTGCCCGGGCCTCAATAAAGTGTAAAAAAATTCCCCCTGTGGGGTGGAGAAAAAATCTGACGGGCCGATAAGATAAAGGACTCTGAGAGTCCATTCTGCTTCTTTACGAGGGAATCATGAGTCAGCAGAGACAAATCGGCGTGACCGTCTTACCGGAGTATCTGCAGTACGAGGGAGTCGAAAATGTGCTCGACAATCTCATGCAGCGGGCAGGGGTGACTGCCGTCTCCACCTCGCCTTACGTCATGCAACTGGCCGACGTACAGACCGGGGTCCGCGAGCCCCCTGCGGATGCGGGAGCCGGCCAGGTCCGCCTGCTGGACCGTCCCCTCTGGGAAGGGAAGCGGGAGCTGTGGGTGCGAACGTCCCCGAGCTTCGTCCCCGATGAAAGGCTCTATGCAGATTTGCGCTATCAGCCAGCGAGTGCCGATGAACTGACACATCGCGAAGGTCAGGTGGTAGCCCACTTCATTGAAGCGGCCCATGACCGCGGCCTGGAAGTCTATTTCCAGGTGCAGGCTGCGATCCCACCCGGGTATCGTGTGCAGTTTGGAGGCCCGGTCGAAGAAGATATTCCCCGCCTGCCCGATGGTTCGCTCCCGCGGAAACGCGTCGCGAATAACGGCAGCCTGGCCAGCCCGCACATCATCGAATACCAGCATGCGTTGATTCGCGATCTGTTACAGCATTACCCGGATATCGATGGCATTCGCTTCGACTGGCCCGAGTATCCGCCTTACTTCCTGGATTCGGCGTTCTTCGATTTCAGCGACCATGCACGACGGGCAGCCGACCGACTCGGCTACCACTTCGAACAGATGCGAGAAGACTCGCTGGCTTTGTATCAGAAGCTCAACGGTGGGCTGACGAACTTCGACCTGGATAACTGGCTCGCCGAAGAAAATCAGGCCGCGAACTTCACGGTCTGGCTCAACGATCATTTCCCCGGGGCGTCCGCGATGCTGCTGCTCAAGGCGCAGCTTTCCAAAGAACTGCTGGCCGGTTTCCGCCAGACAATGGACGACGCCGGGAAGCCGAACGTCGAACTCGCGCCCAGCGCGTTTCCGCCTCCCTGGTCGATTATTTCGGGGATGAACTATTCGCTGGCAGCGAAATACTGTAATTCGGTCAGCGTCAAACTGTATGGCATGCACTGGTCGATGATTCTCAGATCCTACGGTGACCAACTGCTGGCAGCGAACCCGGGGCTCTCGGAAACATTGCTGGTTCGCGCTTTGTTCAAATTCCTGGATATCACCGATGCCGATCCGCCGGAACGACTTTCTGAAGTCTATTACCCCGGCCCTGATGAACCGCATCTCTCTGGTCCGCTGGCTCAAGAGCGAAAAATCCTGGCAGCCCGTAAGCTGGCGAGACCGATGCCGATTTATGCGCTTGCTCACGGCTATGGTCCCACAGAAGATTTCCGCGAGCGGATGCAGACCGCAACTGATATCAGTCCGGATGGCGTCTGGGTCAATCGCTACTGTTACCTGAATGACGATAAGCTGGACATCATTGGACAGTGCGCCGTGGGTTGTAATACATAAAATTTGAGAGAAAAACTGATCGGTGACTCGATCGATATTTAATTCTTCGAGTCATTCAGTAGGATAGCAGTAACCCGCTCTTTCACCGGTTGAACATCCAGGAGGGAACTGCTCATGCTGCACGGCCAGAAAAATCCGCACGAAGACGATCGCGATTCAGTCATCACCCCCGCTTACGGCGGCCGCTACATTCGGGAGCCAGTCCCCAAATACCAGATGCCCCAGGATGGCCTGCCTCCCAAAGTCGCTTACAACCTGATTCGTGACGAGCTGATTCTGGACGGCAACTCGCGACTGAACCTGGCAACATTCGTTACGACCTGGATGGAAGACGAAGCCCGGCAGTTGATGTCTGAAACGTTCGACAAGAACATGATCGACAAGGACGAGTATCCGCAGACGGCGGAAATCGAACTCCGCTGTACCAACATGCTGGCCCAGTTATGGAATTCTCCTTCAGAGGAAAACTCGATCGGCTGCTCGACCATCGGTTCCAGTGAAGCAGCGATGCTGGGTGGCATGGCGCTGAAATGGAACTGGCGCAAGCGCCGCGAAGCCCAGGGCAAACCAGCAGATAAACCAAACATGGTCATGGGCATCAACGTGCAGGTCTGCTGGGAAAAATTCTGTCGTTACTGGGAAATCGAACCCCGTTTCGTTCCCATGGAAGGGGATCGTTACTGCCTGACCGCGGAAGAAGCCGTCAAGCTGGTCGACGAAAACACCATCGGCGTGGTGGTTATTATGGGCAGCACCTTTGACGGTCGGTATGAAAATGTCAAAGAGGTCAACGACGCACTCACGAAACTCAACGCGGAGACCGGCTGGGACGTGCCGATTCACGTCGATGCGGCTTCCGGCGGATTCGTCGCACCATTCCTGCAACCCGATCTGGAATGGGACTTCCGCCTGCCACTGGTAAAATCAATCAATACATCCGGGCACAAGTTCGGTCTGGTGTATCCAGGTGTCGGCTGGGTGTTGTGGCGCAGCCGGGAGGAACTGCCCGAGGAACTGATCTTTCACTGTAACTATCTGGGGGGAGACCTGCCCAACTTTGCGCTGAACTTTTCCCGTCCCGGCAACCAGGTGGTGGCGCAGTACTTCAACTTCCTGCGACTGGGACATGAAGGTTATCGCGAGATTCACCAGACGTCGCAGGATGTGGCGATGTACCTCTCAGCGGGTATCGAGAAGCTGGGGCCGTTCGATCTGATTTCCGACGGCAGCGACATTCCCGTGTTCGCCTTCACCACCAACGAAAAAGCGAACTTCAACGTGTTTGACATATCCGACAAAGTTCGCGAACGAGGCTGGCTGGTTCCCGCCTATACCTTCCCGAAGAATCGGGAAGATCTGGCGGTACTGCGGTGCGTCTGCAAGGAAGGCTTCACCCGCGACATGGCAGACATGCTGCTGGGTGATCTGCAGCATGCCATCGACTACTTTGCTCAGCGTCCGGATCATGAACCGCAAGCCGGTGGTTCCAGTTTCCATCACTGAGCCATCGCGAGTTGTAACTACTATTTCAGATCGAATGTAAATTCATTCGTACCAGCTTTGACGTCAGCCTTGAGAGGACTTTCCTGCAGAGTCCGATACTGTTTGGGAATGTTCGGATACTCTTTTTCAGGAATCGGGTTATCCGGAGTTCCTTCAGGAGGAGTCACGGCAACGGAATAATTTCCCAATATGACTTCCTGCAGTTCAACCTGCCCGGATTCATTCAAGGGCCCTACTGCGCCTTCTCCCTTGCCGGTCATCATCAGGCGTACATTTCCCTCTGTCACGGGGGAACCATTGTGGGTAATGGTAATTGTAACTTCGGCTTTCTTCTTACCTTCTTCCGCGCTGCCACATCCACTCAAAGTGGTTACGACAGTCAGCAGCACGGCAGCCAGGAACGCGTTCGGCATCTCAAATCGCTGTAACATAATTTCAATTGATCCTGTTAGAAAAATCAGTTTATCTCAGCATGAGGAAAGCCCCCGATCCGGGTGACCGGGGGCTTTCGTGGTGTATCACGGGTCTGTATTCATATCTTCCTGAAAGGTTGATTAGAATTCACCCAATACCTGCCCATCGTTCTTGGAACAGAGATTCGCCAGAGTTCCGAAGTCCATGTTATCTGATACGAAACGGACACTACCATCGACGAGCAGCACATGCGTCCCTCCAGTGTGATAAGAGCCGAGTACCGTATTTGCCCCATAGGTACGGTAGGCTTCATCACCGGCTCCCGAGTTCCAGAAACTGTTCACGGAATACATGACGGTGGTTGTTCCCGATCCCCAGTTTGAGCCACTGCCCAGGGTATTCATTTTGGCAGAGGTTCCCATACCACTCCAGCCACCATAGTAGTTAGAACGACTGTCCTGACCATTCACCTGACCTGACTGTTCGCCGACGACGACCGTGTTGGAGGTTCCATCTTTTATGTCACGCATTCGGAAACAATCATTGGGAGCCAGTACCCCATTATTGCAATAGGTACCATTTCCATAACCGGCGCCGGTCGCCGAGCAGACATTTGTACGTCCTGCCGGATCCGGTGTCGCACCGGCGATACCGACGTAGTCCATGGTCTGTCCCAGGTCGTAATTGTTCTTCACGTTCACACTGTCGTTAGCATTGTTTCCATGTGGACTGGACGGGCAGTTGTAAACGGGAACACGTAAGGTCTTCAGCACTGCGTTGGAACCAGCGCCGGAACCATAGCCGTACGATCCACCACTGTTCTGCGAAGCGAATCCACCGGCAGTGGTACTCACGTCAAAGTTCATCTGGTTGTAAGCCGGAGCCTGATCCAGATAGGGTAGAATCGGTGCACGCCAGTTCGGGCGATAGTAAGGGCTCTGCTCACCAATGGGGAAGCGCAGGAAGGCATCGTGATAGTTGTGCAACGCCAGACCGAGCTGCTTCAAGTTATTCTTACACGTACTGCGACGTGCTGCTTCACGTGCCTGCTGAACGGCGGGCAGGAGAAGCGCGATTAAGATAGCAATAATGGCAATCACGACCAATAACTCGATCAGTGTGAAACCACGTTTGCGTACATTGTGCCTGCAAAACATAAAAGTTTCCTTTAGAAATAAATGGAGATATAACAACAAAGACGTAGAGGACAGTTCTTTCTTTAAACATCAAATACAGATCAGGCAGGACTCATGGGCAGGATCACACGAGTTTCTCAACTCAATTGTGAGGTAGCTGTGGAAGGACATCAGCACTCAAACCTGTGTCAGTCGTTTTTAGACGATAGACGAAGCTCCTGAAACTAACAACAACATGCTGCAATGACAATTAAAACGATTGACATGTAAAGTAAGCGAATTCTATGCCAAACATCGCCTGGGACGACTTCCTGCTCGAAATTCGATGTCGAACTATGAGGTCAACCGGCTGACTGTGTCAAACACGCTTCGGATCACTCTTTTTTTTACAAGTCGAAATTGATTGAGAAATCACTCTTTAGATTTGATTTCCCCTCGCGGATCGCTCACTATGAATCTAACCCGCAGGAGACGGGAAGAGTGTCTCTTTTATTAATATTTTTTAAATATTCTGCTCATAAAATAGATCGTATCAATCACTCTTTGCGCAGTAAAACGGCACTCTGATACAAAATCGGCTTGAAACATCATTGAGAAAACCTGTCCCCTGCTATAGAAATATCAAGCATAATCCACACGACTGTCATAAAAGGGAACCACTATGCGCTACACTTCTCTGGTCATTTGTCTGTCTATGTGTTTGACCACGCCTCTTACAGTATCTACCGCCCAGGCAGATGTGGGGGTCTCCGCCTCTGCTCCTTCCGATGCAGAAATCCTGCTGGATGGCAGTCGCGAAATGCTGGACCAGAAATGGACCTACTGGAAAGGCCCCCGCTTCGGTTCCTCGCTCCCCATCAAATGGAAAGTCGTCGAAGACCCGATCGACAAGGGTACGGTAATCCAGTCAGATGATCCGGCTGCAGCCGGGGGAAAATTCGGCGCGGCGGACATTGTCACCAAACAGAAATACGGCGACTTCCGTCTGCATGTCGAATTTCTGGTGATGAAACCAGGCGGCAACAGCGGCGTCTATCTGCAGAATCGCTATGAAATCCAGATCCTGGACGGCGACAAAACCAAACATGGAATGGGAGCCGTCATCAACAAAACCGAGTCTCCCTATCACGCTTACAATGGTACCGGCAAATGGAACGCTTACGACGTCACCTTTCGAGCCGCTCGCTTCAAAGATGGCAAGCTGGTTGAGAAGCCGCTGGTCACGGTCTACTTCAACGGCAAGAAAGTACACGAGAATGTCACCATCGACAAAGTCTGGGGCGGTGCGAATTCCGGTCTGGACGGTGGCAATGACAACGGTTTCGGCATCACCGACCGACCGGGCGGAATCAAGCTGCAGTGCGAAGGACACGACGTTCGTTTCCGGAACGTCTGGATCAAGCCCCTGGACCTGAAAACCGCCGACACCAGCTTCCAAAAGTAACGCGACTACTTCTTAAATGGAATGTCATGCTGGTAGAGCAGCTTTCCTTTCTCGTCGTGAAACAGAAAGGAAAGTGTCGCCGGCTGCTCTTTGTCGGCGGGCGTGACCTTCACCTCCAGAAATCCGCCCGACCGCGGATCCTGATAGTAAGGCTGCTTGATTTCCCCCTTGGCATCGGTCGACTTTGGATCGCCGGGCTTGCGGCCCAGTCGTGAGTTCGCATCGACCAGAGCCCCCGAGGAAAACTCTTCGAAACCGCTGGGATCGACCGAATGATACTGCCAGTGTCGATCACCGCAGACGATGAAGAAATTCTGCTGATCCAGGCCATTCTCTTTGAGCCACTTGAAGAATTCATCCCGCTCATGACGAAAGCCGCCAATGTCACAATGATTGTCGGTTTTACGGAGGTCATCGGGACCGATCATCGGCGTGGGTGAAATCAGCAGTTTATAAGTCGCATCACTCTCTTTGAGCGTCTTCTGCAACCAGGCTCTCTGCTCCTTCCCCCAGATCGTTTTTTCCGGACCATCTTCCATCGCATTCGGACTGCGGTACATCCGGTTTTCCGGCAGCCAGATTTGCAGATCCTTGCTCACCCGATGCGTGCGATACGTCTTCGCATCCTTGTCTCCCATAGGAGCCACCGGCAGTTGTTCGAGCATCATGTCCCGCCCTTCCTGGGGAGTCGGGTGATGATCGCCGGTATTGTCACCATCGTCGATGCGGTAATCGTGGTCGTCAATTTCCCAGTACGTCGGCACCTCCGCGAACAGGTCACGATAGCGGGGCTGAATGAACTGCTCGTGCCACTTCTGTCGCATTTCAGGAATCGTTTTCGCACGGGGATTATCGGGAGTATCGTAGTAAACGTTATCCCCGGTGCCGACGAAGAACAGCGGTTTGAGCTTCAGAATTGTCTCCAGTGCCGGGTACCCGAGGTGTTTATCGGGACCGGAATACGGCTGCGGAAGATTGGTGTTGTTCTCGATCAGATGCTGTTTTTTATCGATCCGGTCATCGCCATGAAATTTCGCATAATTCATGCCGGTCACTACCACGAACTTTACCGGTTCTGCCAGGGTCGGGCCGGGCAGAGTTTCAAAGTGAGCCACCGGTCCAGCATGTAGATGCTCGGCAGTCTTGCCAATCTCTGTTTTACATTCGTATTTCGTTCCGGGAGCCAGTCCGGTAAAAGCAGCCCGGGCGATAAAATCATGATCGGCAACCGCTTCGATTGTCTGGGGATTGTCTTTGATTTCCGCTCCCCCTTTAGCAGCGACGGGGTTCAGGGTAAAGCGGACCACACCCGACGTCCCTTTCACATCCCTGTCAACGAGCTTGTCAGTCTCTGTCAGACGCACCTGCACCAGTGCGCTGTCTGGAGTGAGTTCTCCCACCATAACGCCCATCCCTGCCAGTGGTTCTCCCGTGTGTGCTTCGGCATCATGATCACCTGCCTGCTGTTCATCGGGAATCGGTGCCGCTTCCCCCTGCTCGACCACCGGCGCCGGTGTCGTGGGTTTGGATTGTTCACAACCGAAAACAAATAACAGACAGCACAGACAGTAGAATCTCATGTTGAGCACTCCCTTGAAGAACAGTTCTGGATGTGAGAGGAAAATATATTCTATTGCTTAATCGCGCCGGTCCCAACTCAAAACGGCACAGAATTACCTTATTCGGCATTCACCCGTTGTTTTTGGAAAAACAGTTCAGAATCAACTTGCCGTCCATGAGCGTCTTTCTGCAGAATAGAAGTCACAACCGATCAACTCCCATGAATCTTCTATATTGAGAAACACACTATGAAAACGCTCAAACTGCTTCCGCTCCTGCTGCTCTGCCTGATCACCTTCTCACAGTCGGCCCTCGCCGAACAGGATGCCAAAGAAGCCTGGCAGAAACTGGTCCGCTCTCCTCGCTTCAACAAGCGCCCCGCATTCCAGTACGTCAAAAACAATCCTCAACTGCCGAATGTCCTGCTCTATGGAGATTCCATTTCCATCGCTTATACCGATGCCACTCGCGAGGCCCTCAAAGGCAAAGCCAACGTCTACCGCCTGTACTGCAACGGCGGCGATTCCTCTTCGTTTATTCAGAAGATGAAAACGATGCACGCCACCATGCAAAAAGACGACCTCAACGATCCCTGGAAATTTGACTGGGACGTGATTCACTTCAACGTCGGGCTGCACGACCTGAAGTACATGAATGGCAAACAGCTGGATCGGGTGAACGGCACCCAGGCGATTTCCCCCGCTGACTACGAAAAGAATCTAAGGGCCATCATCGCTTACCTCAAACAACTGGCCCCCAAAGCCAAACTGATTTTCGCAACGACCACACCCGTGCCCGAAGGAGAGCCGGGGCGGATCGCTGGTGACGCAGCGAAGTACAACCAGATCGCATTGAAGGTCCTCAAGGACTATCCCGAAATTGCCGTCGATGACCTGTATGCTTTCACAAAGCCGCAGCATGCCCAGTGGTGGACCAAACCGGGCAACGTGCACTTCAATACCGCCGGTGCCACCGCACAGGGGAAAGAGGTGGCCCGGGTCATCGAACAGCAACTCAAACCGAAACAGGATTAAGCAATCCTGCCGGGCTCAAAGGGATCCAGGTGATCTATTGCTGATCCAGGATCTCTTTGATCTCCCCCATCATTTCCTTCGATCGTGTATTCACCGTGTGCATGGCCCGGTCCACCTTGGACTGGGACAGCGCCGGTTTGGCATCGATTTTCAACAGGGCCCGGGTAATCTGTGAAGCGGGTTCATTGTCGATATCGAACAGCCATTCCGACAGACCGATATCGCGGAACATCCAGCGTTTGAGACCGTGGCGGGCACTCGCCAGATGCATCACCGGCGTTCCCATCGACAGCGCGATAATGCAGGAATGCGGTTCCATGGAGACAACGGCGATCGCCTGGGCATATACAGAAGCGGCTTCATCCACGTTCCAGAACGGATCGCGGTTGACGACGTAAGGCTTCACATCTTCGGGAAGCTGATCCAGAATCATCTTCTGGGCATGGATGATTTCCTTATCCACTTCAGGCGCGAGCAGCACTTTTTTCTTCGTCGTGCGAACCCAGTCGGTGATGACTGCCCGCAGTTTTTTGGTCCAGAGCTCGTTCTGTGCGATGTCTTCCTTCGTCGGCTGGGTGGGGTTCATCACGGTCCCTTTTTTCGCTTTCAGCTTGGGGGTATTGCTGCGGAGCGTGACGGTGATAAATTCCTTGGGTTTTAAATCGTGGGCTTTGAGCCAGGCATTCGCTTTTTTGTCATCGCGAACATCGATACCAAAACAGCCATCCGGACCGAAGGAGAGGGAAGGTGAAGTCACGCCGATCTTCCGCAGGTAATAAAACGATTCCACGTCACGTGTGTAAATCGCAGCCGCCCGGGAGAGCAGTTCACTCATCTTCGCTTCATCTTCCGGTGCAAAACCATCGAATGACTGTCCATACAGGACCAGCGGTTTATTGGTCGCCGTGCAGGCTTCAATAATGTAAATCGGCGGTGGCCAGAACTGGTTGAAGTGCATCCCGGAGTTGTAAAGAAACAGGTCGCTCTCATCGAAGGCTTTCTGCATCTCAGGATTATTGGCTTTACCGCGTGCATTCATTTTCCCCTGCACGATATTCACCTTGGGAAACCGCTGTTTGAGCATCGCGGTGACTTCATCGGTGGTCCGATGCAACCAAAGATTGACTTTCACGTCAGGCAGATACTCTTCCAGGTACCGCAGAGTTCCCGGCGTATGCCCGATATCACCGATGTTGACTGTCTGCCAGCCGGATCGCATGAAAATGGTTTTCTGTTTTGAATCATCCTCACCAGCTTCCAGTGCGGAAAGGGAAAACAGAGGGAGTGTTGCCAGCAGGATCAGCAGGCTTCGACGAGAGATTAAATCAGTAAAAGTCACGGGTGAGTTTCCTCCGGGCGAGTCAGTACAAAGTCGTTTTCGAGGCTGTCAATCAGACGCAGGCCTTCATCTTAACTGCTGTATAGAGCAGATAAAATCGGCTCCCGTTTATTTAACTTTCTTTTTTTGGGGTTACGAACCTGTCTGGTCTGCAAAACATAAAAAATGACTGGTCCCGAGTCTGCTCATCTCGGCAGCAACTGGAATCCAGACAAATACTACTGAACTATTGATAACAAGTCTGCTTCGCGGTATGTTGAATTGATTCCAATCGAAGCGCACCCCAGATTGAAGCGGGAGAACTGAGTGTGTTTGAAATTGAACCATCCAGATTTCTGAAGCAAAGTGCCAGGCTGCTGTACTGGTGGCGGTTGAGCAGGATGATGGTCGCTGAAAAGCCTGACCCCCGCGTGTTCAAGACCGCAGAATCCTTTCTGGCGGATACTGCGAAAGAGGCCTACGAAAATCTGCTCAAGCAAGGCAAACCCGTCTGGGGGAGCCTGGTCCAGGCGAATTCCATGATCTTTGAATGGGGCCAGCATAACCTGCCTGCTTCCTATATCTACTCTCCGGAAGACTACTTTGGGGACAACCCGAACCACCTGCTGGAAATTTCCAACCGTATCTTCGAATTAAAGGGAACGCAGACGGGTGATGCAGCCCTGGATGCCCTGGCGAACCGGATTACCGACGAGCGGAAGGATAGTTTTTCCTATCCTGTTCCCTACCAGGTCACCGATGGCCATGAAGTTTACCTGACTTCGGTCATGCTCTTCCGCGAGTCTCTGCCAGAGGGACGTCTGACGTCACGTCTGCTGCCTCTACTGGTAGACCCGCCCAACAACGGCCTCGCGGTCCCCCTGCCACTCATGTTCTGGTCGAAGAAATTGATAGGGTATCTGGGACCTGGCATCCGGGGTCAGATCAAAGAGGAAATCTGGAAAACGATCTGGCAGACGGAGGTCAGCCCCCCTGAGTTTCAGCCTGCACTGGGAGGCGATCGAGAGATCCGTGATGATGAGATCGACTGGCTGATTGAAACACCACCTATCAAAATCTCCGCGACAGCGCACCACGTTCTCAGAGATCACCTGCTCAGCGCCGGCCATCTGGCCATTGGCGCCATTCTGGTCTTTAAAGAGGAAGACGAGATCGGACTGTCACTGATGAAGCGGGGCGACAATGAACCCTGTGCAAAGTTCATGCTCGAAGATGTGATGTACTGTTTCCCTTCCGGACAATTTAATGAGCGAGAAGGGGTAAAAATTGATTATCAAAACGGCCCCTTCCAACGGGGGATGATCTTCGAAGAGATCTTCGCGGAAGCCCCTACCTTTCATTGAAGCGTGAAAGTGCAACAACTGTTTCTTGAGAGAAGAATGCAACGCAAGCGGGACCGGAATCAGCCAATACCGTATTTTTTCAGCTTGCTGTAATACGTGCTGCGGGGCATCCCCAGCATACGGGCAGCCTGGGCTTTATTGCCATCGCATTCAGCCAGTGCCTGCTTGAGTTGTTCCGGCTCGGAAAGCTGACGATCCGTCTGATTCTCGGTGCCCGGAAAAGAGATGACCTCCACATCAGACAACGGGATCCGTCGCGATGGCTCGGTCCGGACCTGTTTGGTTTCGACAACCCGGACCGGCATCCGCCTGTTTCCACTGACGAAATCTGCGGGCAGATCTTTTAATGTGATGACTTCTTCTTCTGCCAGCACAACCGCGCGCTCAATCACGTTTTCCAACTGTCTGATATTACCTGGCCAGTCAGCGCGTTCCAGCGCTTCGATGGCATCGGGGTCGATATGCGAAATTCGTTTTCCCAGGCGATGTGCGGTTCGTTTCAGAAAGTAGAAAGCCAGTTCGAAAATATCATCCCGTCGCTCACGGAGTGGAGGCAGAGTAATACTGATCACATTCAGGCGATAATATAAATCCTCACGGAACAGCCCTTCAGCAATTCGCTGTTCGAGGTTCTGGTGCGTCGCAGTAATCAGCCGCACATCCACGTGCAGTGTTTCCGATCCCCCCACCCGTTCGAAGGCACGCTCCTGTAGAACCCGCAGCAGCTTGACCTGGGTATCGAGCGAAATATCTCCGATTTCATCAAGGAACAGAGTTCCCCCATTCGCCATTTCAAATCGACCGACGCGGTCTTCATGTGCCCCGGTAAATGCCCCTTTCACGTGGCCGAACAGTTCGCTTTCCAGCAGACTGGGAGACAACGCCGCACAGTTCACCCGCACCAGCGGCTTCTCGTGACGCGAACTGTTTTCGTGAACCGCTTGGGCCAGGAGTTCTTTCCCGGTTCCGCTCTCGCCGCGAATCAGAACCGTCGATTCCGAATTGGCGACCTTACGCACCGTCTCCATCACCTGTCGGATCGCCGGGCTGTTCCCCTTGATCAACCCCCGCTGCACAGCATGCGGTTCACTCCGCTCGGCAATTTCCTGCGAACTGGTCAACTCGGACTGCAACACAGAGACCAGCCGCCGTTGATCGTCGATCTTCTCCACCTTGATCCGCATCTCTTCATTGAGACGCCTGAGGTCCTGATGAATTTTGGTACTGTGCAGGGCGATGCTGGTGATCTGCCCCATGGCGTTCAGGAACGTCAGGTCTTCTGCAGAATAGGCACTGCCGGCAGTTCGCTGTCCCAAGGCCACGAAACCGGCAAACTCTCCATCCAACTCGAGATTGTAGATGAAGTCGAAGCCTAACAGCCGCAGCAGTTGCTGAGCGGGGGATGCCTCTTTCAATAAGCCTGTCGCCACCCGCTGGAAGGCAAGCTCTCCTTCAAGAACTTCCAGCAGTTCCGCATTACAGGGAACCGTCGATGGTGAATTTTCAATGTGAAATCCGGTCAACAGATCAAACTGCGTTCGCTCCGGATTCAAGAGGTAGATCGCTGCACTTTTAACCTGGAGCACTTCGCGGCAGGAGGTGAGCATGCGGTCGGCAATCGAACGCTGATCCCCCAGGCGACCAACGGCGCGATTCATGCGCTTCAGCGCTTTATCGAGCTGGTATTTCTGACGGAAGAAACGCCGGTCGATGAGCCGCTGCACACGGTCACGCGACCAGAGCAACAGTGAAATCGCAAACAGCATCACCAGAAAGACGGAGATCGCCTGATTGGTACTCGGCGTGCGATTCAGCTGCGTACCATAAAGCGACCCCAGTGAAATCACGGTCGCATACAGAATCGAGATGCCCGCACTGACGACGTAGAACAGCATCCCGCGGCTGATGATCTGATCGATCAGCATCAATCGGTAGCGAATGATGCCCACAACGAACGCTGCCATAAAAGAGACACTGGCCAGGAACATCGGAATCCCAGCGCCCCCGAGGGCGAACTGAGTCCGGTTAAATTCCGCCAGATACAGTGAGTACCCCACGGGAATAATCGAAATCAAACCTGCTAAGGCAATCCACTTCAGCTGATTCCGTTCATAAGGGTTCTGGCTTTTAAAGTAATTATTGAGCAGCGCACCCAGCGTCATCAGGTAATAGATACCAGCCACACTGATATAGCTGTAAACAGCCCAGCGCAGGACCGAAACCACCTGAAATACCAGGGGGGAATAATCCTGATTGGCCAGTTCCACGGAACCATCGCTGATGTGTGATGTCAGACGCAGATAAATCAGACAGGCCAGGATCAGGGTACAGGTCGCGACGGGCACGGAATAAATGGCACGCAGCAGACCAATGGGATATTGGGCCAACCAGGGAATGGATCTTGGATACGTAATAAAGAAGTGGAGCGTAATCGCAGGTACCAGAACGGCCGCCAGGACAAACGGAATATTCAGCGCCAGGGCACCGGCGATAATCCACCAGTTATAACCACCGATAAAGGCGACGAGGGTGATGATCCCCATCACAAAGAAGATTCGTGTAGTCCGGTCGAAGGGCCGCATCCAGTACGCAAAAGCCCCGATCGCCAGAATGATCAGCTCCAACGAAAACCAGAGCAATGAGATCGCGACATCACCCGAGGGAATCGCCTGAATCTGAACCCACGCCGACTTCAGTGTATAGGTCGGTGGACCATCGGCGTTATCAGTGCGGCTGTAAAACTCGACATTGATAAACCGGTTCCCCTCCATTTCCACCATGTAGGGCACATCATGTTCCGTGGGATCGGCCTGCGGACGAAGATGGCCGCCGGGGGGGAGCTTCATGTCGCGCAGCTTGCTGAGAACCTGAGAGAAATCGAGGAACGTCCGAATCGGATACTCGCCGATCTTCGTGAGAATGTCACCCGGTTTTGGAGGTGAAAAGGCCCCTTCCTTCTTGATGCTGGGAGTCGCCTTGATTTCGATCCCGTCAGGCCCCTCTTCTCCAGACTCAGACTGGACGCTATCCAGCATCGCCCGCAGACGCAGGTCTGGGCTGGTTGTAACGAAGCCTAATACGATCACACTATATACGACAGCTAGAATGCCGCCGGTGAAGAGAATCGCGCGTTCTTTGAATCCATGCTTTTTCATTTTGAGCGATTTCCAACAAGGGTGCGCCGGTCAGACATCAATGTCGATACATGTGTCGAACCAGTTTTTAGCGCCGAAATGTTCGGCGCTGAATGAAATCTGCTGACAACAATAGAGCATTTCGGCGCCGAAATTTCAAGTCTGGGTGTCGAAACTTGATAAAATAGAGATTTTACAATCCCTCATCTCACTCAAAACAGACAAAAATGAAGCGCCATCCAAAATTTCACTCCAGTTTTCGCACTTTCCTGACGGTATTTTCGACTTTCCCCGATTGCAACACACTTTTGGCATGTCATCTGCATTAGTAGATTATCAGAAAGTTGTTCGGCAACCGTGAAACGGAGTTTCTGGTTCTTTTGAACCCGGTTTTGCCTTCAGCTTTCTGAACCCAGCCTGGCCCTTAAGAAGGAATCTGGTCTGGACGGACATTATCCAGAAGGTCCCCCTGATTTGCGAGTTCTGACCCAGCAAGCTCATCAGTTTCTGTGAAGTGTATAATCTACGATATCCCGTCCACAATTCACCGCCTTCTTAAGGGCTTTCTTTATGCGCCGCGCATCACTTGCAACGGCGCTTCTTCTTCCGATCAGGCAAACTGCCCTAGATACACATTAGTATCGTATTCAAATCGCACCCTGCCCGCTGTCTGATGAGATTCGAAGATTACTTCCAGCTGACGCAGAATTTCGTCGTACCCGTCATCTCCCTGATTGGGACAGTAAGACGACGAGAGAACTCGCCCCGTCAACGCAGGCAGATCGAAGATCTGTTCATTCTGAAATGTAAATTTGCTGAATGAGTCAGGAGCAAAAAAGTGGGCGAAATCTTCATCCGTAATTCGGGTGTGATTCACATCCTCGTAATCGGTGGCATATTCGAGTAGCAAAGCTTCATATGCCCGCAGAAAGGGCGTTGTATCAGTTCTGCGTTCATTCCAGATCAGAGCTCCCCAGCCTCCCGGCTTCAGAATCCGCTGGAACTCCTGCCTGGCACGTGACTGGTTAAACCAGTGAAACGCCTGACCAGCGACGACAATATCAAACACTCCTGTCGGTAGACTGGTCTCTTCAGCCGTTCCGTTGATACTGTGAAAGTATTGATAAGCCCCAAGCAGTCGTTCCGCCGCCGACCGCATTTCGGTATTCGGCTCAACACCATAAACGGTATTATGGTGCTCCAGGAACAGTTGAGAGGAAATCCCGGTACCCGATCCGATGTCGGCAATCAGGGATTCGGAGGTAAGACCGCAGTGTGACTTCAAGTAGTCCAGAACCGCTTCGGGGTAACTCGGTCGGTATTTAACATAATTTTCAACGCGATCAGAGAAGCGACTGGTACTGTCTTTCATTATACAGGCTCCGGCACTCAGCAGTTTGTGTGTCGTACAGAGCTTCATTAATAGTCATGGAACTGACACTACTGATTATACCCGACCCCGCCCCTATCACAGACTGGCGGCTCTGACTTTTTTGATTTCCGGTGGCTCTTTATCAAATGCCCAGTACTGGTGCCCCTGAAATTCCCGGGAGACCAGCCATTTGCGCTGGGTTGCGGAACTGTTCTGCTTCAACACCGCAAACAGATCGCTCAAGACGGCCCGATTACTGCCATAATAGGAATGACTCATGAAACTGGTGTCGACCGCGGACACATCAATAGTTTCGACACCTTCCATAATTAAGGGCTCACGGGAGTCTCCTGCCCGGCGTTCCTGGTTGACTGCTTCGGAAGCCACCAGCGCCACATCCCCCGACCCGGAATAGAGGGTGACACGCCCAGACTGTTCAATAATCGCGGGTGCCAGCTTCCGGAATTCGCTTACACCCACATCAGGTGCTGCCAGCACCACATTCTGAAAGGGCTTTGTTTCCGCAAAATTATCAGGCAGGCGATTCATGGCCCGCATCACAACACGGTTCCCCATGCTGTGGACCACAATGTTGATTTTCGTGCCTTGTGGTACTGATTTCACCATTGTTTCCAGAAACTGTGCCATCGGATCCACACTGGCCTGGGCAACCTGACCATCGAGTAGATACTTCTCAACTCCTCCCTGCGAAGGCCAGCTGTAACAGACCACTGCTCCATTAAAGGGCAGTTCATTCGCAATTTGAGCCGCCCGCTGCACCGCGCTGGGGAAATTGACATTGAACCCATGTACGAACAGCAGCACATCTTTCTGAGGAGACTCAGCAATCAGTGTGTTCAACTCCTCAAAGAAGTTCACCTCGGGGACCGCGGAGAGACTGTTGATCTCAACCTGTCCATCCGGTGCCGGCGATCCCTGCCAGATGGTCTGGATCACTTTCGATTTCAGATCGCTGTGATTCTTACGTGAGATCTGCACCTCACTGGATCCATACTGCAGACTCCGGTCAAATTCATTGGCGTAGCCGATCTTTCCCTCTGGATTCCGTTCCTGGGACCGGTTCGTCGCATACAGAACTTTCCAGTTTGTATATTCATCGGTCTGCCGGGCTGCGACCGGATCTTTGAGCGACTCTGAATACGAGTCAACCAGCTGTTGCGAGAGCGCACCGGTCACTTTGCCTGTGTAAACCAGATCCATTTTGGATTTCATGGTCGCACAGGAGAGACAAAGACACGCGCACAGACAGAAACAGGCTCCGGAACGGAGTAGTGGGGTTTTCATTTCGGAGATCTCCGAAAGGGAAGGGAGGTTTGAGAGAGAGGCGGGGAGCTTAGCGAATTTCCTCAATCAGGTGAACCCCAAAACACCTGTCCACATAACTGCCCCCAATTCGGCTCAAATCTCCTTAACCTGGCAGTTCATCACCGGCCAGAGCAAGGGCGAAATTGATCGCATTAAACAGCGCATGCATGAACACATTGGCAATGTAACTTCGACGGTAGTAATAGAGCGTCCCCAAAAGAAACGCGAGCGGAAACAGAGGAATCGAGTCCGGAAACCCATGCATAAGGCTGAAAATCAGTGAGCTGACGATGATCGCCCGCAACGGACTCAGAAAGCCCTCCAGCCAGCTCTGTAACAGTACACGATAGAGGAGTTCTTCAAAAAGGGGGGCCACCACGATCGCCGACAGAAAAACCCAGCCAATCGTGACCACACCCGGAGCGGACCGCAATAACTGTAACAGTGGGTGTAGTGTTTCCTCCGAACGGAAAGGATGTGTGGCCACCAGCAGCAGAATCACGGGTACCAGGGCCAGCAGAAACCCGAGTGCACCGTCCCGCAGCTGCGTGGGGATCTGATCCAGCCGAAATCCGAGTTGCGTCAACGACTTCCAACTGACCATCGTCAGAATCAGCAGCAGGATCCCCGTCAGCGCAAGTAAAATCAAACAGGACTGGATGATCTGGTTCAGCTCCAGCGGCGCAGGCGGTGGTGGATTCAGCGATGCAACCACCTGATAGCAAATCCAGAGCAACGCCAGCAGAATCGGCGGCGACAACTCGGATATGGTCCGCTCGGGATTCAGCTCGAACACCGGCGTCAGACTTTGCGATCTGATAATGAGAAACCAATAACGGATGCTCACCAGGGTCAGCAGCAAGAGTAAAAATTGTAACACGATGGGAACCAACGGGGAGCTCCTGGTTCGCTGGAATTCAATGACATCAGGGGAGTTATGAGACCATCGTGGTGATCCCCGATCGGAATTACAAGTGGAATCACGATCGCTTTCATCGACTCTGTGGTACTTCGGCGTCCGGGGAGTTATGCTACGGAGACATCATCGACAATCAGTGCCCCTGCAACCGAAGGTAGCCAGCTAAATCCGTGAGTAACATTCTCGAAGAAATCATTCAACACAAACAGGGCGAAGTCAGTCAGGCTAAAGTTCGCGTGCCCGCTGCAGCGCTGGTCGATCAGTTATCAACGGCGCCTCCCATACGTGATTTTGTCGCATCTCTGCGAAACCATGGCCCTGTCGGAATGATCGCTGAGGTAAAAAAAGCCTCTCCCTCTGCCGGAATCATTCGGGATGATTTTCATCCGGTTGAAATCGCACAGACCTATGAACGGTTCGGAGCTGCCTGTCTGAGTGTCTTGACCGACGAGAACTATTTCCAGGGGCACCTCGATTACCTCAAGGCGGTTCGTGCTGCCATCGCGATTCCCGTCATGCGAAAAGAGTTCATCATCGATCGCTACCAGATCCTGGAAGCGCGCGTCGCGGGCGCGGATTGCGTCCTCTTGATCGCCGAGTGCCTGGATGATACGCAGCTGCAGGATCTGTATGGTTATGCTCTGGAACTGGGTATGCAGGCTCTGGTCGAAATCTATGAGCCCGACAACCTTGATCGGGTCCTGAAACTCAACCCGCCCATGTTGGGGATCAACAACCGCAACCTGAAAACATTCGTCACCAGCCTGGATCATTCCATTGAACTCAGCCCCCGTCTGCCGGAAGACTGCCTGCTGATCAGTGAGAGTGGCATTCGGAACCGCGACGACGTCCTGCGACTGCAGGAGGCCGGTGTGCGTGGTATTCTGGTAGGCGAAACACTCATGCGCTCGCCGGAAATTGGCGACAAAGTCTGCGAACTGCTGGGGCGCTCAGCTTCCTGACGCATCGAATTTTCAATCAACGTCAACCTGCTCACATAGCATAGAAGGATCAGCGATGTCAGATACCGAACAACAAGTGGAACACGTCATGGTCGTCCCCACACTCCTTTTCCACGAGGTCGGTCATTTTCAGGGATTCAACGATCAGGTCGAACCGTATATGAAAACCCTCTTCGACCCGAATTACATCAGCTTTCGTCCCCGCGACACGGTCGAGGAAGATCCCAGCTTCAAACAGCTGATTCCCTACTGCATTTTCCGGCACGAGGGGAAGATTTTCTACTATACCCGTGGCTCCAAAGGAGGCGAATCGCGTCTGCACAGCAAGCGTTCGATTGGCATCGGCGGCCATATTTCGCTGGAAGACGACGCCAAAGCCGGCTCCACCTACCGCGAGGGGATGCAGCGGGAACTGGACGAAGAGGTCTCCATGGATACCGCCTTCACGGAACGCTGTGTCGGACTGATTAATGACGACGAAACCGAGGTCGGAAAGGTCCACTTGGGAATAGTTCACATTTTTGACCTGGAGTTGCCCAAAGTTCTACCCCGTGAAGAGTCGATTATAGAGACAGGGTTTGACTCACCGAAAAAACTGTTACAAGAGTTAGATCAGTTCGAAACATGGTCACAGATCTGCCTAAAAGGCTTATTTGATCTAAACTAACTCAATTCGGCAGAATCTGCCGCTGAGAGCCATGCTTTCGACCCAGGGATGACGAATTCATCCCTGACTGTCTCAGGCAACGCCAGACAGTCGCCGGTCAGCCTGCAGATGGAACGCAGGTAGACAAGCGTAAACACAAGTGCAATGAAGTGACAAAGGAGTGTCTTCAAAATGAAAATCACGTTACGCGGATGGATCGTCGTGGGCTGTTTTCTGGCTGTATTATCGGCCATGGCCATTCTGGGAGTTGGTGCTCATGCGCAGCAACCTGCTGCCTCCAGTGCACCTGCTGAGAAAGCCAGCGGAGAAAAGCTCCCCGGACAGATCTCAGAAGATCAGCTGGGCAACCTGCTGAAAGCCATGGGTCTGCAAGTTACCAAAACCAAGAAACGCTACGACTTTCAGTTCAAAGCCAATCAGAACAAAGAAGAATGGGAACTCTCCATGTCTGCTGTTCTGAGCGAAAATGGCGAATGGGTCTGGGTCATGGCCTGGCTGGATCCGCTACCCCGCAGTGCTGCCGATGTTCCCCGGACAGCCATGCTGCGTCTGTTATCAGACAACGACCGCATGGGCAACGGCAAATTCTTCGCCTACATCTCCAGCAACCGTCGGTTTGTTCTGCAGCGGGTCATCCCCAACCAGCACATGACCACCAAGAAATTCCATGAAATTCTGAGCGACCTGGGCAGCAGCGTCGTGCAGTACTATCCTCACTGGTCCACTGATAACTGGAAACGTTCCAGCACGCCAGAACCACAGGGGACCGCACAGAAACCCGCCGCACAGCCTACTCAGTCGGCTTCAGGCGTTTCTAAATTCAACGCGACCCGTCAGAACTAATCATTCTGCATCAGCTGTCTTTCAGGTTGATCCAATTTTGAAGATCCGCAGCAATCCTTGTCACACTGTCCGTGACAAGGATTGTTTTTGTTCGAACCGATTTCCGATCGTGCACTGCGACACTGCTTGATCGGATTGAGTTTGACCTGTTAAACTTTCTCTGCAGTAATATTTTCTGATAGTGAAAGAACAGTCCATGCGCGTGATTCGCTTTGAGCAATTTGGAGAACCGGCTGACGTCCTCAAAGTCTGTGAGTCGGAAGAACCGGTTGCCGGAGCGGGAGAAGTGCTGGTTCGTATGCTGGCCAGTCCCATCAATCCTTCTGACCTGCTTAACGTCAGAGGTGGCTATTCCACGCGCCCTGCCCTGCCCGCTGTGCCGGGCTTTGAAGGAGTCGGCATCGTAGAGGCCAGCGGTGGAGGCTTACGGGGAAGAATCCTCAAAGGCAAGCGGGTCATTGTCCTGAATCGCCAGACAGGAAACTGGGCGGACAAAGTTGCCGTTTCCAGCCAGTTTGTGATTCCTGTCTCTGGGAAACTGACCATAGACCAGGCGGCAACTTTTTTTGTCAATCCGGCGACCGCCTATGTCCTGGTCAAACAGGTACTCAAGATTCCTGCAGGAGAGTGGCTGATCCAGACGGCAGCCGCATCCGCCGTCGGCAAAATGATCATTCGACTTGGTCAGCTCGAAGGATTCAAAACGCTCAACGTGGTTCGTCGTCAGGAACAGGCTGCGGAGTTAAAAGCACTGGGAGCACAGCATGTCGTTGTATTCAATGCGGCACACGATGATGAGCGGATTCTGATAGACCAGATCAGAAAACTGACCGGAAAACAGACGCTCCGTTTTGCCATTGATCCGGTGGGAGGCAAAACCGCTTCGGCCCTGGTCAAAGTTCTGGGTGAACGTTCCCGACTGATTGTCTTCGGCTCACTGGAGGATGCACCGTTGAACTTCTTCTCACGTGACCTGATTCGTACGGGCGCCAGTATCGAAGGATTCTGGCTCGCACGACACATGGAGCGTCTTTCACTCCCCGCCAAGATCAGGCTCGTCTCAAAATTGACCGGATTGATCCGACAGGGGGTCTTGTCCACTGAAATCAGTGCCCGCTATCCTCTGGATCAAATCGTAGATGCCGTCGGGGAAGCCGAGCGTCAGGGGATTTCTGGAAAAATTCTGCTCAAAATGCATGCAGCCGATGGGAGCACACCACATGATTGACCTCAGTTCCCATGCTCAATGATCTCCTTTTTTTAGCACTTGGGTTTGAGCTCATTCTGCTGTGCAACAGCGGTTTGACACTCGCGCAAATACCTCAGCTCAATCGCCCTCTGGTTGCCCGGTTGATACTGAAAACATCTTTGCCGTTGACGCTGATTCTGCTCTCGGGCACCCTTCTGCTGATCGCAGTGGTTGACTCCACGTCACTCACAGAAATCCACACCTACCTGAATAGAATCTCTCCCAGACCAGGCGCGTCAGGTAATCACTCACTGCCAACACTGGGAATCCTGTTGACGCTACTCGGCTGCGTCTTCCGCATGGGAGCCATTCCGATTCACTTTCGACAACAGGAACTCAGAGCCGAAATTCCCTGCTGGATTTCCACCACAACCTTACTGATCCCCCTCACCGCGGGCCTCAGCTTTCTGACCTTGATCGGTTCACAAATCGGCGTTGTAGAGTCTGCCTTGCTGGAACAGATTTTTTATTATTGCGCACTGATCACACTGACCGTCTCATCCGGGCTCCTGCTCGTCGAAAAACAATTGCGCGGTCTGTTCGACCTGCTTCTCATCCAGACCACAGGCATCTTCCTGGCCCTGCTGTCTGCTGCCTGCTGGAGGTGGAGACATGCCTCTGAGAATCCAGAGTCCGGTACAATTCTGCAGGCCATCCAGGAATATGCACCGGAACTCTTGTTCTCCTACCTCACTCTGGCAGGTCTGGCATTTCTGATTGATGCCCTGGCACAGCAGGGCACGAAAATTCGCACCCCAGAACAATTGAGGGGGCTGTTTGCCGATCAACGTCTGGCAGGCATCGCTGCGGTACTGCTGCTGTTAACCCTGGCCGGATTTCCTGCGCTGGCGGTGTTCCGACTGAAGTGGCAGACCTTGATCTTGCTGCTCGAAATCCATCAGCCCTCGATGACAGGCACGATGGCCACTCTGCATGCCGGCTACCTGGGACTGGCGGTCGTTGTTGCCATCTCTTCCGCGTTGACTGCTTTTGTCTGTATCAGGTTACTGATCCAGGTCTGTCTGGCGCAGCCGCTAACGAGACACAGACAGCGGTCACATCGTGGCATGCTCATCGCCTGCTATTGTTGTCTGATTGGGTCGTTGATCTTCAGCGTGATGGTGATGCTGAATATTCAGGGAGGATGACAGACGATTAAGATGTCTGTTTAATTGTCGTCAGAGTCAACTTTGTAGACAAAGACATGTCCACAGTGAGGACACTCGACAGAACAACCCAGACGCCGGGACTGAAATTCCATTGATGTCAGTCTTCCCGCTTCGTTCATTCCATATTTGAATTCAATTTTCTGGTCGCAGTCCGGGCAGACGACTTCCGTTTCCTTTGGCTCCATTTGCTCGCTTTCCAGGGTTCAACATCTGATTTAAAGGAGCAATCTATTTTTGCCCGGTGAGCATGTCAAAACGAACGATGCAGCTGAGATCAAATAATTGCCCAGATCAGGCGAAAGCCTCCTTATGAATCAGGAGTCGCGGATACAATGGGATTTTTGTCCAGATGTTTGACGCTTCAAAGAGGGGAAAACTTGCACAAAAACAGCGGGGCGGCAGTTCCATGCAGGCAACCCCGTCCATCTCCATCTCTGTCCCTGAACGGGCTAGACGAAACTGCCGCCACCTGTATTCTGTGTATTGATCAAGTTTGATTGATGAAATGATTCTAAAACAGGGGTGTGACAACTGTTTGGCACACCATGGCATATTTTCAAGAATAAATCAAGAATCATCTTTCGCCCACTGACGTCATTTCAGGGATTCGCCTCAGATGCTCCCGATAATCGATTTGCAGCAGACACACTTCGTTTCTTTTGCCAAGCTGGAATGATTTGATCAGGCAGGGTAAGCTGAACGACGTATATTTTCCCCCGTCAGAATTTTATAAATCAACTCAAAGGTGTGCCGTGCGAGTCGTTACTTTAGGTGAGGTCATGTTGAGGTTGGCGCCTCAAAATCATTTGCGGGTCAGGCAGTCCATCCCTGGCCTTTTAGAATCGACCTTTGGTGGCGGTGAACTGAATGTCGCCATCTCCGTCGCTTTCCAGGGAGGTACATCTGCTTTTGCCACCGCCTCCCCGGACAATCCAATTACGGATGCCCTCGTACAGGAGATGCAGAAACTGGGCGTCGATTCCAGCCTGATCCACCGGACGTCTCAAGGGCGGTTCGGGATCTACTTTGTGGAAACGGGAGCCAACCAGCGTGGAGGCACTGTCACCTATGATCGTGAATTCAGCTCCATTGCCCAGGCTACAGAAGAAACATTTGACTGGGACCGGGTCTTTGAAGGAGCAACCTGGTTTCATATCACTGGAATTACACCCGCCATCAGTGAATCAGCGGCCCGGCTCACCGAAAAGGCGTTACAGGAAGCCCGCAAACGAAACATTACCGTCTCCTGTGATCTGAACTTTCGCAAAAAGCTCTGGAACTGGAAACCAGGTACGGCCCCGGCTGAACTGGCCAAGACCACAATGCAGTCGCTGGCTCCCTTGATCGATGTGATCATCGCGAATGAAGAAGACGCGGATCTCTCACTGGGGATCAGGGCTCCCGAAACGGATGTGGAATCTGGGACACTCAACATCGAAGGCTATATCGCCGTCGCGAAAGAGATCACTACTCAATACCCCAATGTCAAACAGGTTGCGATTACTCTGCGGGAAAGCATTTCTGCCAGCCACAATAACTGGGGGGCCATGCTCTACGATCAAAGTCAACAACGGGCTGAGTTTGCTCCCTGTGACACAGAGGGAAATTATTCCAGCTATGAGATCCGAAATATTGTTGATCGCGTTGGAGCCGGCGACTCATTCGCGGGTGCTCTGATCTTTGCGTTGAACACACCGGAACTGTCTGCACCGGAAACCGCCATTCGCTACGCAGTCGCCGCGAGTTGCCTGAAACACAGCATTCAAGGTGATTTTAACTATTCGACACGATCAGAAATTGAAGCGTTAATGCGCGGCGGTGGATCGGGACGCGTACAGCGTTAAGGCCCCTGATTTATAAACTCGAAGGTTACAGAGGAGGCGGACAGCATGAACCGCAGTTCGGGACGCCGCACACGTCTGGAGACTCGCCTGAACGCGCTCCAGACTCCTCTGTTTCTAATCGACGCGGCTCGGGTTATCCTGTTCTTCAATCAGGGCTGTGAGCGCATTGTAGAGTGGCCCGCAGAAGAAATACTGGGACAGACCTGTGATTATGCAGTCGATACAGATTCAGAAGAGTGTGAGTCCGTCTGTAATCTGCTCTGCCCCCCTCCCGAAGTGTTTGAAGGGACGCGGAGTGAAGTTCCCCGCTACCTGCTGAGCCGCAGTGGTAAAACCATTCCCTGCGTGATTCGCTACACTCCGCTGCTGGATGATCAGAACCGAACCCGCCTGGTTCTGGGCACGATCGATCCCATCGATGAACCTCACAAACTTCGTTCGGCAACCGCTTCCCAACAGCTGCATGCTGAACTGGCCGCGCTGCGGCTGTCGCTCCGAAATCGATTTCGTTTTTCCACTGTCATAGCCAGAAATCCCGCCATGCAGCGCGTGCTGCGACAACTCGAACTCGCTTCTCATACCAGAGAGCCCGTTCATTTCCAGGGAGAAGTCGGAACCGGTAAAGAACATCTGGCCCGCGCCCTGCACTTTGAAAGTGAGCAACGTCGTAAAATCTTTGTTCCCTTAAACTGTAAAAAGCTGCCTCCCCGCGAACTGAAACAGACCGTTAAGAAAGTCTTCGAAAAGGATCTGGATGAATCCATGCCCCTCGAACCGGGGGTTCTCTTCCTGGATGAAGTCGATCAGCTGTCGCGCGATATCCAGGAAATCATCCTTGAGAACTTTCAGACGAAATCCCAGGCACACACAGTCCGCCTGATGACAGCCTGTTCCTCTCCCCTGAATGAACTTTTCGAACAGGAACAACTGCTTCCCGAGTTTTTCTTTCTGATCAGCACACTGCAGATTCAAGTACCAGCCCTCCGGGAGCGAAGAGCAGACCTGGATCTCTTGGCCCAGCATTTTCTGGAAAATGAAAATCGCTACCAGCAGAAACAGGTCAGTGGATTTGCACCGGGAGTACTTTCACTGTTCCACGACTACTTCTGGCCGGCCAACCTGGACGAGCTGGCACAGGTAATTCAGTCTGCCTTTCAATCGACGCCGGAAACCCTGATCACCCGGGACTCACTTCCCCTGCGCCTGTTGACGGGGATGGATGCCCGCTCGCTGGGACCGGCCCTGCCCCCTCTCATCAAACCGCTGGAACAGACTCTGCAGGAAGTGGAGAAAGATCAGATCCAGCAGGCACTCGAACAGACTAAACATAATCGGACTGAAGCAGCCCGCCTGCTCGGTTTGACCAGGGCAAAACTGTACAGACGCATCGAAGCACTGGGAATCCCCCTCGATCCTGACGCCTGAGCTCCTGTCCGACGCGAAATCGGCCTAAAAACAGGCAATCTGCGCAAAGTGGCTACCAACAATTCTGAAATCACGCCTCCTGCAGAAATTGGGATTTGCGCAGATGCGAACATCATTACAATTCGCTCAGACACTACCCGCCTGGTCAAGATCCTGCAGGAGAAATCAATTGAAAATCAAGAGTCCGGCTCTATTGAGTCTCGTTAATAATCTGGTCGTCCTTATGTTACGTCTGATTTTCAAAACGACGCGTTTGGATTTTGTTGACGACAGCCTGGAACGCTGTCCATTTGCTGATACGGGGTCGGTACGTTTCCTGTACAGCGTCTGGCACGATTCCGTCATTCCCCCTCTTTTTGGAGCCCGTGGTCATCAGTCGGTCGCCTTAATCAGCCACCATCGGGATGCAGATACAATCAAAGCCATGCTCAAAGCAGCAGGTATGGGCGTCATTCGAGGATCTACTTCAAGGGGCGGTGCCGCTGCAATCAAGAAGTTACTCATCGAGGCAGAAGGAAACCATATCGTCATCACCCCCGACGGCCCCCGAGGCCCGCATCATAAAATGAAAGCAGGGATTGTTTTCCTGGCATCCCATTCCGGACGACCTGTGGTCCCCACCGCATTCACAGCTTCCCGCTATTGGGAATTAAAGGGCAGCTGGACCAATATCTTGATCCCTAAACCATTCAGCACAGTCTACTACATGATCGGACACCCCATCCACATCCCGGAAAACCTGTCCCGAGAGGAACTGAAATACTATACTGAACTCGTGCAGGAAAAAATGGATGATATCGAGCGCAAGTCTAAGCTGGTGCAGACAGAAAAGGTCTCACTGGCAGACGAATCCACGTCCCTGAAAAAAGCCGCCTGAATCAGATATAATGAGAAGTTGGGCAAAGTATTTTACCCTTTTCTGCCGGTTTCAAAGTGACAAAATTGCATTCGCTCACCCCAGCGGTATAACATGTCGAATTGCTCCGGGCGATCTCAAGTCGGGCGATCTCAAGTCGCATAACGCGCCCATTCGATTTCGGTTATTGATCTATGTCACTCAAAGTTACCAACATTCGTCTCCCCGTCGAGATTCCCGAGGAAGAACTGGCTCACGAGTTGGCTCTGAAACTGGGAGTCGGCGATGATGATCTGCAGAGTTTTCGAATTCTGAGAAAGAGTCTGGATGCCCGCTCGCGCCATGACCTGTGCTTTGTGTATTCTGCTGAGGTCAATGTCACTGACGAAACAAGCCTGCTGAAACATCTCCGTGAAGACCTTTCCGTCCAGGCATTTACCGAAAGTGCCTTTTTCGACCCGGAGAACGGATCGACTCCTCTGGAAGAGCGTCCTGTCGTCGTCGGCTCTGGCCCCGCAGGACTCCTGGCAGGTTACTATCTGGCGTGTAAGGGATATCGACCACTGATCATTGAACGTGGGTTTCCCGTAAAAGAGCGTGTCCCCGAAATCAGGCAATTCGATAAGGGAGCTGACTTCCATAGCGAGAACAACTACCTCTTTGGTGAAGGAGGCGCGGGCTGTTTCAGTGATGGCAAACTGACCTGCCGTTTGACTGGACCGGACGTGCAATGGGTTCTGGAGCGGTTTGTTGAGTGTGGTGCGCGGCCCTCGATTGTCTACGAACATCGCCCCCACCTGGGCAGTAACAAGCTCCCCATGATCTGTCGAAACTTCCGCCGCAAGATCGACGCCCTGGGAGGCGAGTTCCGTTTTGAATGTCGGCTGGAAGACATAGACGTCAAGGATGGTCAGGTGCAGGGCATCATGACCTCTTCCGGATACATCAAAACCGGACAGGTCATTCTCGGCATCGGTCACAGTGCCCGCGACACATACCAGATGCTCTATGACCTGGGCGTTCCCCTGTTCCGTAAAGCGTTTCAACTGGGCCTGCGCATCGAACAGCCTCAGGAACAGGTCAATGAGCACAAGTACGGTCGAGACGAATATCTGTCGCTGCTGGGAGCGGCCGACTATACCATGATCACGAAAGGCAAACGTGATCTGTATACCTTCTGCATGTGCGCCGGGGGAATTGTGATGCCCAGTGTTTCGGAACCAGGTATGTTCTGCACCAACGGCATGAGCAATTCACGGCATGACACCGGGTTTGCCAACAGTGGGATCATGACCACGATTTATCCGGAGGAATTCGGTAGCGAACATCCCCTGGCTGGCGTTGAACTGCAACGAAAGTATGAAGCGGCCGCTTATCAGATTGGACAGCAAAATTACTACTGTCCAATTCAGCGTGCCGATGATTTTTTAAATCACAAACAGACTGATGCCAGCCTTCAATACGAGGGTACCTACCGTCGCGGCGTTGTCCCCACTGACCTGCATCAGGTGCTACCTCCTTTAGTGCTTAACCAGATTGAGAATGGACTGCCTGTGATGGATAAAAAATGGCGCGGTCTGTTTCTGAAAAATGCGGTGCTGGTTGGCCCCGAGATGCGCGGCAGTTCGCCCGTTCGCATTGACCGCGATCGCGACACCTGTCAGGCACCAGGATATAAAGGACTCTATCCCGTAGGAGAAGGGGCCGGCTATGCAGGGGGCATCGTCTCAGCTGCCGTCGATGGATTATTGAGTGCCCGCAAACTGGTTGAGGAATTCTCGCCTCTCACCGCACCCGTCAACTGAAGTGTTTCAGTTCCCGTCGATGATCCCTTCAATCGAATTTTCGATGGCTTCCAGGTATTCATCCAGTTTTGTGAACAGCTCCTGGGTAAACTGGTCGCTCTTCAGCAAATCAGCAGCCTGGTTACGCACACTGATATCTTCTACCCGACGTTTTTCCACGCCTTCCGGTAGCACACGAACCATACGGATTAATTGCTGATTTTTCGGGAGGAACCCCAGCTCCAGATGGTCTGCGAGTTCTGCTGTCAGACGTTCCGTATTGGAAAACATCTCCCGCAAGGTGAGTTGGCTCAGGTCGCGCTTCACAATTCCCTTCTCCCTTCCAAAGATCAAAGAATACTGATATTAGACAGGCTGAGTCAGGAAAGGGTCAAGAGTATTTTAAGTTCAGCTTTGATTAAGATTGAATCAATCAACGCTGCTGTTCATGCAGGCGCTGAACAAACCGCTGAAGCAGGTATTACCGCGCCAGCAGACGTGTCAGATGCGACCAGATTTCAGTGCCAATGTCGTCAATAGAACGCTGCTGGCCTTCCTGCAAACACTCGATTTTGTCCCATTGTTCGTTCGCTTCTGCGAGTTGAAGATAAACATCTCGGACCTGGGCCAGATAGGATTGATCCGACTCATGCAGATCAGTGACCTGATCGGTATAGGATCGCGCCTGCTTTTCTGCCACCATTTTCTGTGCATAATCGGCAGGCAGATCCAGCAGGATTGCCTGATCCAGACGAGGCATCTGGTAGATCACGTATTCAATCTGCTCAATCCAGTAAATAAATTCGATGCGCTCATCCCCGGAGAGCTTGGCCCCCTGGTGGGCAATATTGGATGGAATGTAGCGATCAAAGATGACTACCTCGCTGTCCTCTATCGTCTTCTGGATAAATCCGCGTGATTCAAAGCGGTCACCAGCATATAGCAATGATGCGAGGAAAGGATGGACTGCATCTAATGCTCCGAAGCGGCCGTTCAGAAAATCGCCAATCGATTTCCCGAACAGGGTCTCAGAGTATCGTGGAAAACCAATCAGACTCGAGTTGATGCCCTCTGCCTGACACTTTTCATGCAGACGTGCAGCCTGAGTCCCTTTTCCCGAACCATCGATGCCTTCAATCGCAATTAATACGGCCACTCAACTTCTTTCTTTTCAATCGGATCGGACAGGGATATTACCAGCCAATATGACTGCAGCAACAAAGCTCTGTCTGTCACAATGAATCAGATGCGCTCGGCTTCGAGGTACTCACGGTGATCCTGAGTACCACGGGCGATCACAAACTTACCAAGATCCGCACTGGAGCCCGGGCAAACCACAGGGGCATACCAGCGATCGGTACCTCGCACCCAGCCGGGACGCTCTTCGCATTCACGTTCTACCAGAACTTCCAGTTCCTGATCAATGAGCGTGCGATAAAATTTTTGTGCTAAATCCCGTTCCAGTTCCGCGAGTTGCTGGCAACGTTCCTGCCGCACTTCGGCAGGGACCTGATCCTCATAAGTGGCCGCAGGTGTTCCCTTGCGGGCACTGAAAGGGAAGACGTGAATCTTCATGAACTCAGCCTCTTCACAGGCACGCAGTGTTTCTGCAAATTCTTCATCGGTTTCACCGGGAAAGCCGACAATCACATCAGTCGTAAAGGAAGGATGATTCAGTCGTTCCCGCATCATCTGCAGTTTTTCCAAAAACCGACTCACGTAGTAGCGGCGTTTCATCCGTCTCAGAACAGTATCGGAACCACTCTGCAGTGAAGGATGAAACTGGGGACAGAGGTGTTCACAGTCAGCGGCTGCAGAAATAAAATCATCGTGGATTTCAGCAGCCTCAACACTCGAGAGCCGCATCCGCCAGTCGCCGGGAATCTGGTCCAGCTTGCGAAATAAATGCCAGAGTCGGAAGGGGGCCTTGCCAGATTTGCCTCGCGTGGTATCTACACCAAAGTGACCGACGTGAATTCCTGTCAGCACGATTTCCTTGAAACCGTTTCCGACCAGCCGCCGGACTTCCTCTTCGATATCCTCCGGGGAACGACTCTGCAGTCCCGGACGTACCTGGGGAATGATGCAATACGTACACCGCAGGATACAACCATCCTGCACCTTCACATAAGCCCGTTTGCGACCTTCGAACTCAGAGATGCCGGTGGGCATGTCAACAATCCCGTGCCGCTCAAGGATATCGGGAAGCTCGCGCTTGTCGGTAATGACCTCAAAGACCCCCGGCAATTCGGAGACCGTCTTAGGATCTCGGGTGGCGTAACAGCCCATCACGAGAATCTTGGTGCCGGGATTATTTTTTGAAAGCTGACGAATCAGCTTGCGCCCCTTCGAGTCGCCCGTCGCAGTGACGGTGCAGGTATTCACAACACACAGGTCGGCCGTTTCATTTTCACCTGCTTCGCGATAACCGTTCTTCTCCAGCGCCTCTTTTACGAGTTGGGTCTCATACTGATTTACTTTACAACCCAGCGTAACGAGCTGGCATGTCTTCTCTGCTGGAGGCGTTTCGAGTCTGGTGAGTGTCATGGCATTGCGACTGTATAAGTTAACGGTTTGTTGCGGATGTCGATGCGGCGTCAGACAGCCGGGAACAGAATCATCTGAGGAAGCGGAAAACTGGTTTCAACAGGAAAACAGGGTAGCTGCACATCTGGAAAGATTTTCCGGCTTTCACTCTGGAAATCATTCAACACTGGTCGCATAGTATAATCAGAGTTCTGACAGACTTCGAGCGGCAATAGAAGTTTGTCTCTGCTGAATAACACATTTTTGCATCCCAGATTAGACCACAAGGGCAGAACATGCTGTTGAAACTTCTTAAGTGTAAACCACTATTAAATAACGTGTTGTGCATCTTAATCTCCAGTTTAATCCTCTTCAGGCCTCAAGCGGGTCGCGCAGCGGATCCTGCTGCCCCAACCGATGAAAAATTATATGAACAGGCAGTAGTCGCCGCCGATCATCCCCTGGCGAGTGCTGCCGGGCTCGCCATTCTCAAAACGGGTGGTAATGTCGTCGACGCCGCTGTGGCCACATCCTTTGCTCTGACTGTTCTCCGACCAGCCAGCTGTGGTCTGGGCGGCGGCGGTTTTATGGTGATCTGGAATGCCAAAGATCATAAGGCAACCGTGATCGACTACAGAGAACGGGCCCCCGCAGCTGCTACTCCCGATATGTACGCCAAGCTGCCGGGAACTGACAAGCAGCGTCAGCTGGCCAGCCGCCAGGGACCACTGGCAGTGGCAGTCCCCTGCACTGTCGCCGGATTGAGCTATGCTGTCAAAGAATACGGGACTCTGGATCTGAAAACAGTAATGCTCCCCGCGATTCAACTGGCCCGACGCGGGGTTCCAATCAACGAACACATGCGTTCTGTCCAGAAAGGGATGCTGGCCCGCATCAAAAATGGAACCCTCAATCCGGATGAGTTCAAGACGCTGGTCGATGAATACCTGAATCACGGAAAGCCCTGGAAAGAAGATGCCCGTTTTTACAGTCCCCAGTTGAAGACTCTGGAGCTTATCGCCGAATACGGGCGTGACGGCTTTTATCAAGGCGCTGTTGCTGAGGCGATAGTTAATGCCTGCGGGAAATCGGCCGGCGGGATTTTGACCCTGGAAGACCTGAAAGCAACCCAGCCCATCATTCGCAAACCACTGTCGACCAACTTTGATGGCTATCAGATTCTGACAATGCCCCCTCCATCGAGTGGAGGGATCGCCATCATCGAATCCTTCAACATGATAAAAGCACTCGAACAACAGACACTAAAACATCCCTTCGGGAAACTGAAGTATCACTCCCCAGAGGAAATTCACCTGCTGACGGAAGTCATGAAACATGCTTTTGCTGATCGAGCAGAGTACCTGGGTGATGCCGACTTTGTCCCCGTCCCCATCGATCGGCTGACCAGTGGCACTTATGCCAGCGAACTGGCTCGTCGTATTGATCCGCAGCAGACAAAATCCATGAAGGATTACGGCCGCTACGTTCCTCCCCAAGATGGAGGAACCAGCCATTTCTCAGTGATGGATGCCCAGGGAAATGCAGTCGCCTGCACGGAAACGATCAACCTGACTTTCGGCAGTTATGTCGTCATTCCCAAATACGGAATCGTCATGAACAATGAGATGGACGACTTCGCTGCCATCTCCGGAAAACCGAATGCCTTTGGTTTGATTCAGGGAAAAGCCAACGAAATCGAACCCGGCAAGAAACCGCTTTCCAGCATGTCCCCCACGATCGCAGTCAAAGATGGAAAAGCGGTCTTTTCCGCTGGTGCCTCCGGAGGCCCGCGCATCATCTCCAGCACACTGCAAGTGCTGTTGAACATGATCGTGTTCGGCATGACGCCGACTCAAGCCGTTGATGCGCCACGCATCCACCATCAATGGGTTCCCGAAGATCTCCTTCTGGAACCTGAGCTGTTTGATCAGGCGGGTGAAAAGCTTAAACGGTTTGGACACTCTACGAAACAGAGCTCCGGCCTGGCCGCCTCCCAGGCCGTTTCCCGTCAACCTGATGGCCTGCGCGGACACAGTGACCCACGAAAACACGGCGCTGCTGCCGGGTATTAAAGACCTCTAGAAAAGGCGGATTACTTACCGGCTAATTTCTTTTCGATCTTAGCCTGGGTACGGAGCAGCTGCTCTTTCACCACTTCATTCTCTTCGGTTTCTGCACGCTCCTGTAAAGCAGCAATTGCTTCTGCAGTTCCGATCGACTGCAGGATATTACAGGCCTCGATGCGCAGTGAAGAATCGGTGTCATTCAACAGTTGAAGTACCGGTTTTTCGGCGATTTCCCCCATGATCTGCAGGGCTCTCCGAGCATCTTTCCGGTCTTCGCGGTCGGACAGTCGGCCCACAAGGACTTCAGCCATGGTCTGCGAATGAATGTTCGGCAACAGTCTGATAATTTTCTCACGGACCAGAAAATCTTTTTCTTGTTCCAGTAACTCAGAGAATTCGCGAGTGGCGCCATCCGTGTACCAGACAGCCATCGCATTCACATGCTCGGGCATCCGGAAACCTTCCTTGGCCAGAGGCAACGTGGCGGCGAGAATTGACGACACCCGCTGCAGGTCCTGGGGATCAGGATCCATTTTAGCCAGTTTCTTACAGGCGGTGTCATGGGCAAACGAACTGGTCCCCGCAATCACACGCAGCGCCCAGTCGATCGTCTCTTCACCCGGCCTGGGTTTTAAATCGCGATCCGTACCTATATCACTTTTGGAAATAACAGTTTTCTCAGGCACGTTACCGATGGCCGGTACATTCCCCTTGGCTTGCATGTTTTTCAGCGACTCAGAATTCGCAGAAACTTTGAAGTCTGAATTCATTCCAGTCTTTCCAGCCTGGACATTCTGAGCGAGTGCCTTCAGTTGAGTTAATTCTGTGTCGACAGTGATGATTCGTTTTTGAATGTCAATTTCTTTGATCGCACCACATTTCAACTTCTGAGCAAACCCGAACAGATCTGCAGGTGCTGGCCGCATAATCAACACCAGTTGATTATCAATCAGGTGTTGTTCCAGCTGAATTGGTTTCGCACTGCCAGGCTGCTGATTTCCCACAACCGGAGCAAGCGTTTGTATAATCAAGGGCATCGCTTCGGGCATGTTATCACTAATGCCGCGTACGATCACAGCGACTCCAGGATTCTGGGGATCGAGTGTGTACTTACTGATCTCTGCGATGAGATCTACCTGGGAAGAGTCCGTTCCAGAAGCGACTGACTCTGCTCCCGGTTGCATTGTTTTTGTTTCTGACTTTGAGCTCGTTGCCTGCACCACGTTTCTCTCATCGCCTGACGACACGCTACTCGAATTTGAACGCTGAGGCGACTGTTGTACGGAACGGGTGCGAGACGAGGAAGTACTCTTACTCTTATTGTTAGAAGGCGCGAACGGATTGGAACTCACGCGCCGCTGTTCAGGCGAGTTGGAACTTCCACATCCACTGAAGCACAGTGTCCCTGTGAGAAGTAATACCAGTAAAGTTGTTTTTTGAGTTGTAACCAGCATGGCGTATCGGTTCTGTTGATTAGGAAGGTGCCTGCTAAGTACGTGTGACAATTACTGAATGATCAATTGTACTTCACGCACAGGAGGGAGTGACACAAAAATGTGTAATAAATATAGACGTATTAACACAGCGCATGACGCATCTCGTGTCAGATGTATACACCATACCCCAAGTTGGACGTATGTGCAACAGCCGATTACCTCTCTATCCCCCCAAATCTTCGCCAATTATTAATAAACTGGGTATTATCCCCAATATTGAGCCATTTTGGCCCGCAGAAATGCCACGCTTTCCTGGAGTTCTTCCATCCCATTAACGCCATCTTCGATGCTGATCCAACTGTCGAATCCAACTTCTTTTAACTGTGAGAAGATCTCGTCGTAATCGTTCAACCCCTTGCCGATCACCCCATGGCTGAGACGACTGGCATAGCCCAGGCTGTTTTCTTCTTTGCGCAGGTCCTCAATAGTTCCTTCAATCAGATAACGATCGCTGGCATGCATCGTGACAACCCGCTCCTTGATCCGTGCCAGGAGTTCCAGTGGATCCTCTCCTGCCAGAATCGTATTGCTCGGATCATAGTTGACCCCGAAGTGGGGAGAATCAATCCGGGACACCAGATCGCAGAAAACATCCGCCATCTGAGCAAATTCCGGGTAGTCCCAGTAATTGTCTTTGTAGTGATTCTCAATGATCAGGGTGAGCCCGAGCTTCTCCGCCAGCGGCAGGCAGGCCTCGATGGAAGAGACCGTATACTGGATGCCCTCTTCCCGCGAGACTTCGGGGCGTCTCTGTCCGGACAGGACTCGACAATATTTTCCTCCCAAAGCAGCCGTCATTTCCATCCAGAATTTTTCATGCTCGATCTGTTCTTGACGAAATGCTTCATCAGGATGGGTGAAGTCCGGCGAGCAGCACATCATGGGAATTTCCAGTCCCTGATCCGTTGCCATCTTTTTGGCTTCCGGCCAGAAACTCTGATCCTTCATCTCCAGGAAGCCGGCATAGAATTCAAGTCCATCAATATCGAGTGTCGCTGCCAGTTCAATCCACTGCTGGAGTGTCATTTCTCCGGATAGACACAGTTCATCCATAAAGGCTTTAGGAAACGCGGCTAGTTTGGGCATCGAGGGTTCCAGTTTTTTATATTCAACGTTGCAGGAAATGTTTTACATAAGCAGGGCGATCAGCATCAGGGCGTGAGAACCGCTTTCACGATCTCGCCAGAGTGCATTGTCTCGAAAGCAGTATGCCAGTCACTCAGAGACCAGGTACCACCGATAATCGGATCGATATTCAATTGCCCGGTCGTCAACAACCGAATCACCCGCTCCCAGATCGGCCAGTTATGGCTGAAGCTGCCTTGCAGGCGAATATTCTTCTGTACGAGTGGATCCAGCGAGAAGCCCAGAGGTTGAGGCCCCCAGCCCACTTTGCTGATCCAGCCCCCAGGACGAACGATCTCCAGCGACTTCTTCAATGTCACTGACACGCCGGCAGCATCAACCACGCCATTCACGCCAAGACCATCTACCGCCAGGCTCCACTCATCCAGACCGGCAATGATCGGCTCACAACCATACTCGCGAGCAGCAATTTCCAGACGGCCCTGATCCCGTTCCAGACCAACGACCGCAACTTCCGCTCCCTGCAACCGGGCCATCGCAGCACACAGCAAACCTATGGGCCCAGGCCCAAATACAACAACCCGATCCCCCGGTTGAATATCTCCATTCATGACGACTGCATTAAAGGCCACGCAGCAAGGTTCCGTGAGAGCCGCTTTTTCCAGAGGCAGACTGTCAGGCACATGATGCAGACAACGCGCCGGCACCCGGACGAAGCTGGTCATGGCCCCATTCACACCATAGCCGAAGCCTTTTCGAGTCGGGTCCAGATTGTAGCGTCCCTCGCGGGAGAGTGGGTTGTCGGGATCGATGATGGCAGCCGTTTCGCTGACGACGCGATCTCCGATCGACCAGTTGCGAACCAGTTCACCCGTCCTGGAAATGGTACCGGCAAATTCATGCCCCAGCACGACGGGATAGTTGACCGGCCAACTGTGGTCTGCCGTCCATTGATGCAGGTCACTGCCACAGACCCCCACGGCAGCCACTTCTAAAAGCACCTCATCCGGTCCAATCTCGGGAACCGGAATCTCCTGTAATTCGACCGAGTCTGCCTCAGGAGCATAATTCACGACTGCCGTCTGCATTGATTCCACCTGACTCATTTCTGACCTCCAATCACTACATCACCGTAAGCGTGTACTTTTTCACAAATCAGCCGCAGTGAATCTTCCAGATCTCCTCTGGCGGTCTTAAAGGAATCGGCATCAATGGTCAGCGGTGCTCCCAGTACGACCAGCGGCGCCCCATATTCGGGAGTGCGAATGGCCTGTTCGAGCGAAAGCCCACCCACAGCCTGCACAGGAATGCTGACAGCTTCGACGACTTCTTTTAATTGATCCAGGGGACTGGGCATCCGCTCGCCGCGGGCAGCGATACCCCGGCGCTCATCATAGCCGACATGGTGAATCACGTAGTCACATCCGAGGTCTTCCAGTTTTTTCGCGGCAGAGACCATGTCATCCGCGAGGTTATCCCCCATGACTTCGACGCCATGATCTTTCCCCGCTTTAACCACACAGTGAATCGTCTCTTCGTGTGCCCGCGACATCACAACCACGTGGGTTGCCCCTGCCTTGGCCATCATTTCCGCTTCCAGGTAACCACCGTCCATGGTCTTGAGATCCGCCACGATTGGCGTTTCCGGGAACGCTTTACGCAACTCCCTGACACAGTTCAAACCCTCCGCCAGAATCAGAGGGGTGCCGGCTTCCAGCCAGTCCACTCCAGCCCGCATCGCCATTGCTGCCGTTTCGAGCGCCTCTTCAATATTGGTCAGATCCAGTGAAATCTGTACGATCGGCTTCATAAATTCATTTCACTTTCTATGTCTGTAGCGGTAAGCGTCTTTAAAAAAGATGATCTGTCCATCTCTGTAAATCACTTCGAAGTAGACTCGATTTCATCCTAACCAAAGGATTTCAGAAAAGCGACTGCTGAGACTCCGGTCCAGAATAGAGCCTCTTATTCGAGGTGGCCTGCGCTCCAGAACGATCCCCCCAATCCCGGCCCCCCCCCCCCCCCCCAAGAAGAACATGGCCTAATGTATACTCTCACTTGAGATAACCTGAGCACATCCCGCAAGAAGTCTTCGTAAACGTTAAAGTTTAACACCCAACCACTGAGCAGTGTGGAATTTGACGGTTTTGAGGTAAATTCTGATCTTCCGGATTCCGATTCGATTAATGGCGTGCTCTGTACGCAAAGGAAAACTGTTTGACTCTGGATGATTGACAGGACAGCCAGAAATGCCTGCTGAAACTATCGATGACTATCAGGTGCAACACCATCTGAACGAACATCACTCCTCGCTCGGTTTCCGGGCGCTGGTCATATTAATGATTGCACTGGTCGGGGGCGTCAGTTGCGCTCAATGGGTCAGAGGACTTCGCGTTGACAGTTACGTCGGCTCGCTTCAGGCCCCGAAAACGATCGTCACTGCGCGAACCGATGCGGTGATCCAGAAAATGTATGTCACAGAAGGACAGACGGTAGACAGTGAAGATATTGTCGTAACCCTCTTTGATCGCTCACTCGAAAAAACCTGGCAAGTCAAACAACAACAGTTAGCGGCGCTGGAAGCACAGTTGGAACAATCCAAGGCGAAAACAGAGGTCGAACTGGCGTTACGCAACAAAGAAATCGAGTCCGAAGTCTTCCAGGCCAAACTCAAATCATCCCAGTACCTGAAAGAGCAGTACATTCATCAGATTACTAATCTAGCCTGGCAGGACTTCCTGCAGGATTACGATTCGATCTCCAGCAATGGCTCAAACGAAGAAGTATTTCGCTCACTGGTTTATGAAAGCCGACTTCCTGATGAGAATCGGATCACCGCCATGCTGCGGCAGGAATCCGCTCGTAACTCGGCCGAAGTGTTTGCAGCACGCGTCAAACTCTGTGAAGAACAGATGGCCGAATTGAAAGCACTGCAAAGAAAACTTCCTCAGCAGATTCGCCTGGCGATGGGAGTCGAAGTGATCAAGAATCGACTCGAACAGGTGAAAAACGAGTTGAAACAACTCGAAACCCAACGCGAAGACCTGCAGCTCAGAGCTGGTCGCTACGGCACCGTCGGCATGCTTGAAAAAGAAGTCGGCGATACCATCCAGAAGGGGGCTCCTATCGTAGAACTGTTCGATAAAGACCATCCCTATCTGCTGGTTGAGGTTCCCTCTCGCAAGATCAGCCTGTTCGAAGAAGGGACTCAGGTCAAAATTCTCTTCTCGGGAAATCTTAAGGGGAAGGGCGTCGTCCGGAAAATCTCAGAGCAGGCCATCCGCAAGCCGGGATCCAGCGAAAGTCTGATTCTGGTACATGTCGAGCCGGCAGGTCCACTCTGGCCTGAACTGCCTATGGGAACAACCGTCGACATCTCTCTGGAGAAATAATCGACCCAGGCCGCAGAATCGGAATTTCATTCCAGATGCAGTGAAATCCTAACCTCAGATAAAGCCATGCCTTGCGTCAGATGCGCTGCAGTTGAGTGAATTTCGGCTTGCATTCCAGACAAAAAGACTACAATATTTGTCCATTCCAGTGATTCTTGTCAGGAGTAACTTTTCACTGGAGCCTGATCTTTTCTCTCTCACATGCTTGGGGAACCCACCACAGGCGCCCCCTTTTCGGTGAGAGATTTTCAGGTACGTTCTTTAACAAATCGGGTCGTGCGGCTGCAGGAAGCTGGTTCGCCGAGTTTCATTCTCAAACCATTTGTAGTGAGGAGAAGACCGTTGGGTAATTCAGCTACCATTCCTTTTTCAGCACATCAGACAGATCAGTTATCAGTCGATGCGATTGAGGAGATTAAGCTGCGCACCTGGGCACGAAAGAACTACACCGAAGTATCGCAGCGCGACGATCTCTGGCACCCTGTCATCCTGGACGAAATGCTTCGCATTGACCAGGAGTAACTCTGAATCTTCCGGAGCGTCTGACTCAGTATTCCTTCAGTATCGGAAGAATCTCTGTCTGGCGCTCCCCGGCTGTAACATGAACTTTGCAGGCTTCATCTACAAAGACATTGATCTCACTGCGTACCCCGAACTCGGGTAGATAGATTCCCGGCTCGATCGAAAAGCAGGTCTGAGGCAGGATGAGCCGTTCCTCATGGGTTTCCAGGTTATCCATGTTAGCACCATTCCCGTGGGTCTCCTGTCCAATGCTGTGACCAGTGCGGTGCACGAAGTACTCGCCATACCCTGCTGCTTCAATGACATCGCGACAGGCCTGATCCACTTCCCAACCTTGAATTGGCTTACCGGAAGCAAAAGCTTCTTCCACGACAGTAATGCCGGCATCACGTGCTTCCGCCACGATCTGAAAGATCTTCGAGTACGCTTCCGGAACTACGGTTCCTGCAAAGCCAACACGGGTCATGTCACTGTAAACCCCGCGGGGGATATCACACTTGGCCCACAGGTCAACCAGTATAAAATCCCCTTCGCGGATCGCCGTATCTGTGCCGGTCCCCGTTTCATAATGTGGATTTCCACTGTGTGCTTCACGCGCCACAATGGGAGGGTGATAAGTTGTCAGGCCTGACTCTTCAAAATGCGCCATGATCACATCACAGACGGCCTGCTCTTCGACACTCCCCTGCTCGCGAATCTGACGGGCGATGAATGACCAGGCGACCTCAAACGCCTGGTCGGTACTGACACCCGCACGCTGATGCAGTTCCCATTGCTCCTGATCCCAGACCGCTTCAAACAGTTGCACCAGATCTCCAGAAGGCACAATGGAGTCGACCGATTCGCGCACCAGTTCCACCGTTCCAGCATCCACGCGGGAAATGTAAGGATTAGCATTGCGCGGTGAATACTCCATCGCAACCTGACTGGTTCCTTTCAGAATCGACGCAAGCCCCGCTTCCAGTTCCTGCCACTTGAGATAAACAACCTTCTCTCCCGGCAGATGATCGAGTGCTCCCGATTCAATCCGGTGGACCAGTTTCAGTGGTGTCCCCACTCGGGGAACAAAGTAAAAAAAGCGACGAGAGCCGATGGCTGCTTCAGGAATATCCAGGATCCGCAGGGCAAGTACGTTACTGCCACGAAAATCGTAAAATAGCCAGCCGTCCAGCTGAAACTTGTCTAACGCAGCCTGTACCCGGGAAAGATCGAACATCGTCTCATTGCCTGCTGATTCAGAGTAAGCGAGTGGTAGATACGGAACATAATTGCCGTTACCCAAATCAATGTAAGACCTTAGAAATATTATTTCAAGAAGAGATCTGCAGCAGCATCCCTCAGACTGAACGAACTTCCGGGAAAAACCCTCTGTTTGCCGGTGCTTTCTGTTGCGTATCGTCGTAGTGGTCTGGACAATAAACGCCGGTTTTGAGATTCCCCGATCTAAGTTGCAACAAATCAGGCATTTCTTATTTTTAATCTGAAACTGAGGAGAAATTACGATTTCCACTGTATCGACTGAACTTGCATTCCAGAAGTGTATTTCACCTGATTGTGAGGCCACCTATTCTCTGGATGAAGTATTAACCGGTTGCCCCAAATGTGGCGAACTGCTTGATGTCACTTATCAGTGGGACCAGGTACCGCTGCCTCAGTCATTACGTGATTTCGAAAAACGCTGGAGTCATCGTAATCGACCACTCGATTTCAGTGGTGTCTGGCGATTCCGCGAACTGCTCCCCTTTGCCAGCGACGAACAGATCGTCACGATCGGCGAAGGCCAGACGATGCTCAAAACCTCTCAGCCTGTCGCTCGCTATGTTGGTGTCAACGATGATGGCCTGTTCCTGCAATACGAAGGACTGAATCCTTCCGGCAGTTTTAAAGATAACGGGATGACAGCCGCGTCTACCCATGCGACCATGGTTGGCGCAAAAGTCGCCGCCTGTGCTTCTACCGGAAACACCAGCGCCTCACTAGCCGTCTATGCCAGTGTCGCACAGAAGTTCAAAGTCGTCGTTTTCGTTGGCAGTGGAAAAATCGCCTTTGGCAAACTGTCACAGGCACTGGATTATGGTGCGAAGACCATTCAGATCCAGGGAGACTTCGACGACGCCCTCGCACGCGTGCGTGAAGTCTGTCAGACCGAAGGCATCTACCTCTGCAACAGCGTCAATCCCTTCCGTCTTGAAGGTCAGAAATCGATCATGTATCGCGTCCTGGAAGGACTCGACTGGCAGGTGCCGGACTGGATCGTTGTTCCCGGCGGAAACCTGGGGAACTCCAGCGCATTCGGCAAAGCTTTCATGGAACTCAAGGCACTCGGCCTGATCGATCGGATTCCGCGTCTGGCGATCATCAACGCCCAGGGCGCCAACACTCTGTATCAGCTCTATGAAAAAGAGGGGCTCCGCTGGAACGGGGGCCGCTACGACCGCGATCGCTCTACCGATTTCTTTACGAAGATGGATCAGGAAGATCGTCGGGCTTCCACTCTGGCCAGTGCGATCGAGATCAATCGTCCCGTCAATTTCTCTAAATCACTCCGTGCCCTCGATGTCTGTGACGGCATCGTGCGTGAAGTCAGTGATCAGGAGATACTGGATGCCAAAGCACAGGTCGGCGCTGGTGGTCTCGGCTGCGAACCTGCCAGTGCAGCAAGCGTCGCTGGAGCCCGACTCCTTAAAGAAGAAGGCGTCATTGCCGCCGGCGATCGCGTCGTCTGCATTCTGACCGGGCATCAGCTGAAAGATCCCAACGCGACCGTAGCATACCATTCTGCGACTGATGAACATCTGGATGAAAAACTGATGAATCATGGCGTAAACAAAACGCCTTTTTCGAACGGACCTATTGTCGTCGAGAATGAATTAGATAAAATAATAAATGTGATTCGATCTTTCTAATCATACCAACGCGCTGGAAGTTTCCTGTAATTGAAACGAAATCTTAATGCACATCAGTGTGTTTCAGCTTCATAAACAAAGCGATACTTTAACCGGTGAGAATTAAGATAAGGGAAAAGGAATGAGCACACCCTTTGAGGAATTGGAATACTTGGCTGACTTTCTACCCGAGGAAGGAGAGTCAGTAATTGTTTCACGGAATCATGGTGAACTGGTCTGTGAAAATTTCCAGAAAGAGCGTCCACTGGATGAGATGGCCAGTCCCGAATTTTACGGGCACTTGGTACATGCTAACGAACGGCTCAATGCCCTCGTCGCCCGTCCGGTCTGGATCGCGCTATTGACCTGGTTCTGGGCCTGCGTTCTCATCCATCGCCAAATGGAACTGAGCTGGGATGGCTGGTATCTGGATCTGGGACTGGGCCTGGTGGCCATGGCGGCCTGCTATGCCGCGATCCGCTTCCGCCAGGATCGCTACTTCAAAGACGAAGTACGCCCTACCTTGAACCGCCAGATGTATGGCAGCAACCTCAGCAAATATGCTCTCGTCGGTGTGATCAGACAGCGTCCGGAACTGCGTACCCTGCTGGATACGCTCTCACGTTCGCTAAACTGATTTTGGTTCCACAGAACCTTCACGCTCTGAAGCCTGATACACCAACCGTCCGTGCAAGTAAAGATCGGACTCCAACTGCTGCACTTCCAGTTCGGTGACGTTTTCAAAAGAGGGGATCTGGTCAAGGCCGATTCCCGCCATAGGTGTGATCGCCGCTTCTCCACCAACAAGCTTCGGAGCGAGGAACACGTGCACCTCGTCAATCAGCCCCGCATCGAAACCAGAGCCGAGTAACCCTCCGCCCCCCTCGATCAGTACGTTGGTCATCTCTCTACGCCCCAACTCCTTCATAAATAATGTGAGGTCAGGGCGGGTTGATTCAGCGTCAGCTGTTATCAGACACACTTCGACACCGGCCTGTTCCAGCCGTTGTATATTTTCCGCCGGCGCAGATGGATGAGCCACCACCAGCACGGGAGCCTCAGAAATGGTACGAACCAGCCTGGACTCACAGGAGAGCGTCGCCTGAGAATCAATGACAATTCGCGTGAGTGTTCTCTTTCCTGCAGGTCGCGCAGTCAGCAGGGGATCGTCGGATAGTGCAGTTTGATGACCGACCATAATTGCATCCATACGCCCCCGCAGCTCATGCACGATTACACGTGACCTGCTGTTGGAGATCCACTGTGAATGCCCTGTGCGGCTGGCAATCTTTCCGTCGAGCGTCATGGCCCATTTGGCATGTACCCAGGGCAACCCCTGTGTTACTCGCTTCACAAAAGGCCTCACCAGTCGCTGTGCTTCTTCTTCTAAAAGTCCGACTTCGACTTCAATCCCGGCTGCTTTGAGATCAGCGATTCCACCACCGTCCACATGCGGGGCAGGATCGCGCATCGCAATCACAACTTTTTTCACACCTGCCTGTATCAATGCCTGAGAACAGGGGCCGGTCTTTCCCTGATGGCAACAGGGTTCCAGGGTCACATAAACAGTCGCCCCCCTGGCCTTGTCCTCTGCCATTCGAAGCGCGTGGATTTCGGCATGGGGACCACCACACTTTTGATGATAGCCTTCCCCCAGCAGCTGTAGCCGATCATCTACGATCACCGAGCCCACAGCGGGGTTGGGTTCTACAAAACCTTGCCCCAGGTGGGCCAGTTCCAGGGCACGCTGCATGACTGCTTCAGGACTGGAAAACTGACTGATCGGATCCACGGCCTAAATCGCTTTACTTCAGGTAACAGCATTGAGTTGATCCTGCCCCGCAGAATCAGCTCCTGTTGATTATGATTGGCCCGGTAGCCAGAGCTTCGATCCCGAACCAGAATCTGCCTCGGGAGTCGCTTCACCGGGCGACCAGATCCCCTCGCTGGAAACATTGCCTGTCAGATCTCCGGTATCCAACAGTGACGATTCTTTCATCCAGGGAAGATCCAGATCAAAGGCCTGCGCGAATGCCTTCAGGTACTCTCTGATCTGAGGCATCTTTTTCCCATATTTGTCCCAGATCTCTTTCATGAAATCAGAGAGCCCTGGATCAGATGTATCTTCCAACCGGAAAGACAACTCACGCATCTTCCACTGGAGTTCATTCTCAAACGCCTGACTCGCCTGCGCGTTTTCCTGACCTTTGTGAATCCAGGACAACATCTCTTCTCGCTGATTCTTCTTATGACAAATCTCTGTCAGCGTAGTGTAAACGCGATCCAGGTCGACTTCTTTTTTGCATTCATCCCGGCTGAGGACTTCGATCAACACATCATACAGAAAACGGGGATGCCGAATTAATAAAGCCCGATTGAAGATATACATCAATTGCCGATCACTCAATTCCTTAACCGGAATTCGGTTCTGGGTCATTGAGGAACAGGTATTGAACTGGGACGACTCGTCAATCTCCAGCGCAGGCAGCTCGGAAACTTCCAGCGCGGGAGACAGCTCTGCAAAGTCCAGGAAATGTCCTAGCGAAAGTGTCTGTGCATCCAGAACATACACGGCCGCGGTCAGTGAAACTTTGAGACTCTCATCCTTCTCCGCTTCAACAGGCGTTTTCCCATCCAGTCCCGCCAGGGGAGTTCCCGGCCACGTCTTGGAAAGCAGTATTTTCCACTGCTCCGCTTCCAGTTCCCGTCGTTTGAGAATGGGCATTTTCTGAGGGAAGCTCCAGCGGAAAAAGAGAGGCCACTGCTCAGTAGGCACAGGTGACAGCGGAGTCCCCGCATCTTCACTTTCCGGTTCCAGCTCCTGCAGGCCACACTCAGTTTTCCCGTCTTTCCCGAGAGCGTCTGCGAAAATCTCTTCCGCTTGCGTCAGTTGGTCACCCTCGTAGGCATACAGTCGGATGCTCGCATGATGCCCCAGCTGGCGATCTGCATCAAAGACATCAATATCACCAATTACCGTGGGGACATTTTCGAGAGCGATCGCTTCGCCGCGGGATTCGGCATCAAGTTCGGTGTTGAGGATTTGATAATACGCAACAGGAGTCGTCTCCTCCTGATCCTGTGGTGGTGGAACATTGCCTCTTAAAACCTGCGGGTGCTGATCCAGCAGGCCCAGGAATTTCGCAAGCGATTCGACTTCGTAAATCTTTTCGATGGAATTAACAACTTCAGCCGTGTTATTCAGATCCAGCAGCTGCGCCAGTGTTTCCAGCTCGACGGCATCTGCAAATTCCGATTCCAGTTTCGCAGCCTGATGAAACAGCTCCGCGGCTTTTACTTCATCGGTTGCCCAGGCATAACAGAAGGCTGCGTTTTTCCAGAGGATGACCAGCCCGGTCGCTTCTGCCAGCTGTTTAAACAACCCTGCAGCGGAGCGATAACATCCGAGATTTGCCAGACGCTGTGCCTTCTCAAAAGTAGTCTGCTGTTCGCTGTCTTCGAGAGGGCAGCGTTCCAGGACATGCACTCCCCGGAACTGATACGGGATTTGATCATCCCCGTCAAACTCCAGCAGGTTCATAAACAGGTTCTGCTGATACTCCTGTGAGGCCACACGCATTGCCAGGGCAAAATGCTCCCGGGCTGCCAGGTAATAGCCACGCATCTGCAGGGCAATCGCGATACTGATCGCCAGGGGAGTCGCCAGACTGACATCAACGGCGGCGCACTTCTGAAACGCCGTGTAAATGGTTTTCTGAGACTGCTTGTATCCATGCGCCAGAAAGGAAGAGGTCGCCAGCAGAGAATGGGCGGCGGGATGATCCGGTTCTCGCTCCAGGCATTCGTTTAATGGAACCAGCGCGTCTTCAAAGCGTCGTTCAGCCATCAGGATCTGAGCTTCAGTAATGTAGCTCAAAGGTTGTTCGGGATATTTCTTCTTCAGGCGATCCAGAAGTTGCAATGCTGTCGCCGTCTGATGAGTCTCATGCAGATGCGATATTTTGCTGACCTCGTCTCCAATCGAGTGGCAGCAAAACTTATATTTTTTCCCGCTGTTGCAGGGACAGGGATCATAGGGATCAATACTCATAACCTCGGCCTTCTTGGTTTCCAGGATGGGTATTTGGCGGACGGGCAGCTCTCTCGGAAAACAGCGTACTGATACAGGTTCGAAGTAGAGTGTCTGCTGAATGACCATCAGAATTCAGCAGGTCATCATATCATATCAGAAACGCGCATGACACGCGCTGTCGATACACTTCTCTAAGAAAATGCAGACTCTCACAGGAGCGCAGAGAAGTCTGCCGCCTGATTCCAGTTCGAGCAGGAATGAGTGATTATCAGCTGTCCAAAGCCTGCTTCAAATCTGCCACCAGATCATCCGGGTTTTCAATCCCTACCGATACTCGAACGGTCTTTTCAGTGATACCCGCCTCACGGCGTGCCGCTTCAGTCATGGAAGCATGGCTCATGCTCTCCGGGTATTCAATGAGAGACTCGACGCCACCCAGTGATTCGGCCAGCAGAAACAGCTTGGAGTTCAGCATCACTTTTTCGGCAACCGGACGCCCGTCTTTAACATCGAAACTCAGCATCCCGCCAAAGCCGCTCTGCTGACGTTTCGCCAGCTCATGATGGGGGTGCGATTCCAGTCCCGGATAATAGACGCGTTCCACTTTGGGATGTGCTTCCAGCATCTGTGCCAGAGCTATCGCTCCCCGCTGATGAGCCTCCATACGTGCTCCCAGGGTCTTGACCCCGCGCAACACCAGCCAGGCATCGAAGGGAGAACATCCCAGTCCCAGTGCATTGGAAATATATGCGACCCGCTCAGCCAGCTCATCTGTCCGCGAAATCACACAGCCTCCCACCACATCGGAATGGCCGTTCAAATACTTCGTCGTCGAGTGCAGAACAATGTCGACTCCATATTCAATGGGCCGCTGCAGATAAGGAGAGCAGAAAGTATTATCTGCGATCGTAATGATTCCCGAGCCTGTCTCGGCTGCTACTTTCGTCACAGCCTGGATGTCGACCAGATTCAACAGCGGATTGCTGGGTGTCTCAATCCAGATCGCCTTGGTTTCCGGAGTAATGGCCGCACGAACGTTTTCAATGTCACCCATCTTGACGAAGGAGAATTTAATCCCCCATTTGGTGAAGACATCTGCAAACAGTCGGTAGGTTCCACCGTAAATGTCATCGCCGGCAATGATATGATCGCCGGGTTTAAACAGATGCAGGACCAGCGTGATGGCAGCCATACCAGTGGCAGTAGCACGACAGCTGACGCCTCCCTCCAAAGCTGCGATGTTCTCTTCCATCGCACTTCGCGTCGGGTTTCCGCTACGTGTGTAATCGAATCCTTTGTGACTCTCCAGGCTGTCCCAGTAGAAAGTCGAGGAAGTATAGATCGGAGTTGTACAGCTGTTAAAAGTACTGTCCTTGTCGACTCCGGTATGAACACACTTTGTTTCAAAACGCATAGCTAACCATCCAATATCATGATTTGTCGATGTAAAAGGTCCCGCACGATGACCCGAAACTGCAGGTTCTGTCCGCTAGACACCAGATACTGACCCAGGTTCTGGCTGCTGCAGGATTAGTGAAGAATACAGACCTGAACCGCTGGCTGCCACTCAACAGGCACTCCAACTGCGCACGAATTGATCTGTACAGGGTTCACGTAACCTGAGCGATCCGCGAACCCATGGTCTGACAACCACTTGCCACCTGGTCCGTAGATTAACGCGCCTCATCAAATAAGGGCGTCGACAGGTAACGCTCACCCGAATCGGGCAGAATTACAACAATGGTTTTGCCTTCTGCTTCGGGGCGTTTGGCAATCTCCAGGGCAGCATGCATCGCTGCACCACAACTAATGCCGCAGGTGATCCCTTCTTTTTTGGCGATCAGACCAGCCATTTCGAAGGCTTCATCGTCGGTAACCTGGATCACTTCATCGATCAATGAGGTATCGCAGTTGCCGGGAATAAACCCGGCTCCGATCCCCTGTATCTTATGTTTTCCGGGCTCACCACCAGACAGAACCGGACTGCTCGTCGGCTCGACTGCCACCGATTTCACATCGAGCCCCTGGTCCGTCTTCAGATACCGCGAAATACCTGTGATTGTTCCACCGGTCCCCACCCCAGCGACAATATAATCGACTTGGCCCTCGGTATCCTTGAGAATTTCAGGACCTGTGGTTTTGAAGTGAATTTCCGGATTCGCCGGGTTTTCAAACTGTTGTGGCATGAAGAATTCCGGGCTGGCGGCCAGTTCTTCTGCTTTCTGAATCGCGCCTTTCATCCCGTCAGCCCCAGGTGTCAGTACCAGATTGGCACCGAATCCTTTCAGCATCAATCGCCGTTCTACGGACATGGAATCAGGCATGGTCAGGGTTAACTTGTAACCGCGGGCCGCACAGACGAAGGAAAGTGCGATGCCGGTGTTACCACTGGTCGGCTCCACCACCTGCATTCCAGGCTTCAGTTTTCCGCTCTTTTCCGCATCCCAGATCATGTTCGCACCAATGCGACACTTAACACTGTACGCCGGATTTCGACCTTCAACTTTGGCCAGGATTGTCGCCTTCAACCCTTCCGTCAAATGGTTGATCTTAACCAGAGGGGTCCGACCGATTGTTTCAGAGTTATCTTGATAAATGGGCATATTAACGCTCTTTCAATGAGTGGAACTTCCAGATGTATATTCAAATACGGACCTGTGACTGAAAGATTGCCAGTCTTGGCGTAAACAGTTAAGGGACTGGAATTTGACAATCCTCGTCAGCTCGCCTGTATTATGTAAGATCGCTGAAAATGAGGCAATCCCTATCTCACCCCCTTCCAAATAGCGAATTTGGGACAAATACAGGCAAGTACGCCTGCAGATCAGGCGTCAGCGGATCGCCGTACATCTGGAATGTTGCTAATCCTGTGAAAATGAAAGCGTGAACGGTGCCGTTGGTCCGACGGTCTGCTTCCGCTCTGAATAAAGCAATACTTCTCCAGGGGTGCTGACCAGCCCGTCTGCTGAGACTGATATTTGCTCGATTCGAGAGTGCTGATCCTGTTGCGAAGCGGCCTGATACGCCGCCCACTGATCGGCACTGTAATCAGTTTCCATCCAGCGGAACCGACCGACGCCATACAGATTATAATCCAGGAAACAGTCTTTAGTCCGCAGGTCCAGAATCGTGTCACATTTGCTGACCGCCGTCAGAGTCAGATGACCATGGCTTTGCGCATCTATGGATACGCCAGTTCTGGTACCTGTGATCACGGTATGCTCAACAATCGCATGAGCACCATTACGGACACTGAGCCCCACCGCGCTTCCCTCTCCAAACACGGACACATTCTGAGCAAATAGAATCGTCCGGGCCAGAAGATTCTGTTCACCACCAATCAGGTGGCGTGGCACCGCGCCGGCAATATCAATTTCTTTTTGTGTATTTTTGCGGACCTGACAGTCCACCAGTGAATGGTACCCCCCCACCAGACTGACGCCCACCTGATTCTTTTCTGCCAGCACTCCGTTATAAACAGAACGGGACGCGTTGACATCCTGAATACCATAGAAGTTGTCATGGACATAAGCGTTCTGAACAATGAGTCCACCCGCTTCATGAATGGAAATACCATCATCGCCGTTGTGGCGCGCAACTACATTCTCCAGGCGAATGCCGCGACAGTCTCCATGAATATTGAACCCATCATTCGTAAAATGTTCCGCGATCAGGTTCTGGCAGGAAATGTAGCTGGCACTGGTCAGAGTCAATCCGCTGACCTGCAACGTCGCCTCCAGCTTGTAGTCGACAGGTCGCTTTCCTGCTGTGCAATGCAAATAGACCCTGTGAGACTCTCGATCCCAGTAATGCTCCCCCTCTTTCAGAGCTTCTCGATTTCTGGCAGCAGGCAGACGTTTCCCTGCTGATACCAGAAACGGATTTCCGTACGGAGTCTGATCCAGTTGTAAGACGTAGACTCCCTCTCCCGTCGATTTCCATTGTTCCGGTGGGAGCGACCTGAGGCCTGAAATAACCGCACCATTTCCCTCGACCACAAATGGTCGATTCGGAGCTCCCCCCAGCCTGCGAAACAGCATCGATTCCCGGTAGACAATGCCTGTATTCGCCAGTTCGATTCGGTCGCTGGTTTTGGAAAGTGCGATCGCCCGGGCAATCGTTGCCACAGCGGTTTTCGCTGAAAGTCCATCAAACTCATCGCTACCCGTCTGGTTATTGACATAGTGAGTGGCAGCCTGAATATCGGAACCGCTCACCACTCCGGCGATGATCGAAGTGCAGAGCAAAACGAAACAGGAAAATCTCATCAACAGAAATGGGGCACAAGATTTAACATAATCTGACATGAACAGGAATCCGAAATCAATGGTAGGTGTTACGTGAGGAAATCAGGGGTCAACTGTGTGGGAAGAAGTAAGGAATGATCTGCATCTGAAATGCCTGTAGACTGAAATAACCAAAAAAGGCAGCAGCCCAGACCATTGCGACAAATCTTAGCGGGCTGGTGCTGATACTGCGACTCAGAATTTTCGAATTCATATACAACAGGATCATCGAATACAGGAACATCACGCCGCCATTCATGGCAGCGGAAGTTTTAATCAAAAACAAAGGCTGACTGAAATGCGGATTAATCGATCCGTAGAGCAGAATCACGGAACCTAACAGAATCTCTCCCCACAGGAAGAAATAGTAGAGTTTGCTCAGAGACCAATGTTCGTTATCCCGCAAATAATTGACTTTGAGAATATCCGCAGAGATGCGGGCCGTCGCATCCAGTACCCCCAACTCCGTAGTCAGCAGAATCGCCACCCCCATCAACAGAAACAGCAGCTTGAACGTGTTCCCCAATTTTGCTTCCAGAAGCATCGCCTGGCCCCAGATAAAATTCAGTCCTTCACCAAACTTATCCATGCCCTCCCGAAGTTGGCCATTGGCCTCATAAAACAGGGAATACGATATCAGAGAGAGTAACACGAGGCAGGCCAGACACGTCAAAAAGAAACTGAAAAAGTGTTCGATATTGGCTGCTCGCCACCACTGTTTCCAGCGTTCCTGATTTTCCGGCGTATGCTTGAAATGATAGCCGACTTCACTGACCGCCTCTTCCTGTCCGGTAATCGGACTTGTAATGCGGCCAATGTACTTCCCCATTCCATAGCCTTTGTCTTTGATGAAGTTGCTCTGCCCCAGGTTCATCGTTCCCCCGGCACCCGCGAAAGCCAACGCCCCCAGCAATGCCATCGTTCCCAGACCGCTGGAGGGGTCAGGCATTTTGCCGATACTGACGGCCCCTTCCAGCATGGCGGTCACTGCATAAGGCTGGATGAGATAGATCCCCAGAATGACAGCGATCACGAAAATCATACCCACCAGAAAGATCTGAATCTTCTCTACCGTATTGTACACCACAGGTCCGGTGGTCAGGACAACCCCCACCAGCAACAGCCCCGCAATCCCCAAAAATGCGCTATACTTCGCCTCGTACTTGAGATCCGTTCCCTGCTGAATGTTTTGAAAGATCAGCGCCGACTGATCCGGAATCTCATTCTGCTGAAAGGCCAGACTTAATTCATCACGCTCCGGCTCACTCATGGTTCCGCGCCACTGTAGTGAGCCTGAATCCGAAGAATAACTCGCCTTCTCAGAGACCTTCGACAGATCGAATTGCGCTGGCGCAGGATCCAGTTGCGCTGCAGCGATTGTCTCCGGGCCCAGAAACGTCCAGCTCAGCATGGTTCCCGCTCCCGTGGCCCAACCGGGCCAGGCCCACGGGACAATATTCAACAGCAGCATGATCCAGGCCCAGTTTTTGTTCAATCGACAAAACCCGGTAATCGCGCTTTCGCCGGTCACCAGCGTCCAGCGTTCGATTTCCATATTCATAAAAAACTGAGTCATCACTCCCAGCAGACAGGCCCAGAAAAATATGAAGCCGGTTTTGTAAGTGATATAAGGCCAGAGTACAAACTCACCGGACCCCAATGACAAGCCAGCCAGCATGATGCTGGGACCAATCATCTTTTTCCAGGAAATCGCGGCAGGCAGATCGCGATACTTCAACGGAGGCAGGGACTGGTGTGGGATGACATCATCGGGAACCAGTTCTTCATCAACAACGGCACTATCGTCTGACATGTAGAGCGTCTTTCTTGAATGGCGAGCGAAATTCAGAAGCAGATCATTCTAAAATGAACCCGATCAGACCGCCACTCTCGCTGAGAACTTCGATCAGATTCAGAGATTCCAGAAAACAGATCTCGCATTCTCTCAATCAGAGTTGATCGGTTTGATCCAGGAGACCTGCGTTATCAGATGATTCAGAGAGGCAAATGAAATGTGGGCATTAGTTGCATAGCGAGGTGAAGAATTCGCCGGGAAGGTCGCCAGCGTCGCATCACCTACCAGAAAGACATTGAAGTCTTGAGATAAATTTTCGTAGCCGGCAGTCGTTTTACAGAAACACATGTCTGTCGCATAACCGGTTAACAGCACATGGCGAATCCCCTGCTTCTTTAAAAATTCTTTCAGAGGTGCATAGCCTTCCCGGTCGAAGATCAGGACATCTTCATCGTGGACCGTAATGTCGGCAGTCACAGGCACCGGTACTTCCCAGAACCCCTTCCCATTAAAGTGGTCGCCTGCGCTCAATCCAGAAAACTGCTTGAAGTAATCAATCACAGGCTGTTCCTGCGAGAGTGTTATTTTAGCAGGCAACGGTTTTCCCCGATAAGGCAGACTTTTCAGTTGTTGAGCCAGATCCTTGCGTGCCTGTGCGCGTTCCTCTGCTGTTGGATTGTAATCGAAAGTGCGATACAACTTTTTTCGGATCGGATCCACTTTTCCAATCAGGCTGTACATGATCAGCGCATTCTGCTTTCGCATTCGCTTCAGAAAGGGATCTATCACTTCCCGCGTGTGCCGACCTGCTAAATGATTCTTTTCGGGAGTACAGAAATCCGCAGCGCCCGCTGGTTCTGGTGTCTGCCACCCCTGACCGTCATCAATCCCCCAGGGATGAACCATGATCACTGCGGTCTTCTGAATCGAAATCCGATTCGGCATTTCGATAATTCCCCGGGCATTATAAGAAAATCGCCATGCGCGGACCGAAAGATCTGCATCGGCATCATCGACCAGCAGTGGAGATTCGAAACGGCGTAACTCTTCAATAGGTTGCACGAATTCGGGATGATCCGCGAGCAAGGGCTTTGCATTTTTAATCGACTGCAATGTGTTATGATATATGCGAGGCTCGTCACCAGCCCACAGCGGGTGGAGTACCAGACTGTAACTGATAACGCTCAAAGCCATGAGGGTTAGAAACTTCATATCAGGATGACTCCTTGTAATAACCTCAGTGTTGCTGTTCCCGGTAGCGCCCGGCAATTTCACTCAGTCCCACAATTTCTGCCTGGTCTCCCGCCTGCTGCACCAGTTTGCAGATCAGCTTCACCGTTTCGAAATCGGGGTCTTCAACATACATGATGGAAGGATGACATAGAAAATCGAAAACAAGCTTCTGTTCAATCGCCTGCTGCACACACAACTCGACTGATTTCAAAAAGAACTTTCGTTTCCAGCGGCTTGTTCGGAAGGCCCCCACATCACTGATCGGGCTCATGGGAATTTCGACGAGACCCGTTGGATAGACATAAGGCTGTGCAGACCGTTGTGCTTCCAGAATAGAATCAAATATTTCCTGCTGGGGTTCCGTCCCCGGCTCACTATATTTGTGACGGGGATATTTGGAACTGACCCATTGAAATCCTTCTGACTGCAGCAGCTTCTGCAAATCTTCCCGTTGATCGAGCCCGGTACTGGAACCGCCGGGTGTTCGAAAGCCGTCCGGCTTGATATTCAACCGTTGCTGCATCGCTTCGGTCGTGATCCGAACGTTGTGCTGTATTACCTCGGCTGCAGTTTTACCTCCCAGCAGCCAGGGAGATCGCGTAAAGCGAAATTGTGTTTTTGCAGGTTCCGTTGCCCAGACGTTGACATGGTCATAGGTATGATTGCCAATCGGGTGTCCCAACTCAGAAATCTGTTTTATCCACTGCACATCCTTCTGTTCCAGTACGCGTCCGACACAAAAATAATGGACCTTACCTCCCAGTTCGCTGACAATCTGAGCTGCTTTCAGCGAATAGTCTTTCGTTTCCTGATTCAGATTTCCTTTCTGGTAATCCCACTCCAGCATCTCTCTGCTTGGATACATGCGACTCATTTCAAGATCAAACGTGATCGCAATTTGTGCCTTGGGAGCCTTGTTGAGTCGCGCCTGCAGAGAAGAAAGTCGACTGAAGGACACCGCTGCAAGAGAAGTAGAAAAGAAGGCACGACGCGAAAGCGAGTTCAGAAATTCCGGGTGCAACATAGTGAGCTCATCCAATCGGGAACAGTCGATTCAAGCTGGTTCAGACCGATTATATAAGAGTTAGCCCATGTTTCATCTGGAATTCTGACCTTATTGCAACGGTCAGGTTCCCACAGCCGTTTCACCCCTGTTTTTCAGGCATTTTTTATACTATTCTGCCTGATATAATTCCCCAAAAAATCAACACCGTATATTGCTTTGTACAGGAACCGCTGGTACAATGTTTTTATTGTCTGAGAGTGGTAAATCCACACTTCCATTTCTGCCTGGGGGCAGCCGCGGGGCGACCGCTGTAGGTGTCGCTAATTTTATCGCGTGATCTCTTAGATGCATATTTGATCGCTGCATCCTCGCTTTCACTCACTCTTTCGCTTTACGTGCTTGTCATGCACTGCGTGAGAGATATGCGCCATCAACTATGTCATTGTCAGGAATATGACGCGGTAAAAAATGTCAGGCTTTGATCTCATGACGGAATCAAACAAGTACATTGAATCTGATCGGTTCGCTTTCGACCTCGTAAACAACCTCGCGCAATCGCCTGGAGCCTTTCCGCAAACTGGCAAGTTCAGCAGTAGAATCTGGGCTCAGTTGTTCGGGATGACGGAAAAGAATTTCAAAGAGCTTTTGAAAGAATCCGAAATTCCCTACTTCAAATTCGGCAGCAATGTGATCGTTGATGCGCACGACTTCTGGATCAGTCAGAAACAGCGGGAATCGTAATTGTGCAAATCTGTTCGCTACTGATAACACACTCAATACCTCTACGGGAAATCAATTGCGACAATATACTCCGATTAAGAATCCCAACCGACGGCAAATCTGAATCTAATAGAGTGGAGTTGTGTGTCAATTTATCAACATAATTCAGGACCTCGATGTAGAATTTTTTGTTTTAGTCAGACATACAGGTTCGATGAATAAGATCGTGACGCATTTATAGCATTTTACCGTAAATTCAGGGGGTTTCTTAGACCCGTGAGTGGTAATTCAGTAATTCTCATGCAGGGAAAAACCTTCAAATGACGATTCAAACTTTTGGTTTATATATAAATATTAAATTTCATTCATATTTTGTTCACAGTAAAAATGCTCATCTGTTTTTGTTGATTGACGGGTGATACATTTTTCATTCTCCCAACCGTTCAGGCAGGTCGATGAAAGTTCTTGTTGTCGATGATATTGGATACTCTTGTCACTATTATGCGCGGCTGGTAGAGAAAATTGGTTTCACTGCGGTGATGGCGGCGTCCGGTTTTGAGGCGATTAAACTACTGCAATCTGATAATGAGATTCATGTCGTTCTGACAGACCTTGTGATGAGCGGCATGGATGGTGTCGACCTGTTTCAGAAAGCACAGCAGCTGGAACGTTACTCTGACCATGGTGTGGTCCCTGCACCACAATTTATCCTGATGACCGCAGTACGTCCTGAGAACAATGCTCAGGATCGAAATCTGCAACGGATCAAACTGGCCAAGGAACTGGGATTCTCCCGGATCATGTTCAAACCCCTGGACCAGGATGAGCTTAAGCAGGAGCTGAATGACATGTCACTGAATGTCATTCATTCTTCCAACACTGAAGTGACACTTGACCTCTATTCGCCCACTCAAAAAATCAGGCAGTCAGTAAGAGATATCATGGAGACTGACAATAAAGAGGCTGCCTCTGAATTCCTAGAAGTACTTCTGGAAGAGATCGCCAACCTGAAAGAATATCTCAAAACATCCTGACCACTCTTCACTCTGCACACGAAGCCCACTTACAATAAAACAGAAGTTTCAGCAGCCAGTCGGTGGTTACTGAATGTTCTCCGTTTTATTTAATCAATATGTAAGTCAACATCATGGCCAGATGCGATCAGGGTTATCTCTGCATAGTTTGTGGTGAAGAAGTCGAGAATATCGAAGACAGCGGGCTCTACCTGCGCTATATTATCGGCGAAGTTCAAGAAGCAGAACTTCAGGAGCAACCCGAGTATCATATCCGCTGCAATCCCGCTCTCGCACAATTTATCGTCGATGAGCAATTTACTCCCGTCACCGTAGAAGGGCCTTTCGATAAACGAGAGCTGGATCCAGACGAAGCCCGACTGAGGGAAACTCTGGTTACAGAAGGCTGGCATCGACTACAAACAGTGAAACAAGAGCAACTTTCTGTCAGCGAATTCCCACTGAAGCGGGAAACTAACGACAGCTGACCGTATTGGTCCGCCTGCATTATCGACCGCCATTCTTCTTCCATAACGTGAACGATCCGCACCTGTTGTTCTGAGCAACAACAGGTGCTTTTTTTATGTAGATCAAGCTTGTCTGCGTCACGCCGATCCGGATGATACTCTCTCTTCGATAATCACCCAATTCACTGACTTTTGAATCTTAGAGAGTCGAATGCCCGTACAACCTCAAAAAGGACTGTTCATTCCTGCCTGGGTCATCGCTTGTGTGTTTTCTCCCATAGTGGCTGGGGGAGTGGGAGCAATCACCTGGACCGCCAAGACACTCATCGAACACAGCCACCAGTTGATTCAGATCGACGAAAAACTCGATGCGAATAAAGAGCTGTTAATAGAAATGGTCAATTCACACGAACGACGGATCAGCCGCATGGAAGACCGCGTATTTGGGGAGCACTAATGCCCGAGATTCATCTCTCAGATCTGCCTGAATCACTGACGAAACAGATGGAAGGCCCGACACCTCCTGCAGACTTTGTCTCGAACGGCTGTAATTATTCTCCGGACCAGTGGGGAGGCGTTGATCTCAGACCCGCCTGTCACTGGCATGATTACGCCTACCAGTTGGGAAGATGTAAACGAGACCGGGCACGCGCTGATGCGGCCCTGTATCGTAATCTGCGCCGCTGCGATCTCGGCAAGTTTATGGCAAACATTTATTACCGTCGCGTCAGGCTGTTCGGAGTCGCCGCCTTTCACTGGGCACCAGGTAAAGTCCCGCTCAACCCGTGGCACTACTTTCTCTTGTTTTTTAACAGGTACCTCCAATGGTGAGATTCATCCACTTCCTGCTCGTCATGTTGTCTACATCCTGCCTGCACGCCCAGGCACTCGCTGTCAGAACAACAGAGACAAACTGCACCTCTCAAGGCTGTCACCAGCTCGTCGGCACCGGCGCCTGTGCTTTCGTAGGAAATATCGAGGACCGCTCCGTTTACATTACTGCCGCGCACAATGTCATTCAGGCACGAACCATTCATGTCGGCTATGGTGGAACCTGGTGGGAAGCCCGGGTCGTTTTCAAGCGATATGAAGAGGAGATTGACTATGCCATCCTGGAAACCCAAAGAATTCCCGCATCACACTGTTTCATACTTTCGGACACTCAACCGATAGATGGAATGGAGGCAATCGCTTACGGATACTCAAACGGAGTTTACAACCTCAAATCCCTGCGAGCCCGCATCCTGGTAACGCGCCGCGGGCATTGCTTTTCCAGACTGGTCGCAAAAGGAGATTCCGGAGGTCCTATTCTTGTCAATGGACAGATCGTAGGCATCATTAAAGGGCATGACCAGACTCACACCATCTACACGGACAGCATGCTGATTCGAGATAGACTTATCAATCTGTATGGAAGACTCCCCCATTGCAAATCACCTGTGAATCGGAAAACAGATCCCGCTTCACCCTCGCAACAACCAGAAATCAATCACAACGAAAAGTTTGCTGCACTGGAGTCCGAGATTACCAGACTGAAACAACAGATCACTCAACTGAAACAGACTCAGATTCCCGTTCAACTCATCGGTGCAGACGGATCGGTCAAACAGGAACAGAGTTATCAACTCGGTCAACCTATCAAATTACGTTTCAAGGCCGTTAACAAGTGAGGCGAATTCATGCCGGACGGCGATATTTTAGAAGTGAAACTTCCCATTCAGGAAAAAGGAGAAAAGGAAATGGCTGTGGATTTATCCGACAATGTTGCCAATCACATGCTGACGCAACTTATGCAGACCGGAACCGTCGCGCAGAATAACTTTGTGACGGTTCAGAAAATCGTGGATTACGACTACCTGGAAAACAAACGGATGGTAACGCTCGACGAAGCGGTCGGCATTCGTGAAGTCGCCAGCAAAGTCACTCCCGCAGGTCCGTCGCAGGCCAGCTGATGACCGACCCCCTGGAAGAACTCATCAGGCAAACAACGCTGTTTCATGATCGCCTGATTAACGAAAACAATGAGCTCGACCGGGCGTTCCAGAACGGAACGTTCGGCGAGTTGATCGATTCCTGGAGCGAAACTAATGACAGACGAAACCACGCAGCCGACAAGCTGGAAGGAAAAACTGGCGCAGATGTGGTGGGGCGTGAAAGTGGGGGAACGAGCGGAAAACCTGAGACAGACAGCGAGACGCTTTGACAGCGTCGATTCCCTGGTGATGTCCACCCGGGAAAAACTGCTGGGCAAAGAAATTGTAGATAACAATCGTCCTGAGGGCGAAGACATGCACATCGGAGATTACAGCAGCGTCACACATCAATATCTTCCCCCAACAGGTAATGCGGCTGGGACATTCGCCCGGCTGGCTGTGGGAGCTGGACTGCTGGCAACCGGAATCGGTGTGCCGGTCGGCGGTTACTTGATCGCGGATGCGTTACGACCAAAACCACCCACGACAGATGAGATCGTGATACCCGTCGATCAGGACACGCTCTTCAATCTGGAACTGGTAGAGTAAGTTATCCCAGTAGTTCTCAATCAACACTCCTGACTGAATGCACCCCAAGACAGGAAACCAATTAAGTCTAAAATAACCTGTATGGACTGTCTTGGAATCATCTAAATTCAGAAAGGTAAAGGTACTACTCATGCCTCAATTTACTGTCTATCTGGCACGAGAAAAAAATGGACACCCGGTGAAACGTCTGGATCGGGAAGCACAAACTCATGTGCTGGCAGCCAAAATCGCGCAAGCGGAATACCCGGAACTGGTCGTCAATTCGGTGCTGGTCAAACACGAACTTATTTCATTCTGTGCCCGTTGTGGCGGCCCCATTTTTAAAGCTGACTATCACAAAGATCAGATTCGACAGCGAAACGATTCTAATCGCTGTCTGGATTGTCTGTAACACGACTAAAGACCCGACCTATGGAAATCAAAGATCGCATCAAAAGTTTCAGGCGAATTAAAGCCTCCCAATTGATCCCTAACTCCCGAAACTGGCGGACCCATCCCGCAGCCCAGGAAACAGCGCTGCGTACCATCTTAAATGAGATTGGATTCGCAGCAGCTTGTCTGGTTCGGGATTGTGGTGACGGAACATACGAATTGATCGACGGTCATCTGCGGGCCAATATCGCAGATGATGCAAAGATTCCCTGCCTGATTTCAGATCTGACAGCCCCGGAAGCTGATCAGGTCCTGGCGACGTTTGACTCGATCACCAGCCTGGCGGAGACTGATCAATCCGCACTCAATGCTCTGATTGAGTCAATAACTACAGAATCGGAAGACCTGCAGGGGTTGCTTCAGAATCTGAAATCCTCATCCCTGCAATTACCTGAGCAAGAATCCGGAGTTGATGAAACTGAACTACTCACCGAACGATTCTCAGTCCTGGTTGACTGCAAAGCTGAAGCAGAGCAACTCACACTTCTGGAATATCTGAAATCAGAAGGATATCAATGTCGCGTCTGGATCTCATAAGGGAATCGCCTATTGTTCGAACTCCGCGTGTAATGCAACTGGAAGGGATGTTCGGACTCGCAGCAGAAATTCGAAGTCGTGAGCAATGGTGTGTAGAACTTCCACTTTCTGAGCGTCCCTGGAACATCGGTCTGATCGTAGGACCCTCTGGGTGTGGCAAGACGACCATCGCCACAGAACTGTTTCAAGATCAGTTCGTCGATGATTTCGACTGGCCCAGCGAGAAGTGCATTATCGATGCCTTTCCGCAAAAGATGGGCATCAAAGAAATCTCCAGTCTGCTCTCATCAGTTGGATTCTCATCTCCCCCCGGTTGGCTTCGTCCGTATCATGTGTTATCCAACGGAGAGCAATTTCGTGTCAGAATGGCTCGGGCTCTGGCGGAACTCTCCGAACTGGTCGTAATTGATGAATTCACTTCCGTCATCGATCGCACGGTCGCCCGCACTGGCAGCTGTGCGATCGCCAAAACAGTTCGTCGCCGTGATCAACAACTGGTCGCGGTGGCCTGCCATTATGATATTATCGACTGGCTGAATCCTGACTGGATTTACCAGCCGGCACTGGATGATTTCCAATGGAGGTGCGAAAGGCAACCACGGCCCTCAATCTCCCTTAGAATTGTTAACGTGCATCGAGATGCGTGGCACCTGTTCCACAAACATCACTATTTAGACGCTTCCCTTCACCAGGCTGCCAATTGTTTTGTGGCACTTGTTGAAGAACAACCAGCTGCCTTTACTGCTGTGATGTATTTTCCACACCCAAAATCTCCTTCCTACCGTGAGCACCGCACGGTCTGTCTACCGGACTTTCAGGGAGTGGGTATCGGAAATGCTTTGAGCGAATACGTAGCATCGCTCTACAGTTGCAAGCACCGTTACACAAGTGTCACCGGCCATCCCGCCATGATCCGCCACCGCGCCCGTTCTCGCTTGTGGAAAATGACCCGGAAACCATCCACTGTTCAGAGGCAGGCTGGGTTTGAAAAACAGCGAAAACAAGTCATCGCTTCGAGTCGTGGCAGGTTGACCGCCAGCTTTCAGTACATTGGCCCTTCTCGACAGCGAGATGCACAGCGATTCGGCCTGATGTAATCAGGTACCAGAACTCACCAGGCAGCACAGCGTTTCCAGGCCGTATGACTGCGAAACGCTTCCGCAGACGCGACACCGGACTGTGCACCGCGGGCAACGCACTGCTGCAACATGAGGTTCTGCAGAGGTGAAAAGCTGGCATCTTTGCCTCGCTGCTGCTGACTTTGATGACAATTCAACATCGCGACCTTGGTTTCAACAAAAGAACTGACATCGATATAAAAATGAGGATCAAACTGCGACATATTCACAGTATCCATCCACCAGAGAACCGGTGGTTGCATTAAAGCAGGAGACTTGGTTTTGTTTCCCGCTGATGCACTGAACCAAGTTGCCGCCTCGGTAATCACAGAAGCTGCTCGATGATCTGCATGATAGTCACTCTGTGAATGAGCAAGCACCAGGGTTGGTGTAAACTGGCGGATTATTTCAGTCAGTTGACGACGTTGTTCCAGACTGTCGAACAGAGCCCCGTCCGGACTGCCTCCGAAAAACAGCTCTGCCCCAATCAACTCCGCAGCTGCCCGCATTTCATCCTGGCGCACCTCTGCCAGATTCTCAACAGGAGGATCAGGCTGACCTTTATCGCCCTGACACATGACACAGATGCCAACTGCGGCCCCCTCCTGATTGGCCCGTGCCAGAGTGCCAGCACAGAGCAGTTCTGCATCGTCAGGATGCGCCACCACGGCCAGAATTCGTTCCTGATCAAAATCAATCTTCATCTGAAAATACTCAATCTATGGATACGTGAGAAATTTATCGCAAACGGATGTCAGGTAACTCTGACACATACTCCGCTACCGTCAATGATACATCCGAGTGCGTTCTCAAGAGCGAAGCGGGGCAGGCACTGGTAACGGGCCCATGTAAAACACGACGGACGACCGAACTCTGCCAGAGACGGTTGCAGTAAAAGTGCAGTTCCCGGGCCGCCAGGATTTCCTTCATCCCGACGGTGACGGCACGCCAGGGAATAATTGAGATCTCGCCCCCTACCGTAACCGAATTGATGGTTCTCGTCTCTCGTGTCAGATTCAGATTCCGTGTGGGATAGGCAGCAAATTCTTCAGCAGAAATCTCTTCACCTGGTTCTGGAGGTTCGTTGAAAGCCATGTGGCCATTGATTCCTATTCCACCAAAACAGGCATCCACACCACCCCGCTGGTCGATAGCCCGCTGGATGGCCCCCACATCATTCGGATCCGGACAGATACGATTCTCGGGCAGCGGGGCGAGTTCGGGATCAACCAGATCATAAAACTTCCGATTCATATAACCGCGAAAGCTCAAGGGGTGTGTGATGTCGACCCACTGATCATCATCGGTCAGATATTCATCCATATTGATCAGCATCACATCCTGAATGGAATACTGCCGCTGATTCAGAATCTCAGCCAGCACGGGATACTGATCAACGGGACCAACGGGTACAATCAATGTCGGCTGACGGCCCGCTTCCCGGGCCCGCTCAATCACATTCAGCATCGCATGGGCCATATGCTCAGCTACCGCAGGCATATCCTTGACCATGGAGAATTTGACATTTGTTCCCTGGGCGATTTCATCAGGGGTAACCTGCAGGTAATCCGGAAATTGTGCGGGCATGATGGGGAGGGTTCTTTAACTCGGGGTTCACTTGGGTTATTACGAAGGTATGGTTTCTGGCAGAATCCAAAAACGCAGCATGGAATAATGGAATCTGATCACTCTATAATAACAGACATTCTTGAGAGATGCTTCCATGCGACAGCTTTCAATTTATATCAATCACGATTGCAGTTTTAGTCATTTTATCTACCCCCGAGGAATTCACAATGAAATTGTTTCTGGACAGCGCCATCACAGAAGAGATCAGACACGGACTCGAATACTGGGATCTGGATGGCCTGACAACCAACCCCAAACATATCAAAAGTTCGGGCAAACCGTTTTTAAAGGTGATCGAGGAAATCGCAGAGCTTTTTGCCGGCACTGATAAACCGGTCAGCGTCGAAGTCAATCCGCACATCACGGATTGGGATCAGATTGTCGAGGAAGGGGCTAAGCTGGCGCAGATGTCCCCCAACTTCGTAATAAAAGTGGGAGCCAGTGAAGGCGGCTTTAAAGCGATTCGTGAATTGACCAGCCAAAACATTCGAACCAACGCCACCCTGATCTTTTCCGTGGCACAGGCCTGGCATGCAGCCCGGGCCGGAGCTTCTTTTATCAGCCCCTTTATGGGTTGGAAAGAAACTTATGGTGACTCAGCAACCACCTTCATTATGGAAGTTGCTGAAATGCTGGAGCGTCACGAGTACGAATCGGAAATCATTGCAGCTGCAATCCGAAATAGTAGGCAGATTGCCGACGTCGCCATTGCCGGCGCTCATTGTGTCACTGCAGGGCTTGGCGTCTATCAGGACAGCATGCAAAATCCCTATACGGTCCATGGCGAGAAAGTCTTTCAGAATGCCTGGGATGAGACTCCCCACGAATAAAGCCTCAATCATTATCCAGTTATCAGATCAATTCCAAGTTTCTAAATAGATCAGGATTTCCCATGCGCTCAGCGAAGATAGACACAGCAAAACTCATTCGCCTGTGGCTGTTTCTGGTTTGCCTGTCGGCTACCAACTTCAGTCTACTTATTGAAAGTGTATCATCCGCCGAGCCAAAGTCACAAAAGCCGAATGTCATCCTCATCTTCACCGATGACCAGGGATCAATTGATGTAAACTGCTATGGTTCCAGGGACCTGATCACACCCCACATGGATTCCATTGCCAATCAGGGGATTCGTTTCACCCAGTTCTATGCCTCAGCCCCTGTTTGCTCTCCCTCCCGGGCCGGCATGCTGACCGGTCGATTTCCACGGCGAGCCGGCGTTCCGGGAAATGTCTCTTCACACCATGGCAAAAGTGGAATGCCGCCGGAACAGGTGACAATTGCAGAAATGATGCGGCAGGGAGGATATCAGACGGCCCATGTCGGCAAGTGGCACCTGGGATATACTCCCGAAACCATGCCCAACGGACAGGGCTTTGACCGCTCCTTCGGACACATGGGTGGCTGTATCGACAATTATTCTCACTTCTTCTACTGGAATGGTCCGAACCGACACGATCTCTGGGAAAACGGCAAAGAGGTCTGGCACGACGGTGAATTCTTTCCCGATCTGATGGTCAAACAATGTCAGAATTTCATCAAAGAGCCGCACGAGAAACCGTTCTTTCTGTACTGGGCCATCAATGTGCCCCACTACCCGTTACAGGGGAAAGACAAATGGCGTAAAAAATATGCACACCTCGAATCCCCCCGCGATAAATACGCGGCCTTCGTTTCTACTATGGACGACTGCATCGGCGAGGTGTTACAGACTCTGAAAGAAAGCGGCTTGCGTGAAAACACGATTGTTATTTTTCAATCCGATCATGGACATTCTACTGAAGAGCGTACATTCGGAGGGGGCGGAAATGCGGGCCCGTATCGAGGAGCCAAGTTTAGTCTGTTCGAAGGAGGCATCCGGGTACCCGCCATGATTTCCTGGCCGGGTACGATTGCAGAAGGAGAAGTACGTTCTCAACTGGCGACTGGCTGTGACTGGTTGCCAACCATTGCTGACCTGACCGGTGCCCCACTCCCCAGACACAAGCTGGATGGAAAAAGCCTGAAAGCTGTAATCGAATCGGCTGAAGCTCCCAGCCCGCACGACAATTTCTATTGGCAGATTGGTAAAAGCTGGGCCATCCGCGAGGGAGACTGGAAACTGCTGGGCCATCCACGAGACACCAGTAATCAAGCTCCTTTAAACCAGGAAGACCAGCTTTTCCTGGTAAATCTCTCCCAGGATATTGGCGAAAAAAAGAACATGGCCAAACAGCATCCGGAGAAGGTCGAACAACTCAAACAGATCTACGAAAACTATCTACAATCCCTGACTGACTGATTTCGATTCTGGAATGGACACTCAAGATGCAACAACCATCTGATCGACATACACCGGGTAGGCGCAAGTCACCTGCCTGGGTCATCTCTGTCGCTGTTTTTCTTGTGATCTATCTGATACTTCAGCAACAGCAGCGGGGGAAACAGCCAGAAGTCCCCGGAAGTAACAATTCTGTGTCTGTTGTGACAGATGGATCAGATCAGGATTCACAGCCGACCGAAATCAATGCAGAACTCCTGCCTCAAACTGCAAGCGATCGAGAACTTCCAAAGTCACAGACCGCTTCCACCGGAAAAGCAGCAGCTCCCGCGAGAAAGACAGTACGGACTCCAGCCAGTTCGAATCGTCCTCCTCCGGGGTCCGCCAGCGACTCGAAAGAAGCTCGTCCTGAACTTGGACAGCTACAGAAGTCCGGAAATCAAGTCTGGGAATCTACGGCAGGATTGACCTACGGTCCCGGCAGCCAGGAAAGACATCGCCTGAAGCATGTCATGCGTCACGCAACCGACCAGCCTCGTCGCCCGGGCAAACACGGTGTCTTTGCAGGTGAGGGCGAACAGGCGAAAGTCCTGGCATTGATCGATGAAGCTTACCTGAAAGCACTTCAGGGAGGCAGAACCGTACAAAAAAAGCAGGAGGGGCAACGCACTGTTTACACAGTCGACATGCAGCGTCCGGTTGGATACGTCGGTGGCCAGGTAGGAAACCGGATGGGAAAACCACCTGCCAAAAAGATCCGACTTGTACTGGAAGGCTCCAGTGTAATCACAGCATTTCCCATGTAACGACGAGTGAAACAGGATCACGTGAAAATGTATTACACCGGAATCTGCCCCGTTTGCGAACAGGGGGCTCTGGGACTCAGAATCTGTAGCAGTCAGTTGGACCTCGTGATCCTTTGTGATGAATGCGATGCACTGTGGCTCTCCAGTGACACATCCATGAGCCCTATGTTCCCGGAACAACCCGACCTTCCCTGCCCGTCGTGTAAAGGAAATCTGAGCGAGCCCCCCGCACACTGGGCCGGTCTGGGTGAGATCTACGAAAGAGGCTGGCTGGACTGCGTCAGAGGGATGGCGGACTAAATCTCGCCTGACTCACCCGATTAAAATTCGATTTCCAGAGTCTGCTTTTCTTTCAGAACTTTGGACTGAATTCTGATCGTGTCGCGGGTCGCGGGTATTTTTGAACCGGGAACTTTGACAATCAACTGAGCCACCCGTTTTTTCAGTGGCAAGTAGTCCCCTTTATCCACCGGGCGAATATCGCCTGTAGCCGTAGAAGTGAACGTCGAATTGGGCCAGCGCACATCCCAGGGGATAGCCTGCCGATGACTGTCGGTTCCCAGAACCAGTCCCATCAAATCTGAAGCACGATAGCGCGTTGACTTATAACTGGTTGGCAACTTAACCTGGATGATGATCAGATAATCTTCATTCAGATCAGGATCTTTGGGTACGGTCCAGGCAGTAAAGCTGCCTGCCGTGACGGCATTACCCATCGGTTTGAATTTGAATTCACCTCCACCGCTGCCTGAGCCGTCGCCATCAGTATCACCGTCCCCTTTCCCCAGATGCAGGGACACATCCGCATCCATTTCTTTCAAGGCTTCTTCCGCCTCACCGGTCAGCGTTTTGATGGGCTGCATTACATCAAACTCAGTCGTTTTGCCTCCAGCCTCTTCCTCGACACGGGTATCCAGAGGACCGTTGAACGCAAATTGATCTTCATCGTCCAGGGTGACAACCGTAGAGAGATGATCGTTACCCTGCATCCCGCCCACAATCACAATGGCCATCACTGTTAAGATTGTGGAGTGTAACAGGAGAGAAAACAGGTAACCGGTTGCCATGAAGCTGGCCAGCCAGACGAAAATCTTTTCCTTTACGGAGAGAATCGGTTCATCCTCTTCCGAAGCCTGACTCTCTGCGGCGGATAGTCCACGCTCTCTGAGCTGATTGACTCGAGCTGCATCCTTGACTGGTGATTTCGAAGACCGGATCTGGTTCGACATGTACGACGTCGCCGAATGGGGAAAACCAGTCTGACTCCCACGGGGTCGTAGATTGTCAGACGGCTGAGTATTTCTAATATTCATGGGCTCTGTCTTGCATGATTTAACGATATTATATGCAGACGGCCCGTCTCAGCTAACTTTTCACTGAGACTCTCTACGTCAAATTATATAGTAGAACTACTAGATTTGAATGACTTTTTCTGTAGAACTCCACCTTTAAATACAGTCGTTACACCGCCAAGCCCGGAAACAGACAGTGTACATGTACAGAGTGAGCTCACCGGCCTGGTGTCTGGTCGAGCCTGAAATCGACGGTTTAAACGAGAACCCTGTGTAATTCCTGGACGGTGGTAATCCCTTCCAGAACCTTGGCTTTTCCAGATTCTTCCATCGTCGTCATGCCTTTTTCTGAAGCAAGTTTCAATAATTCGGTTTGAGTCGCTCCCCTCAGGATCGCTTCCCGCAGTTCTCCACGTACTCCCAGAGTTTCAAAAATCCCCGTCCGGCCCAGGTAGCCCGTCTGGAAGCAATGATCGCAGCCCGCTCCCATTGCAATTTTGGAATCGGCTACTTGATCGGAATTTACTCCCAGATATTCACAGGCGCCCGAATCTGGCTGGTAGGGAGCGCGACATTTCTCACAGATGCAGCGAACAAGTCTTTGAGAAATAATTCCCTGCAAACTGTCAGTGATGAACATGGAGGGAATCCCGAATTCTCGGAAAACATCGATTGCCGCCACGGCATCGTTGGAATGCAAAGTCGAAAGGACACGAATCCCCGTCAGCCCTGCCCGCACAGCAATATGCGCAGTCTCGGAATCTCGAATTTCTCCCACCATGATCACATTCGGATCCTGACGCAATACCCCGCGGAGCGCCTCCGCAAAACTGAACCCGATTTTGGGATCAATCTGAATCTGGTTCACCCCTTCAATTCGACGCTCTACCGGATCCTCAATCGTCGCCAGACTCATTTCCGGTTGGTTTAGATAATCCAGACAACTGTAAATTGAGGTGCTTTTTCCTGAACCGACCGGTCCAACACTCAGAATCATCCCATAAGGTGCCGTACAATATTTGGTGATTTCTGAAGTCTGATCTTCATTGAGACCGAGTTCGTTAAAATGTGTAAAACGTTTGTGATCCGGCATGAGCCGTAGCACCAGCCGCTCCCCATGGATGGTGGGCCCTGAACCGACACGAATGTCACGACGATTCTGCAGTGTCTGGTTATTAATGTGACCATCCTGGGCCAGACGCCGTTCTGTAATATCCATATTCGCAGCCAGCTTGAGACGAGAAATCACGGATGCTGCCGCTTCCTTGGGAAGCTGGATGATATCGTGCAGCATCCCGTCGACCCTTAATCGAAGCCTTAATCCGTCTTCAAGGGGATCCAAATGAATGTCAGTCGCCTGAAGCTGAAAAGCACGCTCCATCAGTAAGTCAACCAGCGGTCCGGGCCCTACAACGTCAATCAGTTCCCGCAGCTCAGCCTGGAGTGCCTGTTGCCGCCCTTCATTTTTGTTCTCGGTATTCGCAGGAGTGTCTGACATGACTCGACTCTTTCTGTCCTAACAATAAGCTTCGGTGAGAGAAATGTGACTGGGAATGGCTGATAATCCAGCTCGTTAAATCAGTTTAATGAGGCCAAGTCCTCCCAGAACCAGACTGCTGATCAAAACAACCACTCCGAGAATCCGCAAATTCTTTCGACGATCTTTGAGTGCGGTTGCCCCCAGGAGTAACCCAGCCAGAGAAAAGGAGATCGTTGCCCCTAACGCGATTTTCGGATCCAGGGTTAGGGTGTCACTGATGTATAGTGCAAAACAGGCCACAGCGGAAAGCACCGCAACAATGCCCAGCAGAATCGGCATTGAAAACGTACGTCGACGCTCGATTCGCTCTTGTTTCACAGCCTGGCTCAGATGCGCGACAGCCTCCTCTTCGGAAGAGGTGATGAACCAGACCTTCTTGAGACCAGAGATTTTTAAAACCTCTTCCACCATCTCACTGGTATTCAGAATGGCCGTTTTGCCCCCCTGCTCATCCACCAGTTTCCAGACCTGGATCACAATCGCCACCAGAGAACTATTAATAAAATCCAACCTGGTCAGATCAATGATGACGCTGGGGGACTGCTGATTTTTGACTTCCATCAGCAATGTGTCGCCGAGACTTTCCAGCTCATCCCAGGCAGACTCGTTCAATTCCGGTAACAATTGCACCTTGAGATGGTCATTGACGGCAGTGATATGATAGGGAACTTCTTCGGTAGCCATGAACCAATCTCCATTGTTTACGATACGTCTGGTATCGGAGGGCCCAGTATCAGCTCAATGCTTCCACATTGATTGCTTAGTTTGAAGTAATGGTCGTCTTACTTTCAAAATACCATTGTGCCCTGATTTTACCTATTGCAATTTGGACCAAACCACGTGATTTACTAAGTATTTTCAGAGAAACGACTTTGCTTCACGACAAGTTAACAGATTTGGATAATCATCTTTATACGACCAGCACACTTCAGTGCACTTGCGATCACATGGCATGCAGAATCTGGAGCGCTGGAAGTAAACCATGGTCTGCTATTCGGAATCTCTAAGGTCATAAGTACTTAGTATATGCTGACAGGTTGCTGTTATGTCAAGTTTTCCGAAGGTAGCGATTATGTCTGCCAACCAAGTTAGAAAGGTCAAACAGTTAAATGCCAGATGGTTAGCTGAATTTCAGTTTGACTCTGGTTTTTGAGCGTATTTATAATAGGGAAACAACCGATTTGACAAAATAGGTTGTTTTTGCGCATAAGCTCTCGTTAGTATCAAAAGCTTCAACTCAGCAGGATCTGACAGGCTCCAAAGACACATCTGTAAGGGCCACTCCGCAGAATTTTCCAACTTATTTTCTTCCAGGAATAAAGTGGATAGATTCGGCCGAAAAGTTAGCACATAATAATATTAAGTAAGAGAGCGATCTCTACCCGAACAGATTGAAGTCTTTCAAAACAGACTCAGGAAAACCCCATGACTCGTTTCAGTAAAATCCTGTTGGTCCTGGTATTGGTATCCAGTATCGCCTTTATGGGATTTGCCGCGGCCTCCGCTGTTGGTGGCCCTAACTGGCTTCAGGAAAAAGATAAGCTGACAAACTACCTGTTTGAATATCAGCCCGGTGAAAATCCGACCTGGACTGTCAAAACCAGAAGAGGTGGTGAGCAGATTTCCTCCTCCCCCGTGCTGGCCAAAGTGATCGTCGCTGCCCAGAAACACCAGATTCAGCAACAAAACGAACAACTCTCAGAGATCACGAAACCGATTGCTCCCATGGAGAAGGCTATCAAGAACTGGGAACAAATCAATCAGGTTGATCGTCAGGCCATGGATACTAAAGCAGCAGAACTGCAGCAACAGATCGCGGCACTGGACACGCAGATCACCCAGTTGGCCAATGAAGGTATCAAGATCAGCCAGCAGACCCTCGAAATTAATCAGGAAGCTGCCGAGCGACGTGCAGATGTCTTCCGGCTTCAGGATCAAATCGATGAAATCCGCAACGAAAAATACCTGACCCAGGAACAGCAGAATACACTGCGTGATTACATCGCGAGAATCGAAGGAAAAGTACATCGGCTCCAGAGACAGAAAACGCTGCTGGAAAAAGCAGTCAAGGGATCTGACACCCAAGAGTTCACTAAAAAATAATCCCTCTGATTTCAGTCTCGGACTGGCTTCAGAATTCACCAGATACAAACTTCAATTTTCATCAATATCAGGAGCGATTAGATGTCGTTTGTCGGCAAGGTACTGGTCGTCGTTCAAGTTGTCCTCAGCGTCTGCTTTATGGGTTTCGCCGGAGCAGTCTTTACAGCACAGACGAACTGGCGTAATGAAAGCCTGAAGCTCAAGGACAATGTAGCCAGCATGCAGAAAAGCATGAACGAGCTTGAGTCCGAGTACAGCAATTACAAAACGGAAATGACTCAGAAAATGAATGATGCACTGAGTCAGGCGCAAACAGCTAAAGCCGCCAATGATGCCCTGAAAGCACAGAATAAATCCTATCAGAATCAGTTAGAGACTGTTCGTGCTGAAAGAGACACTTCGGTAGCCCAGGCTGAAACTACGGGTGAAGAAGCGAACTTTCGTCGTCAGGAATCAGATCGCCAGCGCGTAGTTAACAAAACCCTGCATGACACAATCAATGACCTGCGGGCTAACATCAAGAGCCTGGAAGATACGATTTTCACCAAGAGTATTCAGGAAAAAACTCTGACTGCCAAACATAACAAGGTTCTCCAAGAACTGAATTATCTGAATAAAATCGTATCCAATCTAGGCATTGATCCGAATGACCCTGCGATTGCAGGCATGCAGACGCCACCGCCGGCAGTTGAAGGTGTTATTATCAATACCAAGAAAGACAAACGGAACGGAACCAGATTTGTAGAAGTTTCGCTAGGCAGTGATGACGGACTCAGCAAAGGCCATCAACTATATGTCTATCGATTTGGTAACAAGGAAAACGGTAATCGTCCCAAGTACCTGGGTAAAATTGAATTAGTATATGTTGATCCTGATACAGCAGTCGGGACTGTAATAGACGCCGCCAAGAACGGTGTGATTGAGAAAGGTGATCATGTCAACTCGAAGCTCTAAGTCTAAAGGAAAAGCAGCCACTGCAGAATCAGGTGGCCCGAACATTTATGTTGGCTTACTGTTTGTCTCCCTTGCCGCTCTGGTGACAGGAATTATTTTCCTGCTCATGCAACTCTCCGCTTATAACTGGGAGTTGGGTTAACGGCAGCAGCCAGTTCTAAACCAGTAAAGACTCAGAGCCCGCTACCTCTTCCGGTAACGGGCTCTGTTTTTTTACGATGCTGGTTTCTACTTTCTTTATGAACCTGCCTCGATCTCATAACCGGCATTCTTCCATCCGCTGAACCCACCGTCCATAGAGATCACTTGAGTGTATCCCATCTTTTGCAGGTTATCTGCAGCCAAAGCAGAGCGGAAGCCGCCACCACAGTACAAAATCAATGTTGCAGAGGTATCTGGGAATGCCCGCTCGATATCGCGTTCGATGACCCCCTTCCCGAGATGAATTGCGCCAGGAATCCTTGCTGCCTGAAATTCATGATCTTCACGTACATCAATGAGGTGAAACTCATCCCCCTCTTGCTTACGTGCCTGCACATCCTGCACGGTGCACTCGGTCACTCTTGATTTCGCATCATTCACGATATCCAGAAAACGTTGAGAATGATTTTTACCCATTGTGGGTCCCTTTATATTCTGACTAAAACAAATCTGACCATCCCGGCTCTCAGCCATGAAGACTTCTAGATAATCGCATTTCTCAACATTGAAGTCTACCTGCCAACAGCTAAGAATTCTTCCATCGCCTGATTGACCTCTTCTGCCGCTTCCAGAGGGGCCATATGCCCCACTCGTGGAATTTCACGACAGCTGGCCTCTGGGAGCCTTACAGCCATTTCCTGCATGATATCCGGAGGTGTCAGGACATCGTCACTGCCGACAATGAGTAATGCGGGAATCTGGATCTGATCAAGTACACCCAGAAAATCATCACGCTCCGCCATGCCTCGCTGGCTGGCAGCAATCCCTTCAGGATCTGCTGCTTCGATTTCTGTAATCAGAACCTGAGCAATCTCCGGGTACAATTCTCGTGATGTCTTACTCAACAGATTAGGGATCATTGCTGAAGCAACAGCTTCGGGGCCATGGCGTAACACCAGATCGACCATTTTTAACCGATTGCTGACCCCCTCTTCGGTATCTGCATCGGAACGTGTATCGCAGAGAATCAATGTTTTCAGTTTTTCCGGAAAGTGCCTCCAGAATTCCCAGGCAATATACCCTCCCATGGAAAGGCCACAGAAATTCACAGGCTCATCGACTTCCAGTTGCGCAAGTAGTTCCTTCAGATCCTCAGCGTGTTGTTTCATACTCACCGTTCCGACCGTGACATCTGACCCGCCGAAGCCTCTCAGATCAGGAGCGATGACAGTATACTGCTGCTGGAAATGTGCAATCTGAGCCTGCCACATTCGATGACTTAACGGGAATCCATGCACCAGCAGTAGAGGCGGCCCTTCCCCGGCGATAGTAACCTGCATGCGAATCCCATTTACGTTTTGCTCTAGCTTCTGCTGACTCATTGTGTTGTCCTTCCTGGAAGTGATTCAGCGATCAGCCCGCGTGACTGAAAGGCATCTTCATCACTGTTGCGCCAGTTTTAAAGCGCGTGCGATTCCCTCTTCCAGAGATTCAGTTCTCTCCGAGTCAACATTCCAGACCACTTTTCCGTCCGTACCAATCACCCAGACCTGTGGGATAAATTCTGCCTTGAAGGCAAGCAGAGAATCGATTGCCCCGTAGCCATTGGGCCAGGTGATTCCCGTTTCGTCAAGCCACTCCTCAATCACAGGAAGCAGATCTTCACCATCGGTGGTTAAACCGACAAACGCCACATTTTGATCTTTGAATTTCTCATGCACCTCCACCAGATGCGGTGCTGCCATTCGACAGGGACCACACCAGGTCGCCCATGCATCAACGACAATCACTTTCCCTTTGAGGTAGTCGTTTTGATGGGGGTCACCATTCACCCAGCCTGCTGCTTGAATGGGAGGGGCCTCAGTCCCCACCTTCAGTTGGGCCATTCCCCCTTCGGGTAAGGTTGACTCCGGCAAACGGAACGCGAACCAGGAAGAAAAAATGACAGCTCCGGTGACAACCAGAGCCAGGGCAATCAGGAAATCTTTTTTAGCACTGGAATTGGACATATACCTGCTCTCTGCCGTTTTACTTTGATATTTTAGAGGTTGTAGAGCTCGCCATATTTACGATTCAACTGATCGACAAGCGGAACATGTGAAAGGGTTTCTCCCGTAACCACTTCCAGTAACCGATTCGCTCGATAGCGTTTCCCGTGCTGATGAATGTTTTGATTCAACCATTCCTTGAGCGGGCTGAATTCTCCCCGCGCAATGAGATCGTCCAGGCCTCCCAGTTCACTGTCTGCAGCATTGAAAAAGTGAGCTGCATACATGTTTCCGAGGGCGTATGTCGGGAAGTAACCAATCAGACCAGCACTCCAGTGCACATCCTGCAGGAAGCCATTCGCAGGCGTGTCCGGTGTAATACCAAAGTAACTCGTAAATTTCTCATTCCAGGCAGCCTCGACATCGGCAGGTTGCAGGTCTCCGGATATCAGCGCCTGCTCAAGTTCGAAGCGCAGCATGATGTGCAGATTATAGGTCACCTCATCTGCCTCAACTCGAATATACGAAGGGCGTACATCATTGATCGCCCGATAAAAGTCATCCTGGGCAACATCAGCTAAGGCTTCCGGGAACTGCTGCTGTGCAGACTGATAGAAACAGTTCCAGAACGGACGGCTTCTCCCCACCAGGTTCTCCCACATCCGCGATTGAGATTCATGGATACCCAATGAGGTTGAACTGCCGGCGGGAGTACCAAAGTATTCCTTGAGTAACCCCTGCTCGTAGATACCGTGACCTGCTTCGTGCAGCGTTCCAAAAAAAGCTCCTGGAAAATGGTGTTCATCATAGCGGGTCGTCAGGCGACAATCCCCCGGGCCAATCCCACTACAGAAAGGATGCGCTGCAATATCGAGTCTGCCGGCGGTAAAATCAAATCCGATCTTTTCAGCAGCGGAGAGACTGAACTCTCGCTGCTTATCAACAGGATATTTTCTGGTCAGGAGGGAGACATCGGGAACAATTCCGGATTCTTTGATTGCAGAAACAAGTTTGACCAGTTCATTACGCAACGGAGTAAAGGCCTGCTCGATCATTTCTGAAGTCGCACCGGGTTCGTACTCGTCCAGCAGAGCATCGTAAGCTGTCTGCCCCGCCGAGCCGAGAGCGGCAGCCTGTTCGCGTTTGAGGCCAATCATCTTTTCGAGCCAGGGCAGGAAATCATTGAACTGATTTTCCTTACGGGCTTTTACCCACGCATGATGTGAAAGGGTCGCTACCCGGGACAACTCCTCTACAAGTTGACGTGGGAGTTTCGTCATCCGGTCATATTCATGTCGAGCCTCACGAATGTTGGCCTGCTCTACTGAATCTTCTTCCCACTCCGAAGCACTTTCCAGTTCGTTCAGCATGTCTCCGGTTTCTGAACTGGTGGCTTCCTGATGAACCATTCCCGCCATCATGGAAAGCTGATCTGATCGATGACTCGCACCATCCGCCGGTAGATAAGTTTGTTCATCCCATTCCAGAATTGCAGAACAGGAACTCAACAAGGCCGCTTGTTTGAGGCGTGCGATTAATCGATCGTATGCTTTCTGGGAAGCATTCATGGAGATGTTCTTTCTAGTAGATTTTTTCCGATAAGCGTACAACAAAGCACACGCTGAGAGATCAAGGATCCTAACCACATTGTATGTGAGATGCAGGTGTAGAAATCAACCACTGCCATCTGGAAATTCAACTTCATTCCTGAGATGGTTCATCATCGTAGCGGCCTCCCATCTGATACAGAGGCAAAAAACGATAGTACACTTCCAGACAGAGTGTGCTGATGGTCGTGGAATAAAGTCGACCACCATATGGTCCCCAGGGGGGGCGTGGATCCCAGCTACCTGCATTTTCTCCGCGTGTGACCTGCTCCGAAATTAATAGATCTCGTAAGTCTTCATTCCAGTCCCGCCAGGGTGCTCCTCCATATTGATACATCGCCAGGGTGCCATAGTACCAATAGTACAGATTGTATTCTGAGAGGCGTGGAGGGCGATCTGAAATAAACTGAATTGCTTCTCGACAGGCTGGGTTATCCCGCCTGATTCCCAGCATCTGTTTGCAAAATAAAGATTCTGCAGTCATCGCGGATGTCGGCGGGGTAGCAGGCTCCATTAATCGATAGGTTGCCAAGCCATTATTCTTGCCGAGACTGCGTTCCTTTAAAAATTTCACCATCAGCTGTTTGGTATCGGAGGGGATAGGAATACCGGCAATTTCAGCACTCTTGAGCGCCATCAGTTGCCAGCCAAACATGCTCATGTCACTTTTCTGCCCTTTGACATAGCGCCATCCTCCATCATAGGGGTTCTGATTTTCTACGATATAGGCAACGGCCCGCCCCACGGCTTCACGCAGTTGAGGGTTAGACCGCGGATCCGACTGTAATCCATATGCTTCGGCCAAGGCATATGTCGCCATCGCATGTGAATACATGCGTGCGTAATGAGTCGCTTCTCCTCCCAGAAAACCATTCGACCGCTGATTCTCGACCATCCAGCCAATCGCCCGTTTGAGGTTATCTGAATAATCTCCCTCTTCTTGAGTGTATCCCGCTCCCAGAAAGGCCAGAATCGCGAGAGCCGTCAGTCCGGAATCGGCCTGTATCCCCGCATTACGACGGTCAATTCCCTGTTCGTCAATGCGCACTTTACCTGCGCCAAATCGATCTGCATCCCAGAATCCGGCTGGTTCCTGATGTGTCGCCAGCCATTTCAAACTCGCTTCCACCGCGCGCTCTGATTCTTCCGTTCCACCAAAGCGTTGAGCGATTTCCTTGCGTTTCGAAAGATTTCTCAATCGATAAGTCGCAGGAATATTTGCTTTAGTACGATTTGAAACCGCATCAAAACTGGGACGCATTGCATCTGGTTGCAAACCCGGTCTGTTGATTGCCAGCGGCAACGAACTGCGTTCAGCCATCAATCGCTGTGTGTCAGGGTTTTCCTTACCCGCTGTTGCCTGAGGTGAAGAGCGTTTGACAGTCCCCTGCGATACCGACCGGGTAGATCGGGTTCTTCGACGAGAAAACCTTGGCTCGGTCGGTGCAGAATTCGCCTGTGTCTGACTTGCTGCGTCAGTTTCTACTCCCGTTGGTTCAATCTTCAGATTGGACGGAGCAGGTCCGGTCCTGCGGGAAACCATGGAATCTTTGGCATTCCGTTCCAGTTTCGATTGCGGATCAACTTGCGCATTCAAGGCCAGCGTCTGTTTTTCGCTGCTGAACGACGGCTGAATTCGATCTACGGCCCCGGGCGCTGATTGACGTTTCACATCCTGATTCGACTGACCAATTCGGATCATTCTACTCCGTTCACGAGAGGTCGAAGGTACCGAGACCTCTGCCCGGGATTCCGCCGTTGTGTCAGTGATCTCCAAGGGTGCGACAGCCTGAATTTTCTTTTGGCTGACGCTCTCTCGCTCTACCCGGGCGGGAGTGATCGGTAAATCGGCCTCCGATATCAGATCAGGCATCGGCATTTCCGAGATTTCCTGGGGAAGTTCTTTCTCAGGAGGTGCCATCAAAGGATCAAATTCGGGGCGTGTGAGTTCGATACGGGATAATTCCTGTTTCTCGGGCTTCTGTAATTGATCCCAGACAGGAGTATTCCCGGGCTCCTTGTTTTTGATGGTCTCAGTACTTTCAGCCTGAAGCGTGAATTTCTGCTGATCTTTTTCTTTTCGCTCACGTTCCTCAGCCAACTCTGCTTTACTCAGGGACTGGGGGGGCTGTTCAGGCCAGAGCGTGACGACCCCGAGGGACAATGACAGATGCACGATTATTGAAAACAACAGTGCCTTGGATGATGCATTACTGTCTCCCCAGCGCGTCACCAGCATCGAGAGCAGATGGATGGATGCAAATAATGCGGCCAGGATGAGGATACCCCACAGAATCTGCTCAAACGTGATGGCACGTCCTGACAGAATTCTTTCGATGAGGTTATGCAGTCGATCGTTCATTTTGAGGATTCGTCACTCAATCGATTCGCTAAGGAGACAGACCGAATGTTAACTCGATGACAGACATCCAGAACATTCATCACATTCTGGTAAGGCCCTGTTGAATCCCCTCTGATGACTACAGACTGTCCCGGAAAATTCTTGACAGCCTCTTTCAAGGCTGTCTCCAGCTCTGTCAACGTCTTCTTTTCTCCCTGAAGTGTGACTTCACCATTCTGACTTACATTGACTATGATATCATCAGGAAGGTTGGTCAGTGGCTTCGCATCAGTCACTGTAGGGAGTTGAATGTCATACTGACGCTCCATTTCAGTAAACTGTGTACCGACCATGAAGAAGATGATCAGCAAAAATACAATGTCAATCATGGGGGTTAAATCGAGCTTAGGCTCTTCAACAGTCCCCGTTTTTAGCGGCATCTTCAGATTCCTGTTCGAAGCTGTATGATCCCTGAAAACAGGGATTCTCGTCCCGGAATTCAAATGGATATGGTCTTTAATACTTTATGCGAAGAGTTATATTTGTTTCAACAGGTTAATTTTCAGAGAGCTTCTGATTCTTCAATACATACTACCACCTGAGTCATCTGTTTTGACTGACTCTAATGCCCCTATTTCTGTTTCCGTGTTATTTTTTACAGGAACTGCTCGAGATGAAAGCGACGTTTTCCAGAAATCACTTACAGGTAACATGTTAAGTAAAATATTAACCAGTCTGGACAAGTTCTCACACCCCGATGAGCTTACATACGAGGGGCAAAACACATTATCTCTGACTGGTTCTATCCGCCATCTCCTCAAGAAGGCGTTATTATCGATAAATTCTCTCAGTCTGGATGCACCACTGGTTGCCGTTACCTGGCTCTGGTGCTTCTCCCGCATATACAATTGCTACGTCATTCCAGCTCAATACTACATATTATTCAGTGTCACCTGGCTGGCCTATTCCGGAGATCGACTGCTGGACACACTGAGAACCCCTGGGAGCATTAGAAATACTCCGCGCCACCGGTTTACCTCTCGGTATTTCATACCTTTACTTGGACTCTGGTTACTTATAGCCACGTTTTCGGTTTGTTTCCTGCTGGTGACACTTAACTCTACAGAATTGAAGCGGGGCTTATGCCTGTTATCATTGCTGGCATTGTATTTCGTGAGTTGCTTTTGTTTCCCTCATCTGGCAAGAAGTTTTCTGCCGAGAGAACTTCTGGTTGGAATGTTTTTTTCCATAGCAATCCATTTCTTTATCGTTGTCCAACAACCAACCTGGACTCCTTACCATTTCTGGACCGGCTTCAGTTTCTTTGCTATCTGTACTTTGAACTGCCTTGCAATCTCCCGCTGGGAGTTTACTTCCGATTTAGACGCCCGGGAAGTAACTTTTTTTACCAGCAAGCCTGAACGACTACACCAGTTTCATAATTTACTAATTGTCTTTCTCATTCTTCAGTCAGTCATTTCTGTATTAATGATTTGGAAGCAACAGATACCAGCGTTCGAACTATCCCTGCTCTTAAGCACGTTACTCTTGATCGGACTGGATCGCGGAACTGTCAGTTTACGCTTAAAACCAGTTTTAGCAGATCTGGCACTACTAACTCCCTGGTTAATTCTGAGTATTGCATAATGAACTTTAATCGGATCGCTCCCTACTTTGAGCGATTGGAGAAGATTGTATTTCGGAATCAGATGCAACTTTGCCGTACTATGTATTTAACAGAGTTATCCCACCTTGAAAAAGTAGCATTGATCGGTGAGGGCGATGGCCGGTTTCTCCTGGATTTCCTGAAGCAGACAAACTGCCCGCAAGTGCATTACATCGATTCCAGTCAAGTCATGCTGGATTTAGCTCAAGCCCGCATAAACAAACAGTTTCCCGAGGCACGACCACGCGTACGCTTTTATAAATGTGATCTCTCCAAAGAAAACATGCCCGAAGATCATTATAATCTGGTCGTAACGAACTTCTTTCTCGATGTCTTTAACGAACCGACACTCAGCCAGGGCATTACCAGAATCGCTGATTCCTGCTGCAATGATGCGATCTGGTTATATGCAGACTTTCAGGTAGCAGGTAGCAGACTCAAACAACTACGTGCAACTCTCTGGCTGAAAACCATGTATCTTTTCTTTAAAGTGGTCTCAAACATTCAGGCCCCTGCCCTGATTGATCCCGCACCGCTCTTGGAATCGCATGGTTTTCGAGTCATTCACCAGACGGAATTTGCACATGGCTTAATGCGGGCCGAATTCAGACGTCGTGCCTGACTCCAGCCAAATGCCAAGTCAATCCGAGACCGTTTTCAGAAATGAAAAATCGATTGTACTCGCAAGTAAAAAAAGAATCTGGAACAATGAAGCCAGTCCTTCCAGATGCACGTCGGTCACAGTTGCATCATGATCTTCCAGTTTTCGCATCACCCAATAAATCACCAGCCCGGATACGACCAGGGCTGGCGCCAGATCGCGCAACGCAAACCAACTCCCAGCCATAATCACGACAATCAGAAAACAGCTACCATAAGCCAGCTGTTTCAAAGAAAGCGGATATCTGGGGTTCACCCACCGAGCGGTATCATCCTGAGCCTGCACGACACTGATGGAAAACGGAATAATCCAGGTCCCCAGTGAAATTGAGATCAGAATCAGAATCGAAGGTGGAAGCAACGACTCGGATTTGGCATAGAGCTGATAAAACAAGCTGACACGGAGCAGCATGAACACAATCGTCAATACGAAAAGATTACCAGCTGAACCAGAAGTCCCACGCTGACTCAAAAGTTCTCGACACTGGGGAATTGATTCTGGCACAAAGGTTCGTAAAAACAATAACTCGAGTGAAGCAACCAGTAGTACGGCAACTTCCAGTGGCCAGAGAAACTGTAACAGAGCAAGCAATACAATGACTATCAACCCCAGCGTAAATCCTGCCAGGGGGAGCAATGCCGTACTCCGTGTTTCAATTCGATCTTTCCGATCACGATGCAGAGCCAGAACTCGAATCCGAAAGAACCGCTGCATTGCTTCAAAGAACGCAACGATCGAGTCTACCCAGTCAGTTTCATCCTGACTTCCGGGCGAACCGCTGGGATGTTCCTCTGGTGTGGGAGGCGAATTCATCGATCGAGCCCTCTCATCTGGATTCCTGCTTATATGCCATTCTGCAACTTTCAATGCGCAAGAACAGAGCCCCCATGGAATGAGGGCCCTGCTTTGAAATTCATAACTCTTACTTCAGTTTATTTAGTTGCATATCGCAGATCCATCAGCATCTGAGTGATACGGACAGCTGTTTCCTGCAACTGATATTTTTCATGAGTTTCGCAACGCGAAATTTTCTCATGCACCTGAAACCATTTTTCGAACAGTTCGTTACTTTTGGATCGAACCAGATTCATGGAAACGGGCTGCACCAGTACGATGCGATGCAGTTCATGTGCCGTGTTTGAAAAATTTCGAATGGAATTCTGTGTTGCCTGCCTGAAAGAGGGAGACTCGGTTGCCAGCCACTGCTCAGCGATGAGCGACAACTGAGTACTCTGGGTTTCCAGAGCAACAACCAGTTTGGCCATATCAATACTGTCGGAAGGTGCTTCAATTCTCAGTGCTACCCTCAGAGCATTGATTGAGTTATCCACCTTATCTAGCAACTGCAGCGCGGCAGGACTTTCGACAGTATGGAACATTGCGGAGAAATCTTTCCAGGAAGACTCAATGTACTGGAAAGAAGTAATCAGATTCGCCGTCGATTCATTATGATTGACTGTGTCGATCAGATTCTCAACAGTACCATAGAATTCATCCGAAGTAGCCAGATAATTAGCAGGAGGCAAGCTAATCAGCAAACGCAGAGTAGCACGACGATAGAATTCGTCCACATCGCGTTTCAGCGCTTCTGTCAAGTGCGCTACTTCCTGGAGATTGGCACCATCCTGTGGTAACCAGAGCAGTTCCTGAATCGAACGATCCTGTTGTATGACTCGCTGAATACCACGACTTATTATGCGATCATTGTAAGAACGCAGGCGAGTGGCATAGGTATTCCACGCATCGCGGAATGCCAGATATTCCCGCTTGATGGAATCATAGCTCTGCCGATCAATAATTAGATTTGTGACCTGGATCATTCTCTGTTCAATTTCCTGCCCCTGCCTTACCAGTTCGAGGCGTTGCGGTTCGCGAGACAGCTCGAACTCTACATCTTGAATCAAGATGGCGAGTGCATTACTCAAAGCAGAGGTCTGACGCAGGAGATCTGTCCGTTTGAGCTGTGGTCCAGTCTGTAGCAGGTCGCCCAGTTTTCGTTCGGCAGCATTCATACTGGCAATCAGATTACGCGACTGACGATCCAGGCCACGTACCTGATCCAGTTGCAGGGAGACAACCCTCCAGAGTTGATCGATCTCACCATATTCAGCTGCAATCTGGTTTAAATCATTTGTCCGACGAACGCGATCTGCCAGAATGGAAGCACGTGCCCGTACTTTCAAAACATCGGCAACATATTCTCTTACTCCTGGCACCTGATACATCACACGGTTCAGTTGTATGGCCAGATCTGAAGAATCGCTCGCAAACTGATTCAGAGTATCTCTGACCTCATTGATGTTCACACGAGAGAGATTCAGTTGCGGAGCAGGAGGCATATCGAGACCAGACGGCTTGTACTCTCGATCTCGAGTTGCGAGTTCAGATTTTTCCAGCAAGCGGAGCAGGTCATTGACCAGCTTGCTGTTGTCGTCATTCGGTGATTGTGCAAATGCACTCGAATAAGAACCGGTTACGACGAAACCAGAGAGGACCAGCATTAACAGAACGCGAGGTCCAAAAGACAACATGTCCTTACGTTTCTTGTGGTGATTAGTAGTGTGGTGGTAGCGGGAATACATTCACACAATCCTTTCTCGTGAATTCTTTGGCTTGGTAAACATGTGCCTTCCATGACAATCGCTTGATCAGACTCAGTCAGTTTCACCGATGACAACATCTGAACCAAGCGGGCCCGTTCAGATTGGCAGCTTAACTCCAGATAGGACGAACTGCTGATGAGAGGTAGCCTGAAATTTTCATTTCGGCCTCGACGACTGAACCAGACTGATCAAGCGGCGAAGTTTACTGGTTTTGGAAATTACGTCAAGACCACGCTTTGAGTCCACCAGCGTTTAGTTCCCCGTCTTCTGACTGTTATCAAAAATGGCTCACCATCATCTCTCATGCCAGCCCAACTGTAAGACTGGGAAAACAACACAAAGTCTCCTGCCTGCGTCCTGTTTGCTGAATATAGAGGCTTGCAAAACCAGTTTCCTGTAATCATAAAATGGACGCACTATAGTTTGACCCATTGTAACTTTGGGACCGTATATGTAGTTGTTGTCATTATTACACTGGCAAACAGCCAGTATTTTTGAAGCACTTTTTTATCACATTCGATAAACCAATACTATTCAGCATGTTACAAACACACAGCCATGTCGCACAATTGATTGGCACGCCGAATGCTTAAGAGTATAAACAGCCACTTTTAACTAACAACATGACATCATACTGATCTTTGTATCTACATGATGTTTCATCAGAACAGGAGAAATTCAATGTTGGTATTAACCAGAAAACGAGATGAAGTAATTCAGATTGGCGAAGACATTGTCATCAAGATTTTGAAGACCGGCAAAGGGGCAATCAAGATCGGAATTGAAGCTCCCGGGAACGTTCGCGTTATTCGGGGTGAATTACTCGAGACGGAGAGTTCACCTGAGCACCTGAGTGCCATGAATTCAGAAAGTATCAACCAGGGTTTAAATGCTCAATGTGCCTGAAGAGGCAAGAGTGGAACGGCACACATTAGGTGAGCTGTTAATTTTCATATTTTTATTCCGTTAAGCCATCATAGAGGAAGTTGATAGGCCGGGCATCAAAGTCGCCAGACGACTGAAATCGGAGGGGATCATGAATCGATCACAATGCAAGTACAATCAAACTGAAACTGTTAATTCCGCTCGGCTCGTGGTCTGGGGAATGGTAATTTTGCTGACAGCAGTTTTTCTGTCAGGATGTGCTACCTTCTCTCACGCCGCAGAATACACTCCTTACCAGGGAAACGATTATCGCGGTAATTACGACCTGTCTCTTGATCATCAAGAGGATTACCGCTATCGAAGCCCTTCAAATTCAGATTTCGCGCCCATTCCGCGTCATCGATCAGACTCAGATTATCAACCTGCTCAACGCCACCGGAGATTTCGGCCAGTCTCCAATGAATTGAGCATGGATGATTATGATGCCAGATTAAAACAGCTGCTTTCAGGAGAGGAATACCCCAATGACCGATCTCGAAACCGGATCCGTGATCAGTATCCCGAACAAAATTATTCTGTTCCAGACCGCCGAACACGCGACTCGTTTCAGTCTGATTATGACAGCCAGCGATTACGTGAACTGATTCGAGAATTACAGCAGAAATCGCTCCCTCAATATGACCGGGAACGGTACGACACCCGGTTCCCTGAACAGGTCCCGCTGGATCCGAACCAGGAACTGCGAGCAAAGATTTCACAACGCTATAACAGCCAGTCAGTTGTTGGAACGTTACAGACTCTTGATCCCCAACGGGCTTACACCTTCTATCTGGAAGTAAACCGAATGATCGACTCACGTCATGTTCAACCTCCTTCTTATGATGTGCGTACTAAAAAATCGTTACAGAACCTGATCTTTGCTGTTGAAAATCAGAATTTCCTGAGAATCAACCGCGTGTCTGCTTCTCCGGACCAGATCCGCATGGCTCAGAACCGCTGGCAACAGCTCATGAATCAAAATCCTGCACGATCTGCTCAGGATGCTGTAACTGTATTGCGTCAGGCAACCGATATCGCAGGTAGCCAGTTACAAATGCCAGCTACAGGGGTCATTTATGAATTTGCGTACGGTTCTCTTGAAGCCCTGGATAAACACTCGCGGTTTGAGTTTACTCCCACGACATCCGGTCCACGTGTTGACGCGGGAGGAAATAATATCGTCGGTGTTGGCGTGCAACTGAAAACCCATGATGACGGAGCAGTTATCCTCCGAACACTGAATGGCGGCTCTGCAGCACAGGCTGGACTCCAGCGTGGTGATGTTATCGTCGGTGTCAACCAGAGACGTCTCGCAGGTCTTTCACTGGACGAAGTCGCCAATTTGATCACCGGTCCTGCAGGTTCGAGCGTCGCTCTCGATGTCCGTCGTGAAAGCCGGACGGCACGGGTCAACCTGAACCGTCAGGCGATTCGTATCACCAATATCAGTGAAGTAAAAATGGTAGATTCCCAACAGAAAATTGGTTTGATCCGTCTGGAGAAATTCGGCGAAGGGACTTCTCAGGAACTGGATCAGGCATTGTGGAAACTGCACCAGCAGGGAATGCAATCGCTGATTTTTGACCTGCGGGGTAACCCGGGAGGATTATTGACTGAGGCGATCAGTGTTTCAAACCGCTTCGTGCCCAGTGGGAAAATTGTTTCGACTCGCGGTAGATACCAGAGTGATAACACTGTTGAAACAGCAACTCATGATCAGACCTGGAAGATGCCTCTGGTTGTCCTGGTTGATGGCGACAGTGCCAGTGCCAGTGAAATCTTTGCAGCAGCAGTCCAGGAAAACCGTCGCGGTTTGATTGTCGGCCGAAAAACTTATGGCAAGGGAACAGTTCAGACTCACTTCCCCCTGCAGTCCGTTTCCGGCACTTTCTGGCTGACGACTGCGAAATTTTACTCTCCAACGGGTAGAGAAATGGCAGGAGCGGGTGTGACCCCCGATATCCCAGTCAACATGTCTGAACGAGAACTGCAGAATATTGGTCCCGTTGACCAGGACTTACGAGCTGGCATCAATACCATTATGAGCCAGCGTCCTGGTGAACTCGTAAACAATATTCCAGCAGATCGTCAGACCAGTCCACAACGATTTCAGTTTTCAGGATAAATTCAAGCGGGTAATGAATCACGTTTAGACTTAATCCTGATAAAATACAGACTCTCGTTGAATACTCGAATCGACAGACAGCCCCAGGCTGTTTCGGTTGCCCCGGCTGTCGAGAACGGTATGATCTGAGAGTCTTTTTCTATTAATCCCCTATCAGCCATGAATTTAACCAGGCAGTAAAACTGCATATACTCTCGTCATGAAATGTAGAATCACGCAGGATGTTTCTGCAGCTGCAGAATTGATCCGAAAAGGAGAACTGGTCGCTTTTGCGACAGAGACCGTCTATGGACTCGGGGCGAATGCGCTAGACCCGAACGCCGTCGCCCGCATTTTCGAAGTCAAACAAAGACCTCATTTTGATCCCCTGATCGTTCATATCGCAGAGATCGATTCACTTGCCGATTTTACCACAGGTTTATCGTCTCAAGCACAAAGACTCGCCGAAAGATTCTGGCCGGGACCTTTAACTTTAGTCTTACCAAAACGGTCTGTAATCCCCGATCTGGTCACTTCCGGTCTGGATTCCGTCGCAATTCGAATCCCCGCCCATCCTGTGGCTCGGAAACTGCTCAAAGCTACGGGCCTGCCGATTGCAGCCCCAAGCGCTAACAAGTTTGGATGCCTCAGCCCGACTCAGGCCCAACATGTAGCAGAACAACTGGGTGATGCAATTCCTATGATTCTTGAAGGTGGCCCCTGCCAGGTTGGTGTCGAGTCCACCGTGATCCAATGTTATGAAGATACTACGGTACTGTTGCGTCCTGGGGGGATTTCACTGGAAGACATTGAAGCCTGTGCAGGAAAAGTGAGGCTTGCCAGAATCGAAGATTATGCAGAGACGAAATCCCAGGTCAGCCCGGGAATGCTTCCTCGCCATTACGCACCTGGAACTCGATTGCATCTGATTGACCAGTTAGATCAAATTCCCGATGTCGAGACGATTGGCGTCCTAAGCCTCTACCCGCTTTCGGAAACAATTCTTGCCGGACGAGAATTTGCTGCTCAGGAAATCTTATCTCCCACGGGAGATCTAAAAATGGCAGCTGCAAATCTCTTTACAGCTTTAAGGAACCTGGATCAATCCGAAGTCGAATGCATAGTAGCACTACGATTTCCTGAGAGAGGACTGGGCAGGACAATCAATAATCGGCTGGAACGGGCCGCATACTGATCTATAGATTCAACTGAGCCCGTTCCTGAGAATTAACAACACACTCATGCATGATTGAAGACAATTGCTCCAGCTGAATCGGTTTTGTAGCAAAACTGTCACAACCTGCTGCAAGGCATTCTTCCCTTGATCCCGACATGGAATGGGCCGTTAAAGCAATAATTGGAAGACGGTATCCAGACGCCCTGAGCTGCTTCGTCGCCCCGTAACCATCCAGTTCGGGCATTTGCATGTCCATCAGGATCACGTCAAATGCATCTCCTCTTTCCACTGCTTCCTGCGCAAGCCTGACTGCAATTAGACCATTTTCAGCCAGGGTCACGTCATGGCCAGCTTTTTGCAGAAAATAGCGAATCAACCTCTGATTATCCGGCCCGTCTTCAGCGACTAAAATTCGATAGCTTTCGCTGCCTTCAGATCCTGGCTGACTGAGAACTTTCGATTCTCCCTGACGCGCGAACGCAGTCTGTTCTACATATTCATCAGTCTGTATATTTCCGGACTTTACAGTCACAGTGAATATGGTTCCCTTCCCGTATTCGCTTGACACAGAAATTTCGCCCCCCAGAATATGAGTCAGTCGTTTACAGATCGTCAACCCGAGTCCCGTCCCTCCAAATTTACGAGTGGTTGAACAGTCTGCCTGCACAAACGGTTTAAATAACCGCGAGAGCTGAGTCTCCGTCATGCCGATACCCGTATCTATTACATCGAATTGCAGGCCTTGCTCGTTTGAATCAAGAGTAACTGCTCTCAGTACCAGCTGAACACTGCCTTCTCTGGTGAACTTAATGGCGTTACTTAAGAGATTAATCAGAATCTGTCGTAGTCGAACCGGATCACTTTCAATCCAGTTGGGAACCGGACCTTCCACTTGAACGCTCAGATCAAGTCCTTTGTCGATGGCTCGAATTTCCATCAGGGTTTTGACATCATCCACCAGCTCAGTCAATGAACACTCGATCGCTTCGACGTCCAGCTTATCTGCTTCAATTTTGGAGACATCCAGAATGTCATTAATCAACTCCAACAGGTACTCGCCGTTCTTTTTAATTGTATCGAGATGACGTAATGTCTCCGAATCCTGATTCCGCTGCCTCATTATCTCTGCAAATCCCAAAATTGCAGACATGGGAGTCCGAATTTCATGACTCATGTTTGCCAGAAATGCGGTCTTAATCTTACTGGCTTTCTCTGCTTCCTGTTGTGCAATGACCAGGTCTTCCACCATGTGATTAAAGGTATTGGCCAGACGACCGACTTCATCTTGTGATTCCACCTGGATACGATGGTCCACGTCACCAGCTGCGATTTTTTCCGCACTTCGGGAGAGCTCTAAGATGGGAGATACAATTCCTCGAGATATTATCCATACCGAGAATAAGGCAAAAATTGTCCCAATAAACGCGAGGATGCTGATGACGAGTATCGCTGACTGGATGGAAGCATCTGCGTGATAAGTTGCTTTAACAGTATTTGCGTGAATCAACGGATGGATCTGATTGTGCAACAACTCATTGATCGTCTCCAGCTTCTGTTCATAGCCTGCCAACTGGTGATCAATATCATCTGTGATATTTACGATTTGATTGCCATAAGTCGTTGCCTTTTCAAACAGCGAATCAATTTCGTTCATTCGCTGTAATTCCAACTGGTTGGAGATTGAGAGTAGATATTGTGCTTCGAACATCCGAAATTTACGCTCTGCATCAAAGATCCTCATCAGCAAATTCTGATTTCGCTGAACGATATACTCTTCGATTGAGCCAAACGTAATATTCAGATACTTCTCCATGTTATGTGATGCATCTGCTTTTTTCAGCTCTGCTTCGGAGGGTATCTGATCCGTTTCTCTGTGCTCTTTCCCAATTAATTGATCGATCTGCTTGACATAATTTACGAAGACGTGCAAGGCTGCATCCCGTTTGTCTACCAGCCTGACCAGTTCAGCGGACATGCGATTGTATTCCGCATAATCGGATTCAATCCGCTTGTTTAGATCCGGCCCCAGATCAGATAGTGCCAGTTTATGATAGCGATGGTAATTATCCTGAAAGCGGTCCCTGGCAAGTATCAGTTTCTCTAGATGCTCTTTGTCTCTGTCTCGTACATAGTCGAGCACCGCCCGCGCCATCTTGCCTGCTTCGATTTCCATTTCCAGAATAGATGCTTCGAGAGGCTCTTCTACTGTCACTAGTTGAGAAATGTCATGATTGATGTTGGAAAGTTGATATAGAGTCACGGCTCCACTGACTACCTGGACCAGCACCAGTAGTCCAAACCCACACTTGAGGCGATCAGAAATTGACCACTTTCGCAGCTTAGCAGAGACCCGTGTTAATGGCTTATAAGTGTGCATTAGATTCAGACAGCGCTGGTTCAGTTTTCGATGGAGAAGCTGCAGATGAAGCGCTGATGCGTCAGCTGCCTGTGATCATGACTGGAGAAGAGTAGATTCACCGCCTTAAAACTGGGGGCATTCACCTCCTTAAAAATGTATCTTCCAAATAAAAACCGGTCGTCAAAGAAACACCATTACTCAAGAGATTATAAGAATGTGTGCGAGAGGATTCGGAGAGTGAGGAATTCAGCGAAGATGACAGTTGCAGGGAGGTCGCCACAGGTTTCCACCAGACAAGTCCGTCAGCTTTGAGCAAAGCGAACCATTCAAACTGAAGTGAAATATAGAAGAGATGAACCGATCAATAAAAAACGCCAGCACCGTTCAGAGGGGGGTGAACGATACTGGCGATCAACAAAATCTGAATTAAAAATGAAATCTGCAACGATCAAGTTACAGCTGGTTCAGTTCGGCAAGAGTGAATTCTGAGAACCAGACCGCTACCTGTTTCATCATTAACCAGATAAGATCAGGGATGCTGTCTCATGGTCGGTAACCTAGTCGTGAATCTGATAATAACCGGCTAGCACTAAAGTTGGTTATAGCCTATATCAGGTCATTTTTAGTTATCGAAATCTACCTGATCAAATCCGTAACCATATTTGAAAATCGACTGTTAAAGTGATTCTCCACGATGGACGGATCGTCGCAAAGATACCGGTTATGGCGATATTTCACCAAGTGGCTGGAAGCCTTTCAACAAGGCTCAGCTCAGGCACGGACCAGGCAATGAGATTTGATTTCTGCGGCAATCTCTGAGAGGGGCAATACTTTGTCTGCCAGTCCTGCCATGACGACAGCTGCAGGCATACCCCAGACAACGCTGGAAGCTTCGTCCTGAGCAATGATCGTTCCGCCTACACGGGCAACCTCGTGACTTCCCTCAATTCCATCTTCCCCCATACCTGTTAACATCACAGCCAGTGTGGCACTTCCATAGTGTTCTGCAGCTGACCGAAATAAGGGATTGACAGAAGGACGACAGAAATGCTCTGGAGGCGCCTGATTGATCAATGTTACTTTCTGACCATTCTTTTCACCAATAAGCATATGACTGCCTCCAGGGGCAACATATGTCTTATTCGATTCCAATGGTTGATCATGCTTTGCTTCTACAGTGATTCGCCCGCTATCCTTCTGAATGTGAGAAGCCAGAATTTCTGTAAACCCGGGTGGCATGTGCTGTACGATCAGAATCGGCATCGGAAAATCAACTGGTATCTGTGGCATTAATTCAGCCAGTGCCTTAGGACCACCTGTGCTGGTCCCAATCACAAGCACCTCTGGTTGCTTGTAAAACTTGATATTTCGCTTAAATAACGGTGTTGAAGCAGGAAAAGCAGCAGGGGGCTCCGTTCTCATAAAAGAAGAAGGAGTGACAGCCTGAGTTGTGGAACTGCGTTTGCCAGCTACCGCCTTGATCATCATGACCAATTCGCGAGAAAGCACACGAATACTTTCCGCTGCGCTTGCCGTCTGTGGTTTTGCCACACATCCTACAGCCCCCAGCGAAAGCGCTTTGACTGTGGTTTTCGCGCCCTGACTGGTCAGACCACTGGCCATGATCACAGGAACATCAGGAAAGTCACTCTGAATTCTCTGTAATGCTGTCAATCCATCCATGACAGGCATTTCAACATCGAGGATCACGATATCCACAGGATTCGCACGCATCCAACTCAAAGCCCGTTCCCCGTTCATAGCTGTGCCAGCAACGATGATTTCGGGTTCTTGCTCAAGAGACTTGGAAATCAGGCCGCGAATGACAGCTGAATCATCTACGATTAAAACGCGAATCGGATGTGAGGACATAACTAGACTTACCTGTTGGTACAGCGGATATCAGCGAGAGCATGAGCCTGCTGCATTGAGGAGAATTAGATATAGATACGGGTTTCTCTGTAATAACAATAGGTCACAAACAATCTCACCTTTGGAAAGGGGCTTTTATTTTTTTATCTATTCAGCAATCCATGGCAGCCCAATCGGCCCATCCGCTATAATCGGCCCACACTATATTCTGATGTATTTCGCATTTATTGAGTTGCACCGCCTCTAACTGCCATCAATTTCAGGAACATAAAATGCCAGTCCATCCCCAGGTTGCACGTTACCTAGATGAAATTGCTCAGATAGATTTACCTCCGTTTGAAGAAATGACTCCGGAGTTCATACGCTCAACATTAACTCCCTCACCTGAACCCCATTTACCGGCCGCTCAGATTGAAAGCATTTTTATTCCCGTCGATGACTCCCAGCTTGAAGCGAGAATATTTACTCCTGCAGTAACCTCTGATTCTACTCCCCCCGATAAGTGGCCCGCACTGATATATTTTCACGGCGGGGGCTGGGTCATGGGAACCCTCGATGCCTATAACGGTCTATGTCAGGATCTGGCTGGAAACGCTGGTTGTAAAGTGATCTCTGTTGATTACCGGATGGCTCCGGAATACCCGTACCCTATTCCCTTTCAGGATGCTTTCACAGCGACACATTGGATTACAGATCAGGCAGATACTTTAGATCTCGATCGCAGTCGAATTGCAATTGGAGGTGATAGTGCCGGCGGGAATCTCGCCACAGCGGTGGCCCTTAAAGCCAGGGAAGCAGAGAACATCAGTTTAAACTACCAGATGCTGGTTTATCCAGTAACGAATTATTTCTTTGACACCGAGTCCTATCATAAATATGCGACAAATTATTTCCTGACTAGAAAAGCAATGCAGTGGTTTTGGGACCAATATCTGCCAGACGAATCATCGGGTCGAGAAATTTATGCTTCCCCATTGCGTTGCAAAGAGTTGACGGGACTTCCCGATGCCCTGGTGATTACAGCGGGATACGATCCTCTCTACACAGAAGTGGTACAGTACGTCGAACAAATGCAGACCTCGGGAATCGATGTGACCCATATCAATTTTGAAGATATGATCCATGGATTTTTCCGGCGTTCTGATGTCTTCGACCGTGCGTATGAAGCCGTACAACTGGCTGGTCGTCACCTCAAACAGGTTTTTACTCGCAATTGACCAACAGCCAACTTATTTTCATTCCTCTGCTGCGATCTGACGCAGTTTACCTGAAATCAGGAACTGCAAGACAACACAACTGATCAGACTCAGATAAAACGCTGGCATGATAATACCGTTTGCGCCGATTGAGAAACGAAAGAAAAAATACATTATCTGCAAAAACGGTGTCAGACAGGCCTGCAGTAGGATCAAGCTACCAATCGCAATCGCCAGCGCGCCCCAGCGTACTACCAGGGAATAGTAAGCCAGCAGATGTAAAAAGACGACATATTGGACCATGATCAGTGGGATATAAATCTGCCAGTTGATGTCGACCATTTCCAGCAGACTGTCAGGTGCCAGTATTACAATCAGAAGGATCCCACTGACAACTGGAATGAGTGCCAGACTTAGCCCCACAGTTTTTTCATAAATAATCCTCGAGAGAGAATGGGGGAGTAAAAGCATTAATGGGAGCATCTTTTGTCTGTGCTCATCTCGAAACATCTGTGAAACGTATAGGGTACTCTCGACAATAAAACCTGCACTAAGTAACAACTGCGATGTACTCATCATTCCGCGCCAACTGTATGACGAGATAAATGAAACGGAAGAATAACCATCCAGAAACATCCCTCCCGCTGTGATGAGCACAACTAGTAGAGGATAGATGACTAGTTTGAGAATAAATGCCTTTTTGCCTCCAGAATTAAACTGGAACTCTTTCCACACAAATGCCAGCTGCCTGGGACGACTTTTACGAAGTCGCGTTTTCAAACTTGGCATTTGATCGCTAACCTGGCCTGTATCAGTACGAAGGGACCAGGGTTCAAAACAGGCCCAAGCAGCAAAAAAAGCGACAACACCTAGCAAAATATTGCTTACAACCTGCATGCTGAAGACCGACTCCTTAAATCCCACCTGCAGTATTGTTTGAAAGCGTTCAATAACGGAAATCTGTTGACTCAGATAATGAATCGATTCAACCCCCTGAGCTATAACCCCCCGAGAATCAATCAATCCACGAGATTGCAGATTTGCAAACGCTTCTGAAAGCAGTATTGGTAACACGAATAGAAAAAAAAGCAGGATCATCACCAGAGCAATCGCAGTCCCCGAACGTCTGGCATATACCGAACAAAGTAGAGCCAGATTTGAAATCAGTATGACATATGCCACCATCGCCAAAAGAATTGCAAATATCTGAAGGGGGGTAATTCCCCCCAGTGCGACAGCCAGAATTAGAAACGGCAACTGTGCCAGGATCAGTAAAATGATACGGACTGCTCTGACAGTCGATTTTCCCAGTAGTAATCCCAGAGAACTGATGCCAGCCAGCTTGAGCAAGGGCAGTGTTTCTTCTTCTTTTTCCTCAGTAATCGCTGTAGAAAAAATCCCAATTCCAGCAAGAGTCACCAGCCAGAAATTGAGCCAGACAATTTTCGTAAAAAAATCAAGCCCCGGAGAGCCAATACGTGCACTGCTGAGCCACGAAGAAAAAAAAAGGATAAATACCAGACCAATGCTTGCAAATCGAAATAGATGTATTTTCCTGAGTTGTACATCTTTCTTGAGTGCAAAATTGGTGAAGATCAAAGATCCGCGAAACATACAGAGCCTCTTTCAGTCGAACTTTTCGTTCAACGGAACATCGAGAGAATATAGAACGTGACCTTTTTTTTCCGTTACTTGCGGAGATTTTAAAAAGAGGGTTTCCGGCGTTTCACCTAGAACCAGCAGTTTCCCGGTACTCTCGACGGCTCGTTGCACATTGAAATATTGATCTCCCGAAAATCCTGTCACACGGCTTAATAGAACAGGAAACAACTGGTCAAGCGAATCATCTACTTCTCTCTCTTTCAGTTTGAAGGTCCCGGTCAAACTGACAGTTGCCCAGGCGCCAGATTGATATTGGGGAGAAGAATATAACACAGAGGCGACATCCAGCGATCTGCCACGAAAAACCAGGCGATCCTGTTCCTGTTTGAGTTCATATAACTTCGAACCAGCCAGAAAGTAAATCTGTATGATTCTTGTCGGAAACTTATCATCGATTCTCAGTGCGAGCGATTCCAGGCCTGATTCGTTTTTTAGTACGGATTCAACTGAGACGGCAAATCCCGTTTTAGTGGTTCTGGATTTATGTAAATAACTTTGTGAAGAATTGGGAGGGATTTCGAGGTACATCATTCCCTGCGATCCACTCATGCAGATCCCATTGACAGGAGAAAATTCATTACAGGCTGCATAGAGATGTTCCTCGCCCTCGTGTGTAATCTCGTAAGTGCCTCCTGTCACCATTCCCAGACTGGACCATTCACTCAGAATCATATCCTGATCTGGCATTACTGAAGCCAGCATAAGGGAGTGAACCTGGGAGTTCTGATTCGAACTATATTTTCCACTCACATAGAAACTCAGACTGAAAACCACAATACCCAGAAAATACCATAAATAATATTGGTGAATTTTGCGGGACAATCTGGTTGCAAAGTAATATCCCGGCCCAACCACAAGTAAATACAGAAACGCGAGAAAGAAATTGAGATACCAGATTCGATACGGTTTACTCATTTCTGTCAGGGTGGTCAGTATTTCTTCATCACTCATCTGGTAATAAAATATATCTGCGTGCGGGTAGTATCCACTATCTGAATTGGAGTAATATGCTTCAGTTACTTTGTCTGACTGATCTGATATATTCTTCGATTTCTTCTGTGTACTCTGAACCAACGTATTAATATCGTTCGATGAAAGCTGGTTGATTTTTTGTGGATGTCGAATAATTCTACCTTGCCCGTATCTGATCAAAGACGAGCTCTGATCTAATGGAGTAAAGGTTTCTGGAAATACTTGATCTTCGCCCTGTGCATTTTGAAATAAATGAAGCGTTCCCCCCAGATAGATCCACTGCATAAAAGCCGTTCTGCGTGCTTTGTCCCACCTGGGAACATGGTCTAATACAACGGCTTCCAGAGAATCTACCGCATCAGTCAGTGGAGGAAATATTTCTTCCGGGTACTGCTTAATTCCAGGTAGTCCCCGTTCCAGGCTTCCGGTACTGATAAGCTGTACGATCGCTTTTGTCTTGACAGGTATAGGCGCGAGAAATGATTTTGAATTCCGCTTTTCTCCCTCTTGCCAGGTTGCTGTCCAGTTGGCATTCGATTCTGAAAAGTAGGGATAGAGCTGCACCCATTTCGTATCATGGGGGGCAATGTAAACCGAAGTTGAGATCGCCAAGCCGATCGGCTGTCCCCGAAATGACTCCGGCTGAAAGCGCAGTTCCCCTTCAAACGGAGATTCCTGATTATTTTCAATCAGGAAAGTAACAGGGTTAAAATGGTAGGCTACAGGACGATCCTGGAATGACCAGCGAACTTCATGGATTTCCAGTGCGAAAGCCCGTGAAGTAATCAAGAGCAGGGGAAGGACCATGATGTTCTTCCATCTGAATTTAATAATTCGCGCCTTCATACTGGAAATCTAATACTCCCCAACCAGATTTCCATCTTGGCGATTGGCCAGGCGTTTTAAAATTTCGTAATCGGTTTTCTGGCTGATATAACGCACGGATGCATCTCCCAGGCTAAAGTGCGCTCCCTCAGCATGGAAACTTGAAAAGCCTCCCACACGGAGCAAAGATTTGCGTTCCTCCGCGGTCAGTTCTTCCGTTTCACGTATTCCGCCCGGATTGTCGTCTGTCATCTCTTCATATTCATCGAAGTAACTATCGGACATCGGATCATTTTGGAACTGATACTCACGTGAATCACCATAGGGAAATGCAACTCGTGATGAGATACGAGATGTCAGGGACTGATTAATTTTGGTGCCCATATTACGCAGCGTAGAGGAGGTCCCCGAAGTCCAGCTTAAAAAACCACCATCGGCCGTTTCTCCTACATAAATGGTGTAGGCACGCCCATCTTTCAGATCCTTCTCGCGAATGCTACTGTTCAAAAAAAAGACTCCCTGGTTATCTGAGTCGATCGGTGCCTCAACGTCATTCTGACAGCCGGCATAGTTATATCCCCCCAGATAACTGGAAGGACACACAAAACAGGTCAGTCTATGGTTCGCAATTTCTGAATTGACCGGGTCATAAACACCTTTCGCAAAATCATAACGCTGAAACGCCACCCGCTCGTCCAGAAAAGGAAGTATCTGGATCACCCAGCCAACATGATAGCCTTGTGGCTGATTCAAAATGGGTCCCTGGGAATTAACCGTTCCTGAGGGAAGCACCAGATGTGCCATCTGATAATTCTGCAAAGCAATTCCGAGTTGCATCAGATTATTTTTGCAGGTTGTCGCTCGTGCCGCTTCGCGAGCTGACTGAACGGCAGGAAGCAGGAGCGCAATCAGTATCGCGATGACAGCAATCACACACCACAGCTCCATCAATACAAAGCCGGCAGAGTGTGATTTCTTAACTGGTAGAGAGATCATCGATAAGAACCCATTAGCTGGAAATGTCCGTCAAAGAAAACTTTCATCACATTGAATCAGCTGACTTAAAACTCCGGAAGCAATTGACCATCATGTCGGTTGGCCAATGCCTGATAGACGGTCTCGTCAATGTTTTCACTGAGAAAACGAACACTTCCGTCCCCCAGTCCAAACTGAGCGCCCCCAGTATGATAACTGGAGAAACCACCAACACTAAGTGGATTTTCCGCTGACTCAGACTCACCGGCTGCTTCAGTGGACTCTCCTTCCGGATTTCGTGCATCGAACTGAGCTTTACCAGGATAGTAGTTCAGCCCGTCGGCGTTAATACTGGTGCCAGCATTCCTCAATGTAGAACGTGTACCAGAGACCCAGCCTCGTTGATTACCGCCAGCGAATTCACCGATAAAGATTGTTTTGGAAGACCCATCCAGAATTTCGTCGTACCGCACGCTGCTGTTGAGAAACAGAACTCCATTATTATTCACATCGATTGGTGCTTCGATGTCATTCTGCATCCCTGCATAGGTATTTCCCGGAGCAGGGTTCGATGGGCAACTGAGCAACGGAATCTGATACTCAGCAACCTGCTTATTAACCGGGGCATAAACACTCTCTTTAAAATTGAACTTGTTGAATGCAACTCGCTCGTCGAGATACGGAAGAATCTGAAGGATCCAACTGACGTGATAACCCTTTGATTCACTTCGCACAGGCCCTGTGGGATTGATCGTCCCGGAAGGCAGTACGTTGTGCGCCATCTCATAATTCTGAAGTGCGATATTGATCTGCATCAGATTATTTTTACAGGACGCACGATGGGCCGCCTCTCTTGCCTGCTGCACAGCTGGCAAGAGTAATGCAATGAGAATTGCGATAATAGCAATCACGACCAGCAACTCAATTAAGGTGAAACCACTCTTTTTATGCGTGAGCTTCAGCTTAGGCAACAATTCTAAATGTGGCATGATCTTCCCTTTAAATCAGACTTTCCTGCGGGGATAGAGTTTTATTATTCTGAGTTTTGACTCTTAACAGTAAATGGCCATTTTCTGATGACTCGCACGCGGTAAATATCATCAGCGGGATAACTCGCCTCAGTTGTGATGATATGTGAGTCTTCCATTTGTCTGTTTTTCTTTACTTTAATGACGACTTCACCTGAATTAACTTTTCCCATCGACTCGATCTCTACTTGCCAGGTTTCGCCATCGTAGTCTGTATCTTGAATCAATCTTCTGACAGCTCTCTGAGCAGCAGCATCTCCCAATGAGGAAGCTTGAAGCAGGTATTGTTGCTGCTTGAGCTGCTTGGCCTCGACTTGACTCTGCTGTAATATTTGCCCCACGACTGCTAACGCCAGAATCAGACACAGCATGGGAATGAGCACAAAAGATCCACGCCGCACATATAACTTCTGCGCTCTTACTCTATGCAAATACCGATTTGTTGTTATTCGATTTGATTCCATGCTTCACTCTGTCTGCTCTGACTGTTTCTGAATCTGACCAACTCGATTCAACTGTGCTTCACACCGGAATAACTGGAAATAAGCTTGCAGAGTTTTATTCTCATGTCCTGTTACATCTGGAATTTTCAGCTCCATAGAAACCAGTTCCTGCTGATTGATTTTTTGTGTCTGAAAAGTAACACCTGCCAGCGGGAGTAAATATTCATCCTGTGAGACAAGTTTACCTTCCTTGTGATATTCGCGACGAATTCCTTCACCCGGGGAATTTGTCAAATAAGTGATCGATGTGTTTTGGCGCAGTGCCAGCTTAAGTATTTGCTGGCTATTCTGTTTGGATATCTCTGCGTTCTGAGCTGTCGATACATCTTCTCTGAACTTGTGCGCGATCTTTTGAAGCACCAGTTTATCCTCAAGGCGTTCTGTTCCCTTCATCTCAACTCGCATCAGGAATGCCAGAGTGGTCACCGCTGCAGTGAATAGAATTGACATTGCCGACATTACTGCCAGCATTTCGATCAACGAAAATCCCTGTCGTAACTTCACATACAAACTTAGTTGTATTCTTCTTTTGTCTGATATGATCATGAAACATTCATTCATATAACCAGAGGATCAGCGTAACAGGATCTACATTTTCCCCGTAGATATTTCTCCAGGAGACTTTGATATCAACCTGACGGACTCCTGATACTTCGTCATCATCTGTGTTGACTACAGAGAGTTCTACTTGAAGATCATTGAGATCTAACTCCCCAATCAGCGCTGACTGATAATTATTGAGGCGATCCTGACTCAAGTCCTTCCCGGAGTTTTCTGCACGAATTCGTTCCGCCAGATTGGCGACTGCTGTGACTACCAGATACCTTTGATCGATGTCTTTCCTCTGCTGGCCAATAGCCTTAAACGCGGGAAGTGCCACTGCCATCGTTGCACCCACCAGAATCATCGAGATGAAGGCTTCAAAGAGGGTAAATCCACCTCGATGATTTAAGAGGGCCTTTCGTTCTGGATGTTTATTATTGCGAATTCTCATTTGAACTATGACTCAGGAAATTTGGAACAACAGATAAACTAAAGGCATAAACAGAGCTATGACAAAGTAACCGACCATTATCGCTAGAGTACAAACCAGAACCGGTTTACAGATTTCTGTGAAGTATCTGATTCTGCGAAATCTGCGCTGCTCAATCGTATCTGCCAGGGAACGCAAAACAGTGGGAAGATTACCCACTTTTTCAGCAGTCATACAAAGACCTGCCTCTGCACTGGAGAGAACATTCGCCTCACGTAAGGATTCCCAGAAATCATTACCCTGACGAACTCGTTGCGCAGCTGACTGCGTCCGTACTCTTACATCAGACCAGAGATGATAATTTCCAATTGAATCCAGGGCGAGAAGTGGAGGTCTCTCGACTACCACGGTCTGCGCAATTTGTCTTAAACATTGGGGTGTATTCAGACGGGGAAACCAGCCCGTAAGAAATGGAACATTGAGGTTCGACCAACCGAAGTAATTACCAAGATGTAGAATTGCCAGTACTACCAGTGGCAATGAGAATATTGGAAAGAATAGATAGAAGTATGAGAAGATCACATCGCTGGCAGTCATGAGTGACTGTGTAATTGATGGTAATTCAACACCGAAATCCAGGAAGATCTTCTTGAACTTCGGAACAATCCAGTACATGATAAACCCAGTGATAATAAACTGCAGCGAAAGAATAATTGTGAGGTATAGAATCAGATTTGCAAAATTCGATTTATCAGAACTGGTACCGAGTTTTCTTGTCGCTCTGACCGCCGAATCCCGTAAAGCGATCCCCGTATTGTTAGTCTTCTCACCGATATTTAATGCCACAATTGCTGACTGGGGTAGCAAACCTGAATTTTCTGCCAGTGCTTCGGAAAGGGACTCACCGGAATGCAATCTGCTGCTGAACCTTAACAATCGGTCCCGGTATCTTCCTTTCTTCGTTTGAGAATAACGATCGATCTCTGCAGCCAGGGGAATATTTTTCTCAACACAAAACGTCATCAACCAGAGCAGTTCTGTTTCCCGAGACCGCTTGTTTAATGACAGGATATTTAACACACAGCAAATGACAGCAATCATCAGGATAAAAAAAGGAATGACGTAAATTAAAACTGGAATGAAAATCAGTAGAGGTAAACCCAGCAAAATCCAACCTCCCATCCGGATAACATGCAAGCGGTTTTGCATAACTTCTGAGAGGCTGTATTCATCTTCCTGATTGATAGAACGCAATAACTGAAAGCACTGCCATTCCAGATAGATTGTGAAGACATAGATCAAGATCGTTGGCAGAGCGATCAGGGCAGTTCCAAGAATAGTTACTTGATTAGTTACCACTGCAATAATATTGAGCAGGAGAAAGATCACACATAGAGCCAGCATGAACAGAGTAAATGCCTTCCAGCAGACTTTGATCAGCTGATTGACTCCCTGATGACCATAATCCTGCACGCGCCGCGCAAGCATGACCGATGTAATTCCTGCTATTGGGAAATAGACAAAGAAAGCCAGACTGAATATCACGCCCAGAAATTCCACGGTCGTCAAACTTTCAAAATGGACTAAGAGAGATCATTTAATAATTTGATCATTGGTAAATAGATTGCCACGATCGGAATGCCCAATAAAAACAACATTCCAGATATCAGCACAGGCTGCAGGATGAATATCAGTGTGCCTGTTTTCAAATCGGCTTTGGTCTGATAGATGTTACTGCTGGCACGTAAAGACTCAACGAAGACCTGTGGGTGGTCCTGCCAGCGAAATATATGAATAAAACTTTTCGTAAAATGTGGAGAACTTTGAGCGGATTCCATCAGGCTGAACCCTGCATTGGTCCGTTTAATCAGAACTTCACATCCTGCGATCAGGTTCGGATCACGCGTCATCTGAGCCGCCAACATGAGTGCTTCGGGTAATTTCACCCTGGCATCAATCAGGCCAGCGAGCATGCGGCAGAATTGAGAGATCGAAGTATTACTCAAAATAGAACCAAACACGGGTATTTGATTCAGTAGCCGGCGTCTCAAGGCACGTTTCTTCAGAAAATCAAAACTGAACCAGATGAGTAACATCCCGCCAATAATAATGAGGGCAATCTTGAATCCGTGCTTTGTTAACAGATCAGCGACACTGATCATCAGAACCGTCAGCCCGGGAAGTTCAGTGCCGAAGTCTTCAAAAAGTGATTTGAAATTTCCAACGATGATCGTCATCAGGAAGTAGAACAAAATCAAAGAACCAAGGATTAATACGATTGAATAGAAAAAAGATGTCAGCAATTTATGCCTTGCCTGTCTAAGCTGTCTCTCGCTGGCAATATAATCTTCAATCACAGACTCCAGTTTTTCTGTACCAGCGGAGACATGAATCAAGGTCGCCAGGTTTTGTGGTACCGATTGCAAATGCCGTAGGAAAGTATCTTCTTGAGATCTCCCCTGCTCCAGGTCTAATGCCATCTTCTGAAAAGTTTGTGCCAGGTTGGTTGATGGCGATTCTTCCGCCAGTGTTCGCAAACTGGCGGACAATGGTAACCCTTCTATTTGAGGCTGTTTTTTGTTTCGGATCGAATCCAGATAATCAGTGCTAACATCCCAAACAGCTTTACCGTAGTCCTCTAATGACTCTCCCTCAAATTCAGTAATATCAACAGCATCACCATCGCTGAATTCTGAATCTGGACTCTGATTTGACTCGATCAAATCAACTCGAACAATTTTCAGTCCCTGCTCCATCAGCTTGATACGGGCAGACTCATCACTGCGTGCATTAACAAAGCCGCTGACTTCCTGACCATCAGAATTAATACAGAGATAGGAATACTGTTTCATTAGACCGAAGGACTTCCCAGCATCTTCAAAATCTCGACGAAGGGTAAAAATACGAGCAGTGCATAACAGACTGTAATACCACCTGCGACTAATACGACTAATCCCACAGGGACGATGTTTTTGATCCATTCAATACGGTTTAATACGCGCGTCTGATATACACGGGCAATTTCGGACATGATGTCCGGCAGACGATTTTGATGTGCAGGATTCATCAACATGGATTGAATATATCCAGGCAATTCTGCTACAGACTGAATACTGACTTCAATTCCCTCACCCTGTTCAAGTTTTTTTGCCACAGTACGGAACTGATTGATCATTTTCGAATTGCCCGTACACTCTGCTGCGAGCACGAGTGAATCAGATAAAGGAATATGATAAGAGAGCAAAACACCGGCCATTTCCGCAAAAGTGGAATAATTCATATCGAGCACCAACCTGCGATAGCCAGGGACCCACCCATATGCGATGTTGGTTGCCAAAGATTTCAAACCAGACTGATTAACTTCTCGCGACAACATGAATGAATGCCGACTGAACTTCCAGCTGAAAAGCAAGACCAGAAATATCGCAGGAATCAGTATGAACCAGTTCTGGTAAAATCCGAACAGATTCATGAGCGTGTTCATCACTAATGTGTTTTTGAGGTGAAATATTTCATTCGCAGTGACCAGTTCTGGAAAAATAACGAAACAGACAAACAGCGAAAGCATAAAGGCGATGATCAAAATTATCGCTGGATAGATCAATGCTGCTCCGATTTCACGCCGCAAATCCATCCTGGCGCGAGCAAATGAAGCAAAGGATGTCAGCGCTTCCGGCAAACGCCCCATTCTGATTCCTGATTTGATGAGCGCGACATAGGAAGACGGTAACTGGATCGCTTCGGACTGGACAGCCTCATCCAGAGAAGCTCCTTCCTCAATTTTTTGCAGTAGATGCCTGATGAAGTTCTGCGAATCCGCTTTCAAATATTTTGCGGCATTTCTGAGCCCTTCATCTAATGGAATCCCTGTGCGGACCATCGCAGCTAACTCATCATTGAGATCAGCCAGACTTTCAGCTGAAACGCTCTGGGATTTGGGTTGATTCGAGTTCATCATGAATGTTGTTATCTCACCGGCCACCACGACAACATGTATTCTTGTGTCCATACTAAGCTGAAATGGTCCGACCCGCCAGCGCAGACCGCCAGATGTGATCAAAACAAATCATCTGAAATGTCAGAACTTTCTCGGACCTATTTCCTTCTGATGACCCTGTCTCTAGAAGATTTTGTCTAGAAACATCGAAAATACACCATTTTCTATCACCAGAGTCTCTGGGAACCCCCATAAAACAATATTTCTGATTTACGGGAGCAAGTACCCGGCTCGATTACAGTTTACAGATCGAAGACCGCAGATTACAAAGAGATATAACTTCCAGACCGCTCTGGAGTTATTAAATATCGATCAGGATGACAGCCAGCTCCCAGGCTTGTATTACGGAAAGACCTCCACATGATTCGTACCAAAATTAAAGCAGCACTGCATACCTCCCAGCCCGGTGAAACAATCAAGGTATCCGGGTGGGTCCGCACACGCCGTGATTCGAAGAGTGGCTTTTCCTTTGTCGAGCTCAATGATGGCAGTTGCATGTCTAATTTACAAATCGTCATCGATCAAAGCGTTCCAGACTATGAAACGTTGATCAAAGATGTCACCACCGGTTCCAGTATCTCAGTCACTGGAAAAGTGAATGAATCACCGGGTAAGAATCAGCGAATAGAGCTGCATGCTGAATCGTTTATTCTGTATGGAACTGCAGATTCGGAGAGTTATCCTCTTCAGAAGAAACGTCACAGTTTCGAGTTTCTGAGAGAAATCGCCCACCTGCGTCCCCGTACCAATACCTTTGGGGCCATTACTCGCGTCCGCAATGAAGCCGCTTATGCTATTCACCGCTTCTTTCAATCCAGAGGTTTTGTCTACATTCAGACTCCGATTATTACCACCAGTGACTGTGAGGGAGCAGGTGAAATGTTTCAGGTCACGACACTCAACCTGGAACGTCTGGCGCAAGTTCAGACAGAAATTGACTTTTCTCAGGACTTTTTTGGTAAACCGGCTTCCCTGACAGTCAGCGGCCAACTGGAAGCAGAGATTTTTGCCACCTCACTCGGTGAGTGTTATACCTTCGGCCCAACATTCCGTGCAGAGAATTCAAATACATCCCGTCATCTCGCTGAATTCTGGATGATTGAGCCTGAAATGCCCTTCTATGATCTTGAAGACAACATGGCACTCGCAGAAAGTTTTGTCAGAACTGTCATTGGCGATGTTCTGCAAAACTGTCCTGAAGACATGGAGTTTTTCAACCAGCGTATCGATCAGACCACATTAGAAAAACTGCACAACATTACCGAGAACGAATTCATTCGGCTCTCTTATACCGAAGCCATCGAGATTCTCAAATCCTGCGGAAAGCAGTTTGACTTCCCCATCGACTGGGGCAGTGATATGCAGTCCGAACATGAACGATACTTAACTGAGGAACACTTTAAGCAACCCGTCATCGTTTACAATTACCCCCGAACGATCAAACCCTTCTACATGCGATGCAATGACGATGGTAAAACCGTCTGTGCTATGGACGTACTTGTTCCAGGTGTCGGTGAGATTATCGGAGGAAGTCAGCGCGAAGAACGCTACGATGTTCTTATCGATCGTATGCGGGAAGGAGATCTAAACCCCGAAGACTACTGGTGGTACACCGACTTACGGAAGTACGGTACAGTCCCTCATTCAGGCTTCGGACTCGGGTTTGAGCGTTTGATTCAGCTACTGACCTCTATGACTAATATCCGTGACTGTATTCCCTTCCCCAGAACTCCTAAAAACGCGGAATTCTGATCCGGGAAAATCATTTAGCCTGCCCGCTTAGATGTTTTCGGAACCACTCGACGACAGCCTGGCTGGCGCGCGTCTGGTCATCCCCTTTAAAACCATGAGCCGCCTTTTCAATAACCAGTAACTCAGCCGGGACGTTTTTCGCCTTAAACTTCTGCATGATGTTTTCACTATGGCTGATGGGAACCAGTTTGTCCTGGTCGCCATGAATCAACAGAGTCGGCGAATCATCGGGAGTGACTTGCAGAAGCGGGGAGAAATCATCAGCAAGTTCCTTGTCAAACTGTAGTGCTGGAAACCGCTGGTAATAGGGAGATGTTTCTTCAACGAACTCACGCAAATCCGTTGGAGGATAATAGGCAGCTACTGCAGCCACACGATCACTCTGTTGTAAAACCTTGTCTTTTGCATCCGGTTCTCCCTGATCCGATGTCGTCCCCAGTATCAGCGATAAATGCCCTCCGGCACTCCCACCCCATACCCCCAGTTGGTTGGGATCGACACCGTATTCTTTCGCATGCAGACGAATGAACCGCACACTTCTTCTCACATCCTCAACCATTGCCGGGATTTTGAATTTAGGGCTGCTGCCATGCCTGACACAAAATACTGTAAAACCGCTATCTAATAATGGCTTAAACCGCGACAACATATTTTGGGGCTCCGTCCAGCGCGAATACCATCCCCCACTAACCATAAATAGTACGCCAGCGCCGTTCGGCTTCTCGGGTTGGAACACATCGAAAGTCAGTGCCATTCCAAATTTATGCCCATAAACGACGTCCGGAATAATTCTGACCTCTTCTTCCGCTTGAGCAACTGAGTACGCAGGCATAACTAGTGAAAAGAGTACTAAGATAACGAATAAAATTTTCATATGTTAGTTTCCTCGGGCAATTCATACCCATGAGAGGTTGAGGTAAATGACACTTGTTTCACTCTAAGCAAAGTTGCATTACACCTTAAAATAATCAGGTAAAACTTCAGCAGTTCACTTTATCCACGTGTTATTTGATTATCTTGACTTACCCCCGCAGATCGCAAGGATTTCCGGGAATAATTCGTGGGTCAATATGCTGTTCTCTAAAGAGCTTTCATCGCAGTGCTACTGGATGAATGAAAAAGAATCAGTCTCTCACCACGTCTGTTTGTCTCATATTACCTGAAAATAATCGGTGACGGGTTGAATTCTTCTGAGCAGAATCAGTTTGCAGCCTGCGAGCAGCAACAGAGAAAACGTACGCAGACTGGTGATAACACCAATTTGGATTCCGCCATTGAACAAGCCCGAACAGGTCAGATTCGCCAATACATTGAAATACAATGGCCTGGTGTCCAACTGGATGAATGGCAATGGGACATTCTGGAGTCTCTATTCGACCCCACAATTCGCCGCGTATTCGTCAAAGGGAACACCGGTTGTGGTAAGGGAGCTGCTGCTGGAATTGCCTGTTGCACTTACTTTCATATCTGGGATGATGCCAAAATTGTAATTACGCGAGACTCACTCAGGATGGCTCAGAAAATCGCTTACGGGGAAGTCGATAAATGGTGGAGACGAATGACGGTAAAGCCACCGGGAAAATTGTTGACTTCCGGAATTTATGATCATCAACAGCATTCTATTTCCCTGGCTAACCCTAAGCATATTGAAGGTTTCAGAGGGGCACACTCGCCACATGTTCTTTTCTGGTTTGATGAGGCAACGGCCCCGAATCTCGAAGACAAATATAAACTAGCCAACACTCAGGCAAAAAAATTTCTGGCTCTCTCCAATCCATCCACACTATCGGGATCATTTCGAGATGCCTTTCCGAGTATAGAACCAGACCGTACACAAACGATTGTGGACCAATATGGTAAAACACGCTGTATCACAGTCAGTGGCTGGGAATGCACAAATGTGAAAGAGACTTGCCTCGAACAACCGGTCGCCCCCTTAGGTGGTATCAAAATCGGAAGCAGGTTCTATTCGCATGGTACGCCGATTGAAACGGAAGACTTCGAACAATGTAAGCCCCGTATTCCCGGACAGACGTGCTACGACGAATTTATGTCGTTATTAAACGATCCGGATCCACTCATACGTAATGTATATGCACTAGGAAAGTTTCCGGATCAGGATCCTGAGAAACAGGTCATTCTCCCGGACTGGCTAATGGAACCTGTCTCATTCTGGATACGCTGGCATCATCTCTGGCGACGTGCTACGGACAAACAACACAAGTCCGCGATTCATCTTTTGGATCAGATTATCCCGGTCGAGGGCTTTGGACTGGATGTCGCCGCATCCCGATTTGGAGATACCTCAGTCCTTGCTGTCGGTGGCAGGTACGGTATCCGAGCCATCCATGAATGTCAGTTCGCAGATACACAACAGACGCTGGAGTGGGTAATCGAAACCGCACTTACATACGGAGTTGATCTGGAACAGGGAAATGTTCCGTTGGCCATCGACTGGGGAGGAGGTTATGGGAATGCAGTCGGTGATCCTTTAAAAAAACGAAACGTGCATGTGATCGAAATTCACAGTAATTCCGCAAGTGATATCGACACTCAAAAATATGCCAACAAACGGGCCGAACTCTACGGAGAGGCTGCAAGACGCCTTGACCCGGCGGGGGACTTCCGCATGATACCGTTCGCTTTGCCCGATAACGAGCGCCTGCGTGCAGAACTGATCGCACCTCAGAAAATATACTCCGGGCATGACGGCGAAAAATATTATATCACCCCAAAGGGACGGCGAGGGTCTGACGAAAACTATCAGGGCAAAACGTTGAGGGAAACCTTGGGACGTTCTCCCGATCGGGCTGATGCAGTCGTCTACTGCCTCTGTGCTCTACGTAATCAATCCTGTCGAAGACTGATTGTTGTCTGATAAATTCAGCAGACAAAAGTTAGACATATTCCCTTATCAATCTAAGGATAGTAAAACATGTGGAACCCCTTCAAACAGCTTGCCGCACGATTCAAATCAAATCGGTTCTCAGTCGCGCTACGAACCGCACTCGGAACCGGTCAACCAGGCAAATGGCATAGTAACCATCGAGAGGAATCAGAACAGTTCACTGGTTGGACGTTTGTTGCGATTCGGGCAATTTGCCTGCAAGCCATGCAGGCTTCGGTGGCTGTCTACGATGACACTGTGAATAATTCCGATCAGAAATTGTTCCGACGCCACTTGAGAATGGACTCTGGATACGGACTTTCCCGAAGTCTATATGCTGGTGAAACTGGTGCGTCTATTCCCCTGTCAAACGATCATGCACTTTGCCAGATTCTCAAACATCCAAATCCCACTCAATCAGGTGCCGCTTTTCGCTATGAGCGAGTCCTGCAACTGCAACTGACTGGGGCAAGTATCGTCTGGAATGTTCCTAATCAGTTTGGGAAGACGGTTCAACGTTATGTAATTCCCACCGCGATCGCGTCGCCAGTTGCCCCCTCAACAGATTTGCCTGATGGTGGATATCGAATACAGACACCTTCGTCGCGCTATGATCTTGACTCCTTTTCAAGTTACTCCAGTTCACACAACCTACTACAGCAGGTATTGGGGAAAGTCATCCCCCTTTCACAGCTGCAGATAACGCGGTGGCCTCATCCACTTTACCAGGATGACGGACAATCTCCTGTCAGCGCGGGTGCCCGCTGGATCGACTCAGCCAATCAGATCGATGCAGCTCGTTGGGCTCAGATGAATAATGGAGCAGATCCATCAATTGTCGTCACCTGCGGAAAGGATATGCGCCCAACCAGAGAAGAACTTGAAGCCGCAGCCGCGATGTTTGATCAAAAATATGGGGGTACTGAAAATACGGGCAAGGCGATCTTTACAACCGGTGAGCAAGTCGTCTCTCTTACAGCCACCCCCCGGGAGATGGACTACAACGCCTAATCCGTTGGTGTCTCTATTCGATTAAGCGTATCGCCTTACTGCATTTGCCTTTGCGTCTATTTTTCCGCCTTTCTAATTCAGCAGAAAGTAGCAACAAGGTAGCAGCCAGGCCAGATTAACCGAAAATCGTCTGGATCAGACCAGCCACCTGCGACCGCTTTGGTGGCATCGCATGAGCGTAGATTTTCAGTGTTACTGTCGGTGATGAATGACCGAGCAGAGCAGATACTACCAGAAGATCCGCCCCTTCCGCCAGCAGCTCTGATGCGAACGTGTGCCTCAGGTGATGCAGTCCGCGGGGAGTAACGCCGGCTTCTTCCAGGAATGGCTTCCAGATCTGGTGATTGAAGGTACTGCTGTTGAGGTGCCCCCCGCGTTTTCCGCAGAAGACGTATTTGCGATCACCGAAACCGGCTTCGTTCATTTTCTCTCTCTGGAGCCTCAACACCTCTTCTAAACCAGGTGTGAGATCTAGAAATCGATCGCTCTTTTTCGATTTCAGCTTCGCGTAATCTCCAAAGATGTACTGGCGCTGCACATGAATCGTTCTCGTCTGGTAATCAATATCATCCCAGTGTAGACCGAACGTTTCTGATGATCTCATTCCGGTGGCGAGCATGAACTTGTAAAGCGGGTAGAAATAATCTCCATCCGCAGCCTGGAGGATCAGCTCCCGTTCTTCCCTGGTGAATGGTATCGCTTCCTTCTGCTTATGCACCGGACGTTGAATGCTCACACAGGGATTCTTCAAAATGATGTCTGATTTATAGGCCTGATTTAATGCACTGTTCAGACAGAAATAAGACATCTCCACAGCACGAGAACCAACGCCGGAATCCTGAAGAGAATGGATGAACCTTCTGATTTTAGAGGCTTTCAGCTCACGAAGTTTGACTGTTCCCAGTTTCGGAATGATGTAATTATTAACTATCCCTCGATAGCCCTTGAGAGTGCTGAAAGCGCGGTCGCTGTTTTCAATATCGAACAGCCACTCATTTATGTAACTCTCTACCGTGTGGTGCTGTTCATCCATGTCGAGATGCAAGGCATCTTTCCGGAGCTCTTCCAGCTTGGCAACAGCATCAGCATGCTTCTTACAAATACGCTTTGGCCGCTTCAGCTTACCGTCTTTGTAGTAGCTGATCTGCGCAACCCATTTGCCGTCAACCTGGTAGATCGATCCTTCCCCATTGGAACGCCTGCGTTTTTTTGCCATGACTCAGATCGTCCGTTTCTCAAACACAGATCTGAAGTCTTCGGCATTGATCATGAAGTTATCATTACTCGGACCCCAGACCGGAATGTTGAATTTCTTCACCCAGTCTCTGATACAACGGGGAGTGACTCCCCAAATATTTGCCCAGTATTCAACATCGTGGTCCCCCTCTGCAGGGAACGTTTTTCCCGTCGAAGTTGAATTTCGGGCTTTTACTCTTGACGTACCGTCTCTATCATGACTAATGTTATGGTCAGTCATTGAAGGAAATCCCTACCATAAGATTCCTGAAAAACGATGAATTGACTATTTCGCCCTCAGAGAGTTGCAGCTCTCTGAGGGTTTTTTCATGCGCTGTCCCTATCCGTCCATTCTCACGTCTCCAAACAAAAAGAGCCTATGAGGCGCGTGTACGGCGCACCCGCATAGGCTCAGAAAACGACGATCCTCCGCCGTTGATTCACTTGTACTCAATCGGTCTCCGTACACGACCGTTATTATAGCTAAATGTTGTACCATATTTTTAGCCATACATTCAACTGCAAATTGCCAATATCTGCGGAATTTGATACTGTCCTTTACATGTCCCCTAAACCCAAAAAGAAGAGCCGTAAGAACGAAATCATTCGCGCGAGTGTGACCAGCGAAGAAAAAGCGCGCTTTGAGGCAGCTGCTTACCAGGAGGACAAATACCTCGCTGAAGTTATTCGCGAGCTGCTGACACAATACTCTGATAAAATTCTTGGTAAAGAAGATCATTGAACTTTCTTGTGGTCGAGTCTCACTTATCAAAAATAGATAAATCAAAAATGACTGAATTTGAATATCATGCAACTCGAACTGAAAACCCTGGTGAGTGGGCTTATCGTGGATATTTAATTTGGGACGCTAGAGAAGACTGGAAATTTGAAAATCTAACATTTATTGATGGGAGAACCTGGGCTGTCCAGGGAGATGCTTTTTCAAATTCTGATGTCCAAGACCTCTATTCGTCTAAACGGGCATGTATGAATGCGATAGATGACTGGTTGAAGAAAAAATATGCTGAGGAAGATCGTGAATACTACGAGTCACAAGAGGACCCAGCATATCTACAGTTAAAAGAAACGGTCGAAATAGCATTCAAAAAAATCGAAGAAGCTTTCAATACCTTTGAAGCTGAGCGTAAAAAATAATTATCAAGTATGTTCATCTCACAATCCCTCTGAACGGCATCACGAGCGGATTACGATCGATCGCCTGGTAGCGTCCGCCCACATCTTCAATGAAGTGATGGCGCTTGAGTATCTCCAGGGTCACCAGTGTGCGTGTTTGGCTGGCGTGGAAGTAACAGCAGATGTTTTCCAATGTCGGCCAGCCTTTGCAGCTCCGGTAGTAGTTCCGGATGAAATCATAAAACTTGAATTGCCGATGGCTGATCTTCCGTAGGATGTATGGCATCCCATCTCCTCAGCGCGTACCGATGGCGACCCACCAAACGCGCGTACGCTCTTCGCGGATGATGACTTCCCTGGTTTGGATTTTGCCCTGGGTTCACTACGGGGCAGAGAGAATTTCGCGGATTGGAATAATCAACTGAGACCACCTTCAGCGGGTCTCACGCGGCCGTCGCCAGACGGATATGGGAGTAGGTGTGATGTTCCCAATATAACGTGCGTACAGGTCGCCGCAAGTCAAAAATGGAAACTTTTTCGGGGTGTTCAGGTAAAGATTTTAAAAAAGAAATCTTTCAATTCGATTTTTATAGATTAGGCGTCTTATCTTTGGAGCTTACAATTACATAGTTTAAATTCTGGCTTACTCTCTAATACGACATGACAATGTAAACAATTGAAAATAAAAGAGATACAGCATCTATAGTCAACATCTAGACATTGACCAATATTACATAATATGTGTAGAATTGTGATATAACAATGATTGCAACCAATACCTATCGTGGAAAATGACCGAAATACTAATACTATTATGGGGCCTGAGTTCTCATAATGTGTGTCTATAACGTATTAATAAGTAGCTATAGCAAAATTCCATTACAAACTCTTGGGCTCACGAAATAATTTGACCTGCGAGAGGAAATTAAACTCAGTATGAGTAAAGTAGATTGCCCAAAATTCAAGAATCCACCAGTTGTGGAGACGGTGCTAACAGTACAATTTGATGAGCTTCAAGATTTTAAAACAGCTCACTTTGGGATGTTCTACGAGACTGTAAAAGCCAGGTTCCCAGAGGTTATTGACAGGGGACGTCTCGATCCGGTGGTAGAAACCTTTCCCCGTGGGCGAATGCCTAAAGGAGCATTCCAGTTTATCACAGGTGATCAGGGTCCAGGTCCGCAGAGAGTATGGTATAGACAGCCAGATAACGGAAGCATGATGCTTCAATTGCAACCAGACAGATTTGCTTTTAACTGGGCAGGAAAAGAGGGGACTGAATATCCTCACTATGACTCAAATCGGCCGGTCTTTATAGAAGAGTTTGAAAATTTTTCTAAGTTCGTGAACGACCACTCAATTGGGAAGGTACTCCCTAACCTTTGCGAAGTGACATATATAAATCACATCTACCCCGAGCCTGAAGAGGATGTTATAGAGTTTTTCGAATCCAGCTTTAAAGGCCTGAAATGGGAAACCTCAGATAGTTGGTTGAAAGATCTCCCAGAACTCGTAGCCTATAATCGAGTTTATGTAATAGGTGATGAACAGGGCAGACTTTACGTTGAAGCGAATATCAATCAAGATAAAGAACGAAAGAAATTTATCTTGCTCAAAATCACGGGACGAGTAATTCATAAAGAAGAGGATTCACTTCTAGAAAATATGGATCTCGCTCACTTATGGGTTGTTAAGAGTTTTGTAAGCCTCACAGAAGAGCACGTTCAAATAGAACGTTGGAAACGGTTTTAATCATGACGCCACCAACAAGCCTAGAAATCGATGGAACAAGTACATTAACTTCCACGGAAAGCTTAATAGCTAGTGCTGGTATTACCGGGGAAGGCTTGCTTGCAGAAAGAAACGAACCTGTCCAGTGGCTACAGCAGTGTATTATCAACATCTGGAAGCTTCGTGATTTGCCAGCAAACTGGGATAGCTATGGCGCGAAGCCAGTTAACCCTGACTCTATTCAGTTTGCGATGGAAGTGATGAATGCGCTCTCATCAATCACTGGTGTCAGTTGCCCAAGAATTGCAGCGTCACCTGCAGGAAATGTTGCACTTTCCTGGGACTTAGAAGATTACACTCGTGAGCTTGATGTAGAGCTAGATCCTAACCGTGTGATTCGCTACGCCTACATCGATGAAGAAAATAGCACCAAAGATTGCGAAGGTGTAGCTAAAAACCTTGATGTCATAGCCCAGTTCCTTACTCAGTGGTAACTGTTGATGAATGGGAGCTTCAGACATTGAAGATAACATTTCAGATGATGATTATCTAATCAGACGGATTAGTCCTTCTAAACCTGGTTGGGATACTATAGCTAAAAATAAAGATGGCACTTTTCGAGCTAGCTCATCTTCTATGAGCACAAGGCCAAACGAGGAGCATCTGTCTTGTTCGCTTCTGAAAGTAACAAAGCCACAAGATTTATTGGATCAACTTAAAGATCAGGGTATAGAACCAGATGGCTGGAATGTAGCTTTGTTTAAAGTCGGAGATGCAAGGGCACTTGGGCTAGAGATTTCATTGGATAAGACAGATTCCGATGAAGGTCACTGCTTGCTAAAAGCTGAGGGCGGCTTAGACTATCCTAAAATAGCAGGCAAAAAAATTGCAAAAAAAACTCGCATTCTTAATGCAGATGAAATTGCTGATCCAGAGTCAATTGAGTGAACCAACGTATTCAATCAATTAGATACAAATAAAAAAGGCAGTCGTGAGATTTTCACTCCGACTGCCTTTTTTTGTCACCTCCCTGAATACCACTCAACGATCATTCTGACGTAATTCTTCCCATGCTGGTTCAGATGCCTTTGCCAGGCTCCGTGATAGCGGGACCAGCGGAAACTGTGACGCTTCAGCCAGCTGCGGACGTCTTCTTCAGGGATGTCGTCACTGGTTACTCTGAGGCTTTTTTGTATTTCGGCACTATCGCCCGTTCGTATTTGCAATTGCCTCCAACCCGTTTAATGTTATCAGCCAGATCGTGCCCACCCCCTAAAACAATCACAGCCACACCCTCAGCTTTAAGCAGGTTGCGTGCTATCGCGTCTTCCCGTTCTGTGGCCACCTTCAGATCGTAAACCACAGTGCCATCCGGCCGCACAGGATTCGCCGCTTCCATCGCTTTTGAGTCTTCTGCCGGCAGGATCGTTTTCAGTTCTCCTGACATGACCAACCGCGGGGCTGCTCCAACGTGAAGCAGGCTCAGCTGGTGCAGAGCTTCTATCTGACGGTCTAATCGATCTGCTGGTGGCTTCCTGGTCCGTTCGTATTTCTTCATCGACTCCAGGAATTCTAAGATCCCTTTGTGGTTCTTTTCTGTGAGCCCTTCGACATAGACCGCTTTCAGGTTGTGCTTTTTGATCAATGTCCGCAGCAGTTCCATCTGCTGCTTCTGGATCTCACGAACATCGTCCAGGAATTCCAAATATTCTTTGGTTACCTGCGCATCTGAAACAGGCTTGTCACTATTGGCCCGCAGGTCGACTGCGAATTCGTCATATTCAACGTAATGCCAGTTCAGAATGTGAATGATCTTAGTGGTTTCTGCAAAAGTAGTTGCGGGAAACAGGAGCAATGATAACAGACAGAATCGGAGCACTTTTCACCTCCCGGTTTATTCTTGATATTGCCCTATATTATGTATAGTCTGGACAAGATACTCAACATCGTAACAGGCACGCTTAGATTTGAGGGCCACATGATCAGATTTGAATGCCCACACTGTGGGAACTCGATTAAAGTTAAGGACTCAGCAGCTGGAAAACAGGGGGCATGTAATAAGTGCGGCGAGAAAATCACCGTACCTCACTCGACATCGATCGTCAGAACGACACCTGAAATCGTTAAACCTGAGGAAGTGCCTGCGCATTATCAGTCTCCCCCACCGTCTCCTACAGTTTATCAGCAGCCCCACTCTCCGAATGTGTCTGTGAACATCAAGCAGGAATCGCGCGCGGCAAACAGTATGGGAATCGCGTCTGTGATTCTCGGAATATTGGCATTCCTGCTTTGCTGGATCCCGTTTGTAAACATTCTCGCATTCGTTCTCGGTAGCATCAGCGCCCTGATGGCGGTTATTGGGATCTTCCTGGGAATCTCACGTAATGGCTCAGGCATTGGATATTCGATCGCGGGTGGTGCACTGTCTGCGATCGCACTGTTTTTCTCTGCTGGTTTTTTCCTGGCTCTTTTCGGCAGTGTCGCTGCGGTCAGTCAGGCTGTTGATACTGCTAATCAAGCCAGAGAGAGACGGCAGGCAATGGAGAATGCCTTAGTTGTAAATGACAAAAATCAGAAACAGCAGCAGGCCTTACCAGCCCCAATGGATCAACCCAAGAAACCAGCTGATAAGTGGGCAGGCAAGGGACTGACAGCGACTGTGGGCGATGTGACCGTAGAAATCCTGGGGACCGACATCAATCAGATCCAGTTTAAGGACATCGCCGATCGACAAACTGGCACAAGCGAAGAGGAATTCCTGCTGGTGAAATTGAAAATCACCAATAACAGTGAAGTAAAAAAATATTCCTATTCACCATGGGAAAGCGCTCGTTATGGGAATGACCCACTGTTGACTGATGAGCACGGAAACTCATATGTCGCCAAGAGCCCAACATTTCAGAAGATTGTTGGCAGTGTTAGATATAAAGAGCTCTATCCTGGTGAATCAGTCGAGGACCTTTATGTCTTCGAACGCCCGGTCGGCAAAGCCAGCAAATTTAAAATGAATCTTTACTCAAGAGACTTCACGGGAGGCGAGCCAGTTCTACTGAAATTCGCCTGCTCTAAGGAGTTGATTGCGGAAGCAAAAACTCAGAGTGAGAAAAATCAAGCTGACTCAGAAAAGCCCGTCATGTTAAGAGGAGCCCCCAAAACAGAAGCTTCACCTGTACCTGAATTCAATAATGTTTCAACAGCTGGCGGCATCAAGGCAGAAATCACGAAAGTAGCGGTTGAAGAGTTCGAGGGCAAAGAATGCCTGGCGATCCACTTGAAACTCACCAACAACAGTGGATCTAAGCAGACCTACAGCACCTGGCAGAGCAAGTATTACAGCTCCGGGGACCTGTTGACTGATGACCTCGGAAAGGCTTATGAATCGGTTCCCGTGAAACTCGATCCCCAAACAATCGAACCGGATTCAACTATCGAAGATACGCTCTATTTTGAAAAGCCTGATCCGAAGGCTACAAAATTCAACCTGTTTCTCTATCCCCGAGCATTCACAGAGAAGCAGCCTTTGAACTTTAAGTTTAAGAATTAAATGAGATCAGGAGAGTCACAATTTACACAGTCATCACTGAAAATGACGAATCCCAATGGGATGATGTCACAGGAGAAGCCTACCACTTCCCAGCGATTTACCAGGGTTTAATAAAACCCGGTACCGAAATCGTCTACTACAAAGGGAAATTGACGAAAGCCAAGTATCGACCTGAGCGACTCTCTGATCATCCACATTATTTTGGAATAGCTCGTACAGGAGAAGTACGCCCAGATATCGATTCTAAGAACAGCTTCTTCGCTGAAATCACTGATTATAAACCATTCCAGCGGCCGGTCCTGGCGAAAATAAACGGTTCCTACATTGAGCAGATTCCAGAGAGTAAAAAAAGCAATTACTGGAGAGGTAGCGCTCGCCAGATCGAAAAAGACGTCTTTCTTAAAATCCTGTCCTTAGCGTCAATCGAAAACGGATACATCGAAGAAAATACCAATGATGATTTTCAGGATTTGGACGCAATCCAATTCAGCAGTCTTGAAGGTGAGGCCCGAGTTGTCACCCGAACTGAATACAAAAGAGAAAGAGAACTACGAGACGCTGCCATCGAACATCATGGTACGACCTGTAAAGCCTGTGGTTTCAACTTTGCTGAAGTTTATGGAAGCCATGGTGCTGGTTATATCCAAGTGCATCATCTCGATCCACTGAGCGAGTCTAAAGGTATTCGTCGCACCGACCCTAAAACCGATTTGACTGTTCTGTGTGCGAATTGCCATATGATGGTACATCGGTATAAAGACAATTTAATCAGTGTCGATGAATTGAAACGAATAATCGCATTAAAATGAATCAGGTGTTAAATGATTACACGAGGTTATTTAATCGGGGAAATTGTTGACCAGTTAAGCACGATCGCTCAACAGGTCGAAATCCGAGGGAAATTAAATTTATTAGATATCAATACACACCTGGAGAGTTTCTTTAAAACAATTCTCAATCATGTGTTGAATTTGAACCTGACAAATTTGAATCAAGATGTCAGTAACGTTCCAGCTTTGGATCTCCAGGATTCGTCTTCAGGAACAGCAATTCAAATCACATCACTCAAAAGTTCTGACAAGGTAAATGATGCCGTTCAGAAAGCTCTTGAGTTGGAAACACCACCTCAAAAACTTATCGTTTTTATTATTGGTCATAAACAGAAAACATACACATTAGACGAAACAACCGAACAAGCAGATTTTTTTTCAAGGGATAACATCTGGGACATTAACACCCTGGCCAAAAAACTAATTGACCTAGAACTAGATACCTTACACACAATCTACAATTACATCGTGAGAGAATGCACAAAAGTATTAATAGAATTAGAAATACCTAATACCGATGGCGAATATCCAACTTCATTGATTAATCTCATAGAAGTAATACCTAGGCCTAAAATATCAGATTTTAGTTTTCTATTTCAGTATTTGGAAGAAAACAATTTTGATCCACCATGCAGTCGAGAAGAAGTCATAACAATCATGACTGAATACTCTGAATGCTTGTCGAAGCTTCCTCGTATTACGCGTGAATTCTACTCAATTTTAATGGAGCGCAGGGAGCAGGGATCGTTCGAAGACTCATTGAGAGTAAATTTAAACCGAATCAATAGGTATTGTGAGAACACTCCTATAATTGTTAGAGAAGAATTGATAATGCTTCAAGAGTACGATTTGATAAGAATCAATATTCCTGATTACGAAGAAGCCGCATATGAAAGTCCTTATATTTATATTGACGAACAAAAATATTCTACCCTATCTTACATAGTTGATTTCATTGAAGCTGGAAATCTCAGTTTTCAGAGAGCAATTGTATTTTTAGATTTTTCAGATTTTGGAGTAGAGCTACCTGAGGTTTCATCCTGAAAAAGATTGCCATCTTCAAATTGGTTGAAAGTGAGAACTATTGCATATGAGGATAATTCATGTTTGCGGTTATTCTGCAGTTGGAAAGCATCACTTAATTAGAAAGTTAAAAGCTGCGAATCTGCAAACTGCTGATAAGCGGACACCTCAGCAGAAATACTTTATGACAAAGTTTGGACTCGTCGGAAAATGTCATTTTCCGGACCCTGTAAGCACACAATTAAAAAGGGAACTATCTCACCTACAGGAAGATATCGACTCGCTGATTCATAGTGGTGATGGAGAGTGTGACACTATCGTTCATCGTTGGCAGTTTTCTTCTACAACGATTCCTGTCTATGTCAGGAAAAAGGATCCAGATATCATACAGAGTACAATTTTGATCTGGTTGGACCCTACGATTCATATTAGAAATACCGTCACGAATCGTACGAATCCTCATTATTCGGAATGGTCAGTGGATAGTTTGAAGAATGCGTTTCGTAAAACTTTTCAGCAGGTCGTCTATAGCGCAAAAGAGGCAGTGGGACTTGAGACTCCAGAAAATACCAAACAGATCGACCTGGAATCTTCTATAGAATCTCTCGCTGATCTTAATGTTTCAGTAGTGACCCCCATCTCTCAGAACCTTTATGGCGATGTGGGAAAAGAGAGTTTGAAATCAATTTTATGCGATAAAATTCTTTAAATTTTCTGCAATTAGGTAAACCCGATCCTGCCCCCAATGCTCACAGGCACACGACCAGTTACACAGTCGCTTCCAGTGGTCTCCCATCCCGGTGAAGAAATACGGGTCATAGTCGTTCTGGCTGCTGGGCAGGGCGAACACATGCTGTTTGATCAGCTCTGAGCGTGTCACCAGACAGCCAAACCCAGACCCCCGCATTTCGGTTACCTGTGGCTCACCTGGTCCCGGTGGTGTCGCTTTCTTCGGTGGCTTCACGTTCTTCACGCCATCTTCAACCCAGACAATCGGCTCGCCGTTGTAGCGTGACTGATACGGCGCTGTGACGGCCCCGACTTCATGAGTGAAGTTTCTCATAAGTCGGTCTAAAACATCGTCAGGGGGGATGATGTCATCCTCCAGAATCCACACATACGGCGTTTCCAGCATCGACCGCAGCTGGTTATAGATTTTGCACATCGACAGCCTGACCTCATCATAGTGTTTCCGCTCCCTGCGGTTCAGGTCCGCCAGTCCCGGCGTGCCGACATCCAGCTGCACATGTCGCACGTCTTTATAATCGCAGTTAGCAACCCACCCCCTGACCATTGCGGAAAACACAACATCGCGGCTGGTGTCCATCAGGATCAGCTTGATTTGATCATGGGGCCAAGTCTGGCGCTCGAGGTAATCACGGAAGCGGGGCCACATCCATTTGCGACCGGACAGCGGAACGAACAGCGTAATATTGTGATACGTGAGACCATGGGACAGATAATAAACCTTTCCCGGGTCCATCGTCACGCGAGTCTGAGACATTGACTCCTTGTGCCGGCGGTACTGCAGCACGGCCGTCTGCTTTCTGAAGTCCCAACCGTCCATCGCAATGCGTTGAAACAGCCAGTAATCCTCAGGCATGTAGCGTTCATCAACGTCGATGTTCCAGGCGTCTGTCAGTGTCAGCGCCTCCCGTCTCACGAAAGAACAGGTACTGACGAAATTCGGCCCCTTGAACAGTCGATCGACTGAGAAGTCAGGAAAGTTCGTTCTGTGGTTGTAAATCCCGAAGTTCTGGTGGTCGCAGTAGACCACCCCCACGTCCTGATTGATAAACTCTCTCAGACCGCACTCAATGAAGTCTGGGGGCAACATGTCGTCTGCATCGAGAAACAACACGATATCCGACCTGGTAGCCACCACGCCGTCCCTACGGCTGAAATGGGCGCTGCGGTTCTCCACTCTCAGGTATTGGACACCGCGGTCACTGAATGACTCGGCAACCTCTTGCGTGTTATCCGTGCTGGAGTCATCAACGACGATGATTTCAGACGCCGGACAACTTTGGTTGAGTGTGCTTTCCAGGCACTGGGCCAGAAACCTGCCGTAATTGTGGCTGGTAATAATGATGGCCACCCCAAAACTGGGCTCTTTCTTCTGTTCGGTTTCTTTCGTCTGTTCAGGGACCCGCGGAACATTGCCCCACCCCTCACAGACCAGGCGAGTTTCACAGACCTTTTTCCACTCTTCACCGTGCCTTCGGCAGAGGTAATTCCGTTTAAATTTGCACTGCTGACAGAGTCGCTGTTTTTCTTCGGTGCTGATCATTGGGTGATTGACTTTCTTACGTCGATTTCTGAGCGTTTGACGTGCCTTACGTCGATGTAGGGCGGCGATAAATAGTCCCCCCGGGTGAATCCGGTGGGGTAAATCTCGCCAGTGTAATAGACGGGCTTTGACAGATCGGGCATCCCGTGCGGACCGTCTTCGTATTGGGGGATGTGCCAGGGCCAGTCGTAACCATCGGGCAAATCGTTTACTGTGATGTCGGTCACCGATATCGGGAAAATGTCAGTGGGCAGGCTGTTTGAGAATCGGTACGTTGCCCCGTCCAGGATCGGGCAGGCGAAATCTTCCGGGGAATAATACGTCCCCCTCAGCGGACTCTGAACGGCGGAAAACTCCTCGGTGCTGACCTGTAAACTACCGCCGTAGTCAATATACCCGACTCCCAGCAGTGCCTGTTCTGCCAGAGACAGACCAAACCACTCAATCAATCCAGTGGGTTCAAAATAAGCCAGCGCATAAGATGCCATCTGAACCACCGTCAGATTGATCTGCCAGTTACCAGGCGTCTTTACTTTCGAGCCGTCAAGGATCGATTCAATCCACTGGACTTTCGCCTCGTGCCGTCTGGCAAAAGCCATCCATGATAGAGCCGGCGGAGAGCTACCAACAATCGCGAGCGGTACATTGTCGATCGCATGTTCCAGATCCAGCACCCACTGTGGCCAGCCAGCTGTGGAAATGACTGAACGGTCAGGGCTGTAAATCAATTCGTTGGTCCCGTCGAAAATGCAATTGGAAAGCGTCCCGTCCGGGTCCTGTGGGATGGTTTTGTAATCAGTGTAGATTTTCACCTCACCTGAAGGGGCTGGTGGGCTCGGGTTCAGTCCGTCAAATACCCAGTCCTTATATGTCGGCACTGTCAGCTCCCAGACGGTCTCTGAGTTCTGCAGCTTTTCAGCGCAGCGTCTGCACCGCCATGTTTTGCGGGGGCAGGGCTTTCTTAAAATAGACAGACTGCAATTACATTTTCCCATGGGGTTCCCTTACAGATCCGGTGTGCCGTCGCCGTAGTAATCTCGACACTGGAGGTTCATAACGGTCAGCCCCACGTTGGGGACCATCTTGGCAAAACCGATCGAGCCGGCGGCAGCTGCGTCGCTGACCGTGTTGTCATCCGCATCGAGCGTGCCAGCCATGGGATAAGGGAAGATCACCTCGTCATCAATACGGGAGTCTTTCCAGTGCGTGTAATAAGACCAGCAGTCGAAAACCGCCTCTTCCGGTAGATCGATTTCAAACTGATCTGGAACCTTACCCGCCAGCGCCCCTACAAATTCGATCAGCCAGTGACCAGGCCAGACGGAAACAATCACATTTCCCGCGCCAATGTTGGGGAGTGCTTCCAGCTTCTGCAGCAGATATTCTTCTGTTAGCGTTTCCGTGTTCAGGGAAATCGGGTCAGTTTCGTAATCTCCCAGGGCCAGCTTAATGCTCCCCATGATGTCATCCCCGCGGAACTCGATCATCTGTTTCGTGTTCCCGTAGGGGTCCCAGTTGAATAGAGAGACAGGGACCGGTGTGTCACCGTCGACCATCACAGCGTAATACTGACCCGCGCGCGTGTCCCCGTCCAGATCGTAGTCCGAGGAACTGTATTTCTTCAGACAGTACGTGCTGTAAGGTTCGTGCAGAATGAACCGGACCGGGTGGCGCGTTGCTTCGACATTCAGTTTCCCGATATCAGGATGATTGCCGACATTCTGCAGGAACCAATTCACCATGTTATCGAGCGTTTTTTTGTAAGACCCGGTAACCTGTAATGTGTTCCAGCGTTTTGTCATAACGTGAGTACCCCGTTCATGGTGGTCTGGTAACTGGTGAACTGACCGCCGGTCCGTTCAATTCCACCCAGCCCGACATCAGAGCCGACATTGATGAACCCACCCCGTTGCGTGATCTGCTTGATATAAGCCTCGTCTTTCGGGCTGGTCGCAATGCCGACCTCGCCTCCGGTCACCAGGAGCGTTACCGTATTCGCGGAATTGACGTTCCGGATCTGCACCGCCTCTTCCCCGTCTTCACCGGTCAGGGAGTCATGCACAATGATTTCGGCATCTGTGTTGACCGGTTCGATATTGATGCGACGGCTGCCACCACCTGCCCCCTGACCGATGATGAATTTGTCCGCAGACAGTTTCAGGAAGCGGGGGAGATATTCAATCTCATCATCGGCGGTCCGGCGGGGGAGACCGATTTCTGTATCCGAGTCCTCAACAATCACCAGTGCCAAAGACAGACTCGACTGATCCAGACCATAGAGAATGTCCGGTCCGTTGGGGACGCGGACCGTGTCCCCGTCTTCAGGTAGTGTTCCGGTATCCCAGTTGGCGGCGATGTCCCAATCGTTGGGGCCTTCGGACTCCTGCAGAACGGTCGTGGCCAGAATAGTCTGTGTGGTGGTGATATCGACGTCCGGATCTCCGCCACCCTGAACGGTCTCTGCCACCGTGCCGAACTTCACTTCGATTTCGGCAACGTCTTCTCCACCCAGGGAGCCCGCAAACGTGATGAGGATATCAGATCCAGGCAACGGCCCCCCACTGGTGGAGACATCCGCAGCGCTGATCCCTGACAGCGTTTCCAGGGCAGTTTCAATTTCTCCCGCGGTGGAGTCATAGTCGAGCAGTGCGGTTACTTCGTCGCCGTAACTGAGAGCGAACGTTCCCGCCACTGGGCTGCCTGAAATGCTCAGCGTCTGAACTTCGCCCGTTCCGGAATCGCCCGTGTAAACGGTCCAGACCTGCAGATTGAGCGTGGCACCGGCGCTCTTACTGGTGGTGATCGCAAAACCGGTGTCCAGATTCGCCAGATCCCCCTTGAATTCAATCTGGAAGCCACCACCAAAGGCATACCCGTTATCGCTCCCCATGCCGAACACATCGACGTTTCCGGCCCCGACAGCAGACAGACCCTCAATGGCAGTCTTCAGATCAGCAACGGTAATGGTTGGGCTTAAATCGTCGGTCGCTTCGCCGTCAATGATGAACTTCCAGGAACCGGAAGAGGTGCCCCAGTCACTACCACCGCCGGTAAATGCTTGCTGGGTTGCAGTCACGCTATATGTTCCACCGGTCAGACCGCTGCTATCAATCGTGAATTCCGGCGATTCATTACCTGTAGTGGTGCAAAGTGAGCTGTGGAACTGAAACCGGAAGCCTTCTCCGTCAGAAAGTTTGTCAGTCCCTACGGGGCTGGAGGGGAGTTGATGCGATGCAAACACCTTGTAATGTTTATACACATCACTGTCAGCCAGGCTGGCATCAATCAGGGCCTGCAGCTCGGCGAGTGTAACATCATACGGGATATCAGTGATCTCGGTAGAGAGGGCTGATGAATTCAATTCAATCAGCAGATCCCATGTCCCCGCTGAAACGCTGGCATTACCAGTCAGGGTAATATACCCGTTCTGGTCACTGTCGTTGGCCAGGTGTGCCTGAATCGCCCAGCGTTCATTACAGCCACCACCACCGGGTGTGGTTTCGCTGATGGTCGCATCTAACACACCAGTCAGGTTCGAGTCGTCCAGGGTAATCAGATCCACGTTGGTTCCGCGCAGTGTGCCAGTGAATTCCACCACCCAGGGACCGGATCCGGACACACTGACATTCCCGGCCCCGATACCGGGCAGGGCTTCCAGTTCGCTCTCAATCGTCGCTGCACTGGCGTTAAATGCAATCGGGTCGGTGGTGTCTTCACCGTATCCCAGCGCAAACGTTCCACCGCTGCAGCTGGCCAGGCTGATGGTCTGCTGTTCGTTGGTCGATTCCAGGAGCGTGGAATCGGCTATCAGCAAAGCCACATCAGTATCAGCCAGGTTCCCCTTGAATTCGATCACCCAGGGACCACCGGCGGGTCCAGTCACTTCCACGTCTCCGACTTCGACATTCGACAGGCCTTCCATCTCGGTTTGGATTGCGCCTGCAGTGGCATCGTAGGCAATGTTCCCGGTTTCCTGCCCATTAAAGTCGAGCGTGAACGTTCCGCCGGTCACATCCCCCACCAGGGAAACCGTCTGTTTTTCGTTGGTCCCATCACCGATTAAGATGGTGACGATAAATGGGACACCAGGTACAGCCGCCGTGAGCGTAAAACTGGCATCCAGGTTGTCGGTGATGCTGACCTGAGAGAACTCCGTGATTTCGAGGGCTTTCTCCTCCCAGAGACTGACAAACGCAGCCACGACACTGAGCCGCAACGGTCCATCCGGGAACGTGTAGGAGAATGACTTCAGACCAATTTTGGCCGTCATGACCTGACCGCTTTCGATGTCCAGGGGGAGCGTGTACTTAACCTGTCTGGCGTTTGCGGGAGCCCCGCCGATCCATACTTTTTCTTCGGGCATTACATCACCTATTCAAATGGTAAAAATGAGAAGTCGGTTTGAAGGTCATCCTTGAATTGCAGCAGATGCAGTCGGGACAAGTCGAACCGGCCTTTGCGGTCGGGTTTCAGCTCGATGCGTGCCCCTTCCTTGTCCAGGAATTCCGGTTCAGTGGGATACTCTGCAGGCGTGCCAATTGTGATTCGCCGTTTCACCTTCTGGTAAACTTTGCTGTTTTCGATGGTGACATCACCCGGGGCGACACCCTTGGGAATACTCTTCAAACCGGTGTCCACTTTGGCGAGTTCGTTAAACCCGGCGCTGTAGATGTATTCATCGAATGTGCGGGGATCATGGCGCAGACGGAACGTGAGTGGGTAAAACCATTTTCCGTTTTCATATTCCAGGTCAGGGGCTTCGATGCCTTCCACCCGCAGTGTCCGCGGATCAAATATTTTCGGTTTGCCCTGTTTCTTTTTCAGAGTCACCGGGTATTTATTGACCGTTCCGTCATAGTCCCACAGCCAGTCCGGATAATCGGCGACATTTTTCTGAACGGTGATTTCCAGGAAAGGAACCCGACGATAGCCAATGACCAGGTCACCGGCCGTATTCAGTCGGGGTTTCTCATCACCGTCCAGAAATGTCGGGATCATTTCCGGGCTGCTGCTGATATCGATTCGGGCAGGACGTTTCAGAGGGTCTGGTTCCCGCTCCGGTTCCTGAATATTGGTGGAGTACTGAATCGTCACGTTGAAATCGGCAGTGTCGTCGACGCGTTGAAACTGTCGACTGACCACATGGGCGGCTTTGTCCCGGTAATGTTTGTCGCCCAGCTGGGGGCATTTGCGGTACTCGCGTATCACAATCGGATCCACTTCAACCGTCGCCAGCCTGCAGGAATAGACTTCGGTGTAATTCCGCTCCGGACCTTCCTTGTCGTCGTACCGATCCTCGAACGCCAGTTCAAAACTGAGAATGAATTGCGACATCTCAACCGCTCCTTACCACTTTTACCTGCGGTCCATTCTGGATAGCAGAATGGATACGTTTCAGGGTTGCCAGCTGGTCATTCTGCACACTGTCTTCCCCGCTCATGTTGATCAGCTTTGCCAACGTCTCGAGCCCCTCTTTGGTCTTCAGGTTGCCAGAACCGCTGACCGATTGGCCCGCCTTTGCCACAGCCCCGCCAGGAGCCAGGGCAGCAGAAGCGGCAGCAGCTGCCGTTGCGGCTTTCTCCTGTCTGGTCTCCCTCTCCTGGGCGGCCTGCTGATTGGTCTGCTGCAGCAACTGCCGTAATTCAGCCTGTGTCTGGGCCATCGCATCAGCAGCTTTTTTTTGCGACTGCTCGAGCTTTCTCTCCCGTTCGCTCTGTCTCTGCTGGGACAGATCACTGATTGAGCCCCGGGTGCCCTGTCGGGACTGTTCAATCTGGCTACGTCGGTCTCGCGCTGCCTGCGCCCGATTGGCGATACTGTTACTGGTTGCCTGGTCGATCTCTTCCGAAGACATCCCGACGCCGGTTGCCTGTTTGGCTTCAAAGCGAAATTGACCACTTTCGGGTAATATGCTTTTCAGAGATGGGTGAATCAGCTTGACGTAATCCATGATCCCATCGATACCGTCGATGATTCGACCGCCCACCTGCGACCAGATTTTCTGAATCCGGTTCATGACAGTGTCCCAGGCGTCCCCGAAAAACTGAGTCATTCCCGTCCAGGTTGTCTGCAGCCCCGCCCAGGCATCGGTGAAGTAACTGGACGCCTGGTCGATCGTGCCATACCAAAGGTTCAGAAAGTAGGTTTTCCAGTCGCTGACCTTTGAGTTAATTGCGTTCATGCCAGTCAGATAGACCAGCTCCAGCGTTTTCCAGAGAATGTTCCCAGCGCGTTCAAAGTCTCCGGACAACATGGCATCCTTAATGCCTGTAAAGACTTCACCGGCGATGTCGCCCAGCCCGCTGAACTGCTCCTTCAGGTAGGAAACCATTTTCCCACCGATGCCAGAGTAATAGAGCAGAGCGGCAGCCCCGCCCAGCACAGCAGCGGTGATAAGTACAAAGGGAGAGGTCAGGATACCTAACACCGTACCTGCTGCACTGAGCATGGTTGTAAATCCACCGATGGCGAGGCTGGCGAGGGTGGCAGACAACCCTACAGCCAGAAACGCACCACCGGCGGTGATCAGACCGGAAGCCACCAGGGCAACCGTTCCGACAATTCCTTTATTCGCGGCGATCCACTTTGTTGCCCCGGATGTCAGCTTGGAAAGGACAGAAAGGATATCCCTGAGTGGTGTCTCCATGTCTTCGACGATGGCGATGGCGGCCCCCTCCACCGCAGACATGAACATTCGCCAGGAACCGCCCAGATTGTCATCCATGATCTTTGCCATGGCAGCAGCAGCACCGGCGGCATTCTGCATCTTGCCGCGCATCTCTTCCACGCCGATATTCAGCTTGGAGAGGACCAGGGCTGATTTCGCACTCCGTTCCCCGAACATGTCCATGTACAACGCCAGGCGTTTATCCTGACTCATGTTCTGGGTGGCTCTCCCCAGATCCTGCATTACGTCCATCAGCGGACGCATATTCCCGGCGGCGTCCGCGGTATCGACACCCAATTTCTTAAAGGCATCTTTGTCTGATGCCATTTTGGACAGGATGTTTTTCAGGTCCGTTCCAGCGGTGCTGGCCTTGATCGCATTATTGCCCAGAAGTCCGATAGCAGCGGAAGTCTCTTCAATGCTCTGACCGGCAGCATTGGCAACAGGGGCGACATACTTAAACGTCTCCCCCATCATTTCTACGTTGGTGTTCGCACTAGTGGCGGTCTTCGCGATCACATCGGCTACGCGGCCAATATCACCGGCGGCGATGTCAAACGCACTACCGACATCGGAAGCGATGTCCGCAGCCATCCCCAGTTCAAGCGCACCGGCCCGCGCCAGGTTCAGCACCTCAGGAATACCGGCGATGATCTCTTTCGTATCAAAGCCCGCCATCCCGAGGTATTTCATCCCCTCGGCTACCTGACTGGCAGAGAAAGAAGTCGAGCTCCCCAGGTCTTTGGCAACCTGGTTAAGTGCTTCAAAATCTGACTCAGTGGCATTCGTAACAGCGCGGACCGCAGACATCTGGTCTGCGAAACTGGCATAGATGGGAATAGCTGCCACCACCGGGGCCATCAGGGCCATCCCGGAGACGGCCAGCCCCATTCCCATTTTCCGACTGAAAGCCCCGAACGACTTCAACTGCTCCCGGGCATTCTTCAGACCTTTGCGCAAGGCAGAGTCTTTCGTGAAGATTTCCACGAAAGCCTTTCCTGCTCTGATTGCCCCTGCGCTAGCCATAAACTGCCCCGAACACCCTATCCATATCTGCGATCACTTCTTGCCCCGTTGGTGGCTGCAGTCGACGCGGCTTGCCTTTGAAATCTGATTCTTTGAACCATTTGTTCTTAGGCTTCCAGGGGGCGATGTTGTAAATGGCGGCCATCACTGATCTCAGCTGATAACCGCTATGCTCGCTGTGTCCTTCATTCATCCACAGGAATTCACGCAGGGAATATGGCCGGGGGTCAATTCCGGTTTTCCCCGCTATGCGGAAGATTTCTGACCAAAGATTTGCTCCCTGATGCGTTGCTCCAGTTCCGGGCTGTCGATCATTTCCGCTGACTGCTTTAGAAGTCCCTCCCGGTTCTCTTCCTGGATCACCATGGTTTTGTCGAGGATCTTCCTCATCTGCTCCCTGAGGGACTTCGGGAAAAAATCAATCACCGCTTCCATCAATGCCAGGTAGGCAGCCTCGATGGTATCCTGGTCCAGAGCCTCGAACAGATCGTCCTGCGTTTTCCCTGGATTGGCAGGTTTGGCCAGAATGTAGATGATCTGTCCCAGCTTGAACCGGTCGTCATCCAGGCTGGCCACATATTTAAAGCCCTGTTCTGGTGTCTTCAGTTCCGAAAGCAGATCGATTTCTAATTCCTGTTTGAGCCTCAGCGCTGTACCCAGGTTGATGGAAATGGTCCAGGTTTCTCCCTTTGTGTCAGTAAAACTTGACATCCTGAATTTCTCCTGTGTGTTGTGGTGAATGAGTAACGAGCCACATCAGCAGCGGGCTATTTCGAGCCCGCTGCCTTTGGTGCCTCCTGTGGTTTTTGCTGTGGTTGTGGCACTTGCTCAGCCTGATCCGGCGGGTTGTATTCCTCCGGCTTTTTCGGCTGAATGGCAGTCGCCTTGAATGGAACGCGTTTTCCATCCTTCCACACAAACTGCTCTTTTGTCTCTCCGATTTTCATTGGTTTCCCTCGCTAAAAATCAAGTGAATTCCCCAGTGGGGAACGATTGACATCTTTCATAAAGTGACTTATGCCCCGGAAATCACAACGCGTGCCGGGTCATCGGTCGCGTCAGAAGATGGCTTCAGAGTCACATCGAAAGACATGTCCTCTTCCAGCGACTGGGTTTCCGGGAAACTGGTGACTTTCGCGTCATACTGCCAGCCCTCGCTACCATTGGTGGCGATGTCGCCCGACATCACAGCCACACCAATGTCGGTTTTGTTGAGATGGGCATCCCGCAGCATTTCGAAACCAGGATCGCCCGCCCGATAGGTCAGAGTGAACGTGGTTTCCAGGACACCTTGTCCGAGGGTGGTGCGTTCGTATTTGTGCTTCCGGATTTTTCGCTGTGATTCATTCCAGCTGTGCGGAACCTGCACGTCGCCCACGTCTTCATATTTAGTCCAGGTGCCCTGACCAGCGCCAGCCGGATCAAGGTACAGACAACATTCCAAACCGATAGTCATGGATCAAACTCCTATTTTGTCTTTCCAATAATCATCAAGCTGAGGCGCGGCATCAGCGAGAGACGGTCTCGCCAGTGGCCTTGCTTCGATGTTTTTCCCGTTCGACACTCCGCCGTATTCGAGTACGTCCGCAATTCCCGATTTCGCCCGTTCTGGACCAATGACCGTATTGCTGTCTTTGGTCACAGCAAAAAACACCAGGTACTTCAATGGCGAGTCTTTGTGAGTTAATCGGGGTGGCTCACCAGGATCGGAAGGTTTCTTCGGGCGCTTCGGCTTGGGGAGCCCCTTCCGTTTTGCGATCTCCTTCCGGATCTCGAGAATTTCTTTCTCTTTATCAGTCAATTCACTGATGTACTTCATGCGGGCTACTTTGAGCTTCCGCTTGATGATTTTTCGAACCAGACCACCGGCCCAATAAGCGAAGCGGCGGCGGACTCTCTCCGACTTCTTCAGAACCTTATCGCTCTGAAAAATGGAGTTCGTCACCTTGTAGCCTGCTATTGGTTCGTTCATTGAAGTGTCCTGTATTCGCACCGGATTGTGCTGACCAGCAGCCTGGTCTTTTTCAGTGCGTCATAACTGTAAGTGGTGGTCAGCGTGTTGCGTTTCCAGCTGGCCCCGGCCTGTTTCCTACGGTCGAGGAAATCCCGGATGTTCCGCGGTTCCCGCTGCAGTTCCTTAATCTGATCCGAGGTGAGCGAAGCGATGGCCGGTTGAATCACTGCCAGGTCGACTGTAAATGTGACATCGTTAGACCTGCGATTCTCAACAGTGGATTCCTCATCCCGCGGCATGATGTGGACTTTCAACGCAGTTACGTTTTCCAGTGCCTCATCCAGGACGTAATCCACGGTTGTGGGCAGATCCTCGTTGTAATTGACCAACAGGTCAGCCAGGATCGCGGCGGCGATGTCGTCAACAGTCATGATTCATTCACCAGTTTCGTATGAGCTCGGATTCTCGATTTCGTATGATGTTCGGTGTATCGCCAGTGCTTTTCCTCGCCCTCCATCGGCAGCACTTTGTAGGTAAACGTTTTTGTTCCGATCGTGTGTTTGATCAGATCCCCGACTTCCGGGAGAGTGACAGAACCACCCAGAATCAGATCAGCGGTATCAAACACCCAGTCAGCCCGGATGATGGTGACAGTCACACCATCGACTTCCTGATAGTCCTGGTCTGTCTGTCCAATCGATGCAGCAATGTCGACGAACTGGGCGTCGCGGTAGTACCTGACAGATTCCGACGTGTGAGCCTTTGCCTGGTCAGCTACCCACTGCGCCGCCCATTTCATCATGTTTGCCATTACGTCTGATGTGCCCAGGTGCCTGAGTAACCCAGGGGAGACCAGACTCCCGCCACCATACATTTCAGCCGGACGGTCTCGCCGACCGCATTCGCTTCGATGTACTCTCCCGCAGAACCAGCAACCCCGGTAGAGGGGAGACCGATCACATCAGTACCGGCAGCCTTCGGTCGCAGCATCTGGGCAGCTCCGACATAGAAGTCAAACTCCAGACCAGGCACGGCAGCCGGCAAGGTAGCGACAACAGCACCGGCAGCACCGACTGACGAAATCGTCTTACCGGAATCGGCGGCCGTCAGCGTTGTGTCTTCGGTAATGGTTTTGGTGCCACCACTTGTGAGAGAGGGAATCAGTTCCACTTTGCAAGTCGTATCTGCTGATTCCTGATCTCCCACAAACTTACCGTATGGTGTCGCTCCAGCGGCTGACATCTGCCATCCGGACCCATCATTCAGGCGGTAAGCGAGTTCGCCATCAACAGTCGCAGCGCCAGCCACCTTGGTGACCTTCCAGACGCCTTCCGTGTCGATCGATCCTCTCTGGTTTGCTGCCAGATCGGAGGGGACAAACCCGAACCGCTTTCCCACGAGCACCTCGGTGCCGGCAGGAGTTGCTTCAGAGGGCGTGTATTTAACATAGCGCCCCTCTGTTGAGTAACTTCCCATGATATTTACCTCAAAACAAGAATTGAAAAATCTGATCTATATAGTTATCCGGACAGAGTCCGGTCTGATTTTCAGGCGAGATTATTCGCCGTCATTACGTTCAGCTGCCTTCGGATCCACGAACGCAACGCCGAAGTCCCAGAAGCTGCGCCATCCCATCCCCAGGGTGCTGAAATCACTCTGACCACCTTCAACAGTCGGACGTCGCTTACCCTGCAAGTAGGCAATCTGGATCGCTGGAGCGCTGTCCGGGTTTCCAAACAGAAACCATTTCTTAGAGCTGGCGTTGGGGATCGTCGCATTACTCAACCAGGATGTGGGAACGGGCTCGAATTTACCGGCATGCGGGTTATCAACCGTTTTCGGTTTATTTGCAGTAGTCGTTTCGTTGACCTTGGTCTCTTTATAAATAGACTCTGCGGTCACCTTCAGGGCGTTAGGACATAACAGAATTTCTGGTGTAATTCCGATTGGCAGACCGTTTGAATCAGTCTGATCCAGGAATAACGCTTCGGCTGCGGTTAGTGCCTCAATGCTGAGTGCAGAACCAGCCCCTGTCAGAAGGTTGTCATTATCGGTGTGAAAGAAGTTCCCTGCATTCCCCAGCAGGAGCGTGTAAACGGCCCGCTGGAGTGCGTTGGAACCACCGCGGCCAAAGATCCAGACAAGAGACTTAAACACCCCCAGATCATCATTGATCATGTCTTCTCGGGTCAGCGTGATCATTCTTGCCTTGGTTTCGAGCTTATTGGTGTAAGTCTCTTCCGACATACTGCCATGCTCGATTTCACCATTTTTTCCCAGGGCAACCAGTTCACCATCTGCAGTCACGCGATGTCTGGTATGGACCTTGAAGTCCATGTGGTCAGTCTGATTGCAGAACTTTTCAACCACACTGAGTACGGAGTTGTACGCTTTGAGCAGATGCTTGTTGGCCAGGTTCCCCAAAACGCCAGAGAGAGACAGTGTCGAAGTACCAGCCGCCCGGATCATCATGTCAGCTTTCAGAGCAGCCTCAATCATCCCATCTGTCACACGTCCATTACCGGCGTGACCACCGCTGGCTTCGATCACTTCCACCATCAGTGAACGCAGGCTGACATCACGCAAGACATCAACAGCGGCATTCATTGTCCGCTCGTCAAACTGCTCGCCAGCTTCGTTCTCCGTAAGGAAACCGTTATTCATTGCCAGTGCAGCTTCAATCACGAGTCCCTGTGCGGGAGCATCGGCGGCACCAGATTTACGCGGTTTCGGACGCGATGCCCGTAACATGGTGATTTCAGTTTTCTCCAGAGACCAGTTATCTTTGATCGCCTGGGCGGCAATATCAGCATGCCCTTCACAGAGTTCGTTGATTCCAGAGATTCGCTCCATTTCAGCGACCGAACTAGCGCGGATGCTTTCCAGATATTCTTCAGTCTTTGCCTTCAGCAAAACAGCGGGATCTGCATCATCATCGTCTGAGGATTTCTTTTTATCTGTGTCCGTTTTCAATGCTTTCTGAGCATCATCAAACGTGGCCTGCAGATCTTTCAGCTGACCATCAGACAAATCATGATCCTCACCAAATGTGGCCAGAATCCATTTTTCAAACTCATTCATTTGAGAAACTCCTTTGGATTTAGCGGCCGATGCCGCAAGTCTTACTTCTGTGTCATCATCCGAACCGAGGGTCACGAATGAGAGCTCCTTTAATTGCGACTGGCGTGCAACAAGCACGGGTCCGCTAAACGTCTGCCCGTTGACGGTGACCGTCCGCCCCTTGGGAACCATCTCCACTTTCAGTGCTTTGGCACCAATGGAGACCTGCCAGGGGAAACCTTTTTTGCTGGCGTCAACAACTTCTTTTGAATCAGCGTTGTCGACCGAGATCACTCCGGATGCTTCCAGAGTTCGATAGTTGTTCCGAATCTCAGTAGTGTGTCCGATGTTTCGTTCTGTCTGGTGTTCCCGCAGCACAGGACGCGATTTGGCTGTGACCTGTAACCCCTTCAGGTCAACCACAACTGGATACTTGATTCCAGCCAGCATGAGTTTCCCACCGCCATAACATTTCATCTCAAATGTCGGTGACTTTGCCGGGTCTTCTGTCGGATTGATAACAGGCCGATCATCCTCAGCAGCTTCGATATAGAAGTCTTTCAGTGAAGCTGCTACAGACGCCCGAATCTGAAACTCACTCTTCCTGGTCTGAATCTTCTTCATCATCCGATTCTTCCGTCGTTTCAGCTTCTGTTGACGCTTTACCATGATCCATCACCCCTTCAGTGTTGATTTTGTTGTCGCGTATAAACGCCTGCTCTTCCGCAACCTGTGTCAGCTCGACACGCCAGTCTTTATTTTCTTTGGCGTATTCGGCCTTGTAGGTTGTGGTTTTGTTTTCCAGTTTCGTCTTCTGGGCATTGGCTGCTTTTTGTGGATCAACGTGTTCGGTTCCGTCCCAGTTCCAGCCATAATCTTCCAGGTAATCAAGGGATTGATACGTAGCGAAGAATGTGGTGATGTCGTTCCGAAGTTCCGCATCTTGAACCGTGTCAGACCAGTAGGGATCTTCACCCCAGGCCATGGACGCTTCGATCATCCATTCTTCCAGCACCGGATCCATCACCGACTCTTCCACTCGGTTGATCTCGATTCGAAGAGATTTGTAATACGTTTGATGGTCCATTCGGCCAGACGCATAGTTGTAATCAGACGAATTACTGGCAGCGATGTTGAACGGCATGTTGATACAACGGGCAATCTCATTGATGATTGCATCCTTGAAGATGCCATAATTTGTGACTGGCTGTTCTGGTTTGAATTGCCGCATGTCGTAGCCTTCAGGCAAGAACAGCAGCATATTCCGTTCGATGTCGATAATATCCATCGGTTCGACATCTTCATCGGGATTCACGTTGGGGCCAGTGCTTGTCGCGACCCCAGAGAGATCGGCAGCAGTCTCTGCAGCTGAAACGACCGCCAGTGTGTACCGTCTCAAGTGGGCAAACAGCGGTAATGATGTAGCGATTTCACAGACACCACGCTTCTGACCAGAGCGTTCTTCATCAAACAGATGAACGATGTAACGGGCAGGAATCGACTCATAATCCAGTGTGCTGGTGACTGCAGACCGACTGAGTACATTGTCTTTGACAACGTCATACCGAACCGGATTGTCGTATTCGTCGAAGTGGATCCCGTCGACCGAGTCTTTTTCGTTCAAGTTGTAATTGTAGTCTGGAGAAGTAACCTGCTCGGCACCCAGGGGGCTGAGTGCCAACTTCACCGCATGCTTCACCCCAGGGTTGGTGACCAGCATTCCGAAACCTTCACCGTCAATGACTTTTGACATCTTGATGGTGTGAAGCTTCCTGGCCAGCTTGACGCGTCGACTCCATTTGTGGAACTCTTTTTCCAGCCAGGCATCAACCTTTAAATTCCCTGTCCGGATCTGCAAACGAGGACCGGTTCCGATCGTATCATTCGCATAGGTACGGACGATGCCCTTTGCGTAAGAATTCGCCTCCAGCACTTCATAGCGTGCGCGGTTTCTCAATGTCCGCCGCACATTAGGGTTTGTCGCCTCATGTACGCTCAAACCATCTGCGTTCACCCAGTGCTTTTGATTGTGAACCGTGGTTTCGGCGGCATCGTACCTGGCATTTACTGCGATCGCGTTATTGCGCAGACGTCTCCTGGGTCGCTGCGTAGGCGAGCTGATCGGATTCCCGTGATGATCAACTATTGCAGATGTGACCAATTACTGAGCCCCTGGATGCCGAAGCTGAACGAAAGCCAGCCCCCGGGTTTTACCCTTGGCAGCTTTCTTTGATTCCAAATACTTATCCGCTTCAATCTGCTCTTTGAGTGAATGCTGAGTGAATGTCTGACCGTCAACAGTCCCGCTTTTGGGTTGCTGTGCTGACTGTTCAATCTGCTCTGACAAATCTGCCATTGATTCACTCCAAAGAACGATCCAATAAAAAAACCAGACTAGGGCGAGCCAATGAAAAAAGGCCACGCGGGGATTGCGGCCCCGCATGGCCTTGACTATCAGCTGGTCTCACTCACGATGATCAGTCGTGAGTGTCGCCCGTTGTCCGGTTGTTGGTCTTATTATTAATTCCTGACAGTTCTGAACAATACAGGTTTCAGGAAAAATTTAACTTTAAAATGAGAAACGGCCATATATGACCCTCACTCTGGAATTGACTCAGTCGTGTAGTATTTTCGACCGCAATGCTGACAAATTCTTGTACGCCTGACCTTCTTCATGACCCTGCGTGTTTTATAAATTTCACTCCGACAACAGCCACAATCTGGGCAGGGAATTCCATGCTCATTTTCTTTGAGAGTCTGTTCACATTCCACGCTTCGCCCTCCTTTCCCGCTGTCGTTCAGACATCGATTTCCCGGAGCGTTCCTTTTTCTTTTTACCACTTGAAACAGGAGTCATTCCTTTCAAGACCGCCCCCTGCTCCGAAGCCCCTACAGCGCATCCGATAACACAGTCCCATAAGTGGTTGTCAAATAATCCGACCTGCAGACTCCAATGAGTCCGGGTGACTCCCTGTGATTCGTAGGTAACCTCAGAGCCATATTCTGCAGTCAACTGCTCGAGCAGCATCCTGTGTCTCGAAAATGCATTCTTCTCCTGATAGATGGTCAGGGCACCTGAATCGTTCTTTTCCACACTGAACCGGTTAGCAACAAATGTTTTCCACCAGTCTGAATCAAAGACCATGGATCTGATCGATCGTTTGTTGGGATTGATCCTCCAGTGATCCCCGCGTTTTTCGCCAGGCTTCGGACGCTTACTGGGATCGTTCAGTTCGTTGGCCTTGATGCCGATCCCCTTGCTGGGGAGCAGTAGCGAAGAGTGATCCGAACGCCGGCAGAATTCATGGACTACCCGCTGCTCCCATCCTTCATCGATCATCAGCCGGCTGACACGATGGATACCGCCGATTTCAGATTTCCATTCCCGTTGTACGATTTCGTTGGTCAGATTCTCCAGTCCATTCAGCAGGGCAGCCTCAAGACCTGTCCCCGGTTTTTTCATCAGCATAGTAATGCGGGCTGAGTCCAGCGTGACATACCTGGTCTTCTGGTCTGGCCAGACACCGTAATCGATTACCGCTCCGGTGAAATCATCTTTCCAGGCACAAACGACATACCACAGGACTTTTTTACTGACATCAATAAATGCGGTGATGTGCGAAGTGTCAGCAGGAACCACATAGCGTTTCAGCCCGATCATCCGGTGTCCCAGTTCATCTGGATCCAGCTTGGTGACACTCTGGTCCTGACCGTCACGAGGATCATTCTGGAACTCAGCATAGAACGCGTCCTCATCTTTGAGGAAATTATTCATCGCGTTTTGAATGGCTGAGATTTCACCTTCCAGTTCGTCGAAGCGTTCCGGCCAGGTAGACTCCGCCCCCTGGTCCATTTCTTCACGATTCTGACGATAGAACTCGGTCGCCTCTTTTCCGTCCCCGCCATTCATCAGGCTTTCCACCTGGATCTCGCGATACTCTTCCCAGAGGTGCATATTTTCAGGGAACGATTCCAGCATCCGTGTTACTTCGCCGCGGAACTCAGGATGTTTCTCGCGATCGAGCAGGCGGCATGCCAGGTCGCCTTCCTTAATCTTGGTACAGGGAATCACGATTCCTGTTTTCTTACCCGGTCCAGCCAGGTAGGTGACATCAGCGGTGATAATGTCCTCACGGTCTTTGCTCTGAGTGAGAGACTTAGCAGACTCGCGCGTTTGCGGATCGTCCAGCAGGGCGAGTGTGGGGCGGATGATTGAACCGTCCGGCCGTTCAAACTGGCGACCACGGATTTCCCCTTCAATACCAGTTACATCGATAATTGAGCATCGCGCCTTAGCATAGGGGACATCAATGTCAGGCAGGACGATCTGAGACTTGCCCCACTCAATCATAGTGGGGTCGCCTTTGAACTTCTGGCCTGTAGAGCGTCTGGCCTCGCCTTTGATATGCCGGATCGGAACACAGATTTCTGGGAAGTCCTCCCAGAGCAATTGATTGAACCGGAGTGTGGATTTCAGGTTCTTGATTAAACGGTCACCAGATTTCTGCGATGCACCGATCAGAACAGCATATTCCGTCCATCCATTGATAATCGCCCAGAGAACACCCCAACGGGCAAGTGTCGTTTTACCGGTTCCGCGGGGCATGGCGAAAGCGAAACCCAGACGATGGAAGACAGCCGATTCAATCCGGTCGATCGCCTTAATGTGGTTCGGTGACCACTTCAGATTGAAAGCTTTGCCACCGTAAGTCTCGCATGTATAAGCCAGGCTCTTTGATGTGCGTTCCCGTCGCTCGGGCTCCAGCGGGCCAGCATCAAGGATTTCACCGAACTGAGAATAGACATCCTGAGAATGGGCACGTTGAGCTGCCTGGAACTTTCGGACCCGTTCGGCTTCCCGGTCCGCATAACTGACATTCTGTGAGACCATCTAACAACCATTCGATCTGCCACACGTGCGTAAGTAAAGATACCTCAAATACCGGTAGTTCCCGCCGCTATGAATATTCATTTTCACCTTCAGGAAGGACCCGCGGCACCGCCTATAGACGCTCCATCCAGCGATACCAGGCGGCTCCAGCGGCAAAGCTACATAGTGACGCAATCAGCGTAAGTGGTATGAATTGCACGCACTGATCGAACCATGACAGGCTGTCACCGGGAATATCTACACGGTCACCAGGTTCCAGTGTTACCTTTCTCGCTGACTTAATATCCGACTTGCAGCAAATGAACGGTTTTTCTGAGATTTCAGGGCACAGCAGCTCGAAATAGCCCGGGTTCATTCTGACCTTGTCAATAACCGTTGCTTCCAGTTCATCGCCCCATGGCGTTATATAGACCACCTGGTATTCATCGGGATTACTATCGACGACATCATCAATCCTGCAGACTTCACCGGTTTCACCACCACCGCACGCGTCCAGGTCATCATCCGCTGTCCACACTGGATTGTCTTTCATCTCGGCAATCTGATCCGCTTCCGCCTTTGCTCTGGTGGTCACTCCCTTTTTTAGGTCGAACACGCGTAATTGGCTGGGGTCGAATTCGTCTTTATCATCGACCAGACAGCAAGCGCACTTACCATACCTACAAACAGCTACTGCCTGATCGGATCTGATAAACCAAACACCAAGACATTTAGGACATTTAATCTGCTGTTCATTTAAGTTTTGTTCCATCAACTCACCTACTAAAAAACAACCGGACAACTGAAACAACTCAGGCCTTCTTGGCCAGCTCATCCTTCTTGCGACGATTCCAGAGAAACGTTGCAATCCCGCCGATCAGAGTCATGGCCAGAGCGGGCGGAGTCGTTCCACCCATTGCAGATCCAATGAAACCGGAAGCAGCTGTTTTCACGCCATCCTTAGCAAGGTTCGCCAGCTTCTCTTTCAGACTTAGGCTTTCTGTCTGGGCATCCGCTGCAGCGTCCTTTGCCGCTTTGACTTCCGCTGCCAATGCCTCAGCCTGTTTCTTCTGCTCTTCCAGAGCGGCTGCATGCTTCTCGATGAACGCAGTCTTCTCTGCTTCCACTGCTTCAATCTGACCTTTGAATCCTGCGATAATTGATTTCTGCTCGTCGGTCGCATTGATCAGAGCTTTCTGTTCGTCGGTCAGTTTCGCCTGAACTTCCAGGGCAAAGGATTTGATTTCCGATTTCATCAGTCCTGTTAAATCGCCCATGCGGTCAGTGATCGTCTGATTGATCGCAAGCTGAGACCGCTGGTCAATCATGTCATTCAACAGTTGCCGTTGGGCTGGACTGAAATCCTGATGCGGGTTCGCCCGGTTATCATTACGAGCCCCACCGACTGGACCGAAATACCCGATCCCGATACCCTGAGCAGCCTTCACCGTTTTGGCTCCCTTACATTTCGCCAGCAACTCTTCAGCAGTACGGAAGCCCTGAAGAACAGCCTGTCGTCTCTCATTGCGGTAAACGATAAATGCCGGCGTCCCGGTGATCCCGTCCTGCTTCGCACGTTCCCAGGTGTAATCCTTGTCCATGTCGTAAATACGGACCTTCAGATTTTTGGCTTTCATCAGGGCTGGTAGTTGCTCTGTTTTGAACTTCTCACAGGGTGGACAGTCAGACTGGACGAAGATGTCAATGTGATATGTGTCGTAGTCCACTGGTGTGCTGGGCGGCTTATTCGCCGTAATCGCCCCGGTGTAGGCTTCCCCGGGGTTCTGCCCATAGTGCTTCTCGAAAGCAGCCTCCCAGCTGCCTGTTTTGAAGTAGGTATCCAGGAACGAAACGTATTCAGGACAGCCTTTCAAATCCAGCAGATATTCGGCCAGGACAAAAGCCTGACCGTAGAACACAAAGACCTTCCGACCATCCGCGGGATACTCAGTCGCTGACAGCAGATTTGAAAGCGGGATATGCTCCTGCGTTCCCACCACCTGGAGCCCTGCATCACGATACTGTTTCTGCTCAGCTTCAGACTCGGTATAGGTCGCTGCCCCTTCATCCGCCCATCTGGGGAGTGCGCGTCTGTATCGACAAGCAAAAATCGTGTGCAATACCTCATGCGGGACAACGGAATCCAATAGACGATCCGGAGTGCCGTAGATGTCCATTTTCCAGCCTGTGACCTCTCCCCTGTCGAAGGTGAAGCTGGTTGCACCACCAGAAGAGATTTGACCGAATTTCACGTGGACTGGGCAAGGTAAATACCATTTCGGCAATTCAGTTCCCAGCCATTCCTGGGCATGCTGCTTCCGGAAGTGTTCGGCGGTATCGCCGATCTGTTGTGCCAGGTCAGAGTCAGAGCAGTAAACGGTAAAATTCGGAGTACGATACTCAGCAGCCTGCAGAGCGGTCGCACACAGCAACAACGGAATTAACAGAATGAATCGTTTCATTTTTCCCTCACAGTTTCCAGGTTTCGTTCGCACGCGCCCACATAGCCAGCGACAGCGTGATCAATGATTTTGTATGTGCCCCATTTCCAGGGCCTTTTGATTAGAATTGGCAGACGTTCAAGCATGACCTGACAGAGCGGGGCATTGCGGATCAACTGCTGTTTATAGGTCGAAAAGTAGAACCGTTGTCCGCAATGCCGAAAGCCCCAATGAAGTGGGGGAATCATCGGAACGCCATCAAGACCGTTGACATGCCGGAAGTGTTTCCCGTCGAATGCATCGTCAACGAATCTCGCGAACCGGCCGTTGCCGATCCGCGGTTCCCCGAATGTGTAAATACCTGCGATATCGAAGCCCAGCTCATTCAGATAGCAGGCTTCGATCACAGCTGCTGCTGCCCCCAGAGAATGCCCCGTCAGAATGACTGGTTTATCCATCCGCGGAACCCACTGCAGCAACTGCTGAATGACCTCCCATTGAGCCAACATCACATAGTCATGAAAGCCCCTATGCACTCGCCCGAAGTCGGTTTCGGTTTTCCGGAATTTCAGGTCAGTGAAAAAGTCCTCATCAGAGGTGCCCCGAAAAATGACATAGACAGCCTCAGCTGCATTGATCAGCCAGACCTGAGTTCCGAACCGAGAAATAAACGCCTGGTTGCTATCAGCCAGGACGTGCTGGTCAGGTTCCAGATAGACCTTTGCTGAGTATTCTGCGCAAGTCAGAGCGAGTGCGGGAGAGTAGGCCATGCTGCACCTCAGTTATTGCCCAGGTTCAGATTGAACGCTGGTTCCTCTTCCTTAGCGGGCTGCTGTTGCTCCTGCTGCTGTTTAATGCGGGAACGATACAGAACCGTCTGACCGTGGAGCTTGCCTCGGTGACGCATCAGGTGAAGCTGCTTTCCACCACCCCAGCTGGTTTCCCTCCAGGCAGTCACTTCGGGGATGTATTCCCCGGTGTCCGGATCCGCCACGATGCGGGAACCGGGATTGCGGGCCAGTGCTTTGACCATCGGGTCTGGCAGTTCCGGCGGGTTGACATCGGCATAGATGTCGTTCAGAGCTTCCTCAGTGTTACCACTGCGATCCACGGGCGTCGTTTTCCCGGCAGATCGAAATTGCATCGTCTGCACCTGGTGAGCCAGCCCGGAAATCAGCTTTCGCATCTCCTCCATTTCCCGCTTACTTTGATACATGGCCATGGTGACCGCTTCGGAAACTGGCCTGGAATCAACCTGTTTCGGCTTCGCCTGATTAACCTTGGCAATCTGACTGAGAAACTGCTGAACCGGTTTCTCAATGTCGATCAGCGGTCGCGTATCCTGATGGGCCTGCTTTAATTCAGATTGCAAATCCGTCTTCAGTTCGGATATTTCCTTGTTACATCGCAGCGCCTGCACTACCGCCACACCAAGCAATACCACAACGATCCATTGCACCCAGTTCGATCTGATCTCATTCCACATCTCAGCAACTCCCCTTCTGTAAACTGTGAATCGCCAACCCCTGATCGTGGTTGACCTCTTCGACTTTGGTGATACGGCCATGTAAGGCCAGATGATCCTGTTCGTTCTCCTGCTTGAACTCAGACAGGCTGGCGGCGATCAGCTGACAGGACGCTTTGGTCTCGGCCATATTTCCGGCGATGTTGATGATGTAGATCAGAGTCCATGAAGCCAGACCGGACACAAGTAAGCAGGTTCCGCCCACCGTCCACATCACGAACTGGGAGAGGGTCTGGAAATTGTCCGGTTGAAAGAAATCAATCATGCCCACATCCGATGCACCAATAAAAAAACACCTGCCGTTTGACAGGTGTGAATGGTATCTCAGGATGTTGGTTTAAAGAGCGTGTCGGTTCCTACGTATAGGAACAACTCGAAAAGTTTTATCTTGGCCAAATCAATTTCAAACGCTGCATTCGCTGGTTATGCTCTTTGCGTTCTTCCGGGCTTTTCGAGGCAATCGCCTTTTGCAGTATCCGTTCTGCCCTTTCAAAAGCATCGCGAAATCGTTTTTCCGATTCGATAAGTTCTGGGGACCAGCTCATAATCTCATTCCCCCTGTTCTGCCTGTTCGGCTTCGTAGTCTTCCCGCTGCTGCAGGTAGAGATTGATTTTCCAGATGCATTCAGCCAGGAATCTGATATCAGCTTCCTCGTCGTCGTGAAGCCCCCGGACATTGTCCTTCAGTTTAACCAGGCGTTCGTGATCAAAGTGGCTTAATGGCATAGTACGGCCTTTCTGGTGCGGTTTGAAACCGGAATTATAAATCAAAGTCTTTGGAATTCACCAATTTTCGAAAGTTCTTCTCTCCATCTGCCTGACATTTTTTACAGATGCAGTATCGAGTTACAGTAAGTCGACATCGATCAAAATCATAGCTTCGTGTCACTTTTTCCACTCGGAAATCCTGATTATGTTTGAAGCAATAAGGCTTATCGAACCCGACTGCAGATGAAGGTATTTTTTTCAGGTCAACCTGTTGATCCATCATCGAGAAAATTTCCAATTCAAAAGTGATATCACATCCTCACAACACTGAACCGGTCGCTGTCTCAGGTCCTGAGTTGTGAAGTGCAGCACCCGCCATCCGAGCATCGTTGCTGCATTGCTTTTTTCGCAGTCCCGTTGAACGCCCACCCCCGAGGTGTGACCGGTCCTGCCCTTCATGAATGTCCCGCCGTGGATCTCCACCGCGACGCGTTGTTCTGGCCAGACGAAATCAAAACGCCATTTCCGCGTGGGATGGAATTGAATCTCCCGCTCTGGCGGTGGTAACTGGGTTACGTCCCGCCAGATTCCCAGGAAGATGGCTTCTTGATCTGGTTGCTTCTTTTTAGCCATCGCGGTTCACCGCCTTTCAGAATGCGTCGTTTCCGCCGCCGTTGTTCCAGTCCATGAATCCATCATTGGAAACGTTGTCCTGGTAGTTCCCAGCCGGCTGTTGATAGCCCTGATTGTATTGCTGCTGCCCCTGCTGCTGACCGCCACCACCGCCCAGCATGGTCATGTTTTCCCCAACCACCTTGAGCTTGGAGCGTTTCTGGCCGGTCTCTTTGTCGTCCCACTGATCCAGCTGCAGACGCCCCTCAATCAGCACTGACCGTCCTTTGGTCAGGTATTCCTGAGCAACCTCAGCAGTCCGCCCCCACAGCGTGATATCTACGAATGTGACTTCCTCCTGCTGCTGATTCGTGTTCTTGTTGAACCACTTTCGATTCACCGCCAGACCGATTTCAGCGACCGCCGATCCGCCTGGTGTGTATCTGACTTGAGGGTCCCGGGTCAGATTGCCGACTAAAATTACTTTGTTGAAACTCGCCACAATAGATGCCTTTCAATAAACAGATTTGAGTTTGTGTAACAGTTCTTTGTCAGACCATGGGTACGGCCTGCCGTCTTTGCCAAAGCAGTTCGTCTGGTTCCATCGAACCAGCACCATCCATGCTTCCAGTTCGCTCATCCCTGAATCTTTCAGCCGGTTGACAGCACGGAATGTGCTGTTGTGTGCCTGCTGACCTTCAATAGCGAAAATCTTTGAAATGTAGGCTTCGCCATCTTTGACCCGCCGATCCACAGCCGGTGAACCGGTTTCGGTTTTCGGTTGCGGGATCCAGTTCAGATCAAACAACGGCAGTTTCTCGGGGAACAGTTCATCGGCCCCCCGGTCGAATGAATATGTTTTTCCAGCCACCACCGAAGGAGGCGCGACCACGTAACCACCATCGCCCCGAATATCAAAACCGTCCGCCTGACAAGTTTTCACAGGCTGGCCAGGATGGCGATAGAAGAAATGAAAGCCTTTCGGCGTCTGAACCACCACAGGAGTCGGACGCTTTTGCCAAAACTGGTTAGCCGCCTCCATGGTGTCACAATCCACTACCGCCACTCCGCTGACTTCGCCTGTTACGATTCCGACGTTTTCCCACACTGGGCAACTCGTAATCTCTGGAACTGTCATCCGACGTTGTTGAAGTGGCTCCCAGGAATAATTACTCGGCGGCTTTTTGGAACTGCTCAACGGCAGGACAGCCAGACCAAAGTGAGCTGCATATTTAACAGCCTGGGAAATCACTCTTTCTCGATGGTTCAATGTTTCACCCTTTCATCAGTGCGCAATAGCTCCATATGCCGGCTCTTGTTTATAGACGCTGCACCAACCACACTTTGTGATCCCTTCCCGGTCTCCCGAGCTCCTCACGTCTCAATCAGTCCTCTGCACCCGCCACGGTATCCCCCGTTATTCTTTACGGCTCTGGGTGTCTGATTTGTTCGCATGGCCTTCGACGCCTCAACGTACTCGGTAGCCATGCCGTTTAACCGGTTGCCTATCTGGGCTATACAATGCATCTTTAGTTATTCACAAAGTCCGTATTTACTGCTACACATTCCCGCATCGGCTTCGACTTCGATCAGGGGCAACATTGGCTGCTTGCCGCCATGTGCTGTCTTGGACCACTTCACGACGTCGTCAATCCAGTTGATCTCCATTCCTGGAACCAGAGGCATAAAGAAAGTCTTTCCGACGCTTTCTTCCCAGTCCCGGACCTTATCAATCATTTCCGGAAAGCGAGCAGACCACTCCCTAACGTCCCCCTTGCTAGCATTGACACAGGGGGCACAGCCGACACGACCAAACCCCATTCGATAAAGGGGGTTGACTTCCTCACCGGCCTTTTTGAGCACAGAGAAACATTCCTGTTTGGTCCAACATCGAATCGGATAATTGATCCAGCAGTTGAAATAGTCATCCCAGGTGCGATCTGGAGTGTCCGCCCTTTTGTTTGATTCATCGCAACGGACACCGGCATACCGCTCAAACTCAATATCGTTTTCTCTCAGGTTTTCATCACACCATCTGCGCTGAGGAGCCAGCTTCAAATGTTCTGTGCAGAATTGAGCCTTGCGTGATGGGAACCGCTGCTTGATATATGCGAGTCTGTCGAACGACAGTACATCATCTTCGTTGAACTCTTGACGACGATCCCGCGTCTTTCCCGGCCTCGTGCCACGTGTTCCCAGATCCCGTACCAATGGCGTAACTTGAACCACTGGGAATACGGTCTCGCTGAATTGCTTGATGAACTCCGTGGTGATTGGATGCTCATGACCTCCCACGTCTGAATTCATCGCGATCACGTTATCATCACCGAACCGCTGGCGAGCCCACCACAGACACGCTTGACTGTCCACACCACCTGAAAACCCTACAACGTGTTTCATATTGTTAAATCCCAGTCTTTAATCAGTTCGTTCGCCTGGGCTTTACTCAGTCCGTCTGTGGCCAGTCCAAATTTCGACAGTACGTCGATCTGTTTACCGGTTGCGGGAACTTTCCCCTCACGGCGGCTGACCTCATTCCGGGCGGCCCGGGCTACGTTCGTGTTTCCGCATTTCTCCGCTGCCCAGGACAGATACCAGTCCGGCAGTTCCTTGATGGGTGTGCCTTCGAACTTCCCGAAAGGCATTTTGAGTATCGCCTGTTTTGTCCCCTTGACTTCCCGTTTCGCGACCCCCTGACCATCCACAACCGTGCTGGTCGAATACCTGACCTCTCCCTTGAGTCTGGACAGGCGGTCCGCCTCTTCACGCTCCAGACGTTGCTGTTCCAGACGTCGCAGGCGGGCGGCTTCGTTCTCTTCGTTGATCTGTTTTTCCGCTTTGGCAATTTCCTCTTCCATGTCGGTCGGACCGTCGTTTTTCTGGGCATTCTCATTGGCCCGCTTGATCACGGCGTCCGGCTTCCCACTGGCGATCAGGTGTGCCGTTGATGCCACTGGTGGCAGCCCTGTCACACCCACCAGATCGATAATCATGCAATTCGGCTTATCACTCGCAGCAATCGCCGCCCGGCGTTGCTCGGCGGTCTCCGGTCCATCCACCACACCCCGTAGTGGTCGGCACCCCCGACCCTTCATCTGTTCCGCCAGGGATCGGCTTTTCGTCGGTCGGAACACAGCCACCGCTTTGATTCCCGGATCGTTGTACCCCTCACGACAGAGCCCGCAGACCGACAGGAACTGAAACTGACCGCTTTGATGCTGGCTGAATCGCTTCTGTCTCAGATCGTCACTGGCTTCCCCGTCCACGTACCGTGCGGAATGCGGTTTAAATTCGTTGATGGTGTGAGCGATCGCCCGTGCCATTTTCTTTGTCGGATTGAAAATCACGGTCCGCCGATCACCGACCAGATCCAGTGTCGGCTTGACCATCGACAGCAGGGCCTCACGTTGCCTCAGCACCTCATCCAGTTCATGGACATCGAAATCACCGTTGACCTCTTTGAGGTTCTGAAAGTCGACTCCTTCCACGCTCACGAACCGCTGATCGAAGGGCACACACCACCCGTCGCGGATGGCGTTTTTGTCCTTGCCGAACATTTTGTAATCCAGGGCCACATCAGGAAACAGCCGCCCCAGTGAAATGCCGTCTCCACGCTCCGGAGTCGCTGACAAGCCCAGTCGTTTGCTTTCCGGGTTCTGCTCGAACCAGTCAATAATGTGCCTGCAGGAGGGGAGCGAATATGCGTAGCGATGGCATTCATCCACGATGATCAGCCATTTTTTTCGCCAGTCGAATTTATAGAGCCGGGATTTACCGTCCTTTTCCGCCAGCGTGGCCCGACTGGCCACCGTGATTCGGGGCGTGTCATATCTCCCAAAGGCCACACTGCCATCATCCCCCATTTCCAGACCGACCGGGATTCCGAGAAACTCACGGAGTTCATCACGGAACTGATTAACCAGTTGTCGCTCATGAGCCAGCACCATCACATAATGATCGTCAGACCGGGGAAGCCAGCGTTCAGCACCCAGAGCCCCCATGAACGTTTTCCCGCCGCCGGTAAAGCAACGTGCAATAGCGCCCGGGGAACCGTTGTCGATCAGATCGTAGAAATTCCCGATCGCCTCAGCCTGGTAATCCCGGGGCGTGAATTTCAGCTGACTCTGAATCAGCGGCTGCTCTGGTTGATCATTCTGAAACAGGAACTGTTGCATCAAAAATCACCAATGTCGATGTTCGTGTGAATTTCGCAGTCAATATAAAAGTCGTATAGAAACTGATTTATTTCACTGCCGGTCGGATTCGGAATCGGGTATCCCTGTTCGACCAGGTCTGCCAGATCCCGCAATGTCGATACAAATATGTCTCTGCGATCATTTTCCATCGCATCAAACGCCTGAATGAATAACCGTTCTGTGTTTTCGAGTATCACTGGTCCAGAATCCTTTTGATTGAAGCGGGGCAGGCCGTTTCCTGCCCCGCAAGTCCGGGCGGTTCCACCTGCTGAACATCTCAGTGCGTGGCGCTCCAACCCTCCGGTCATCCTTCAAAAATATGTTTCTACTCAGTCGCTGCCTGACCTTCTTTGAGCGTGTCGGCCAGGTCTTTGTTCAGAGCTCCCGTCTGATAACACTTGTCGCATTTCTTCCCGCCACAGTGTCCGCAGACTTCGACCGGTTTTCGGTGGTTGATCGTGGAAAACAGATTGTTGAAACAGGCCATGATGTCAGCCATCTGGTTTTCACTACACCAGGGACCGGCGGGACTTTCGGGCAGTTTCTCAATCGCGTTTTTCAATTGAATCTTGATCTTCTGGATTTCACGCCAGGGAGCCTGCATTTCCTTTATGTGATGCTTGGTGACCACATCCGCAGGAACGACCGGATTCTCTGCGGGCTCCATGCCGCCCCACTCTTCCGGGTTGAAATTCATTCCCCCGGCTGGCTCGCCCCGGCCCATGGCACGGTCATACTCTGCCTTCTGTTTCGCTGCTGGTAGCTGGGCAATCTCCATTACCTTGTTTTTGCTGATCTCTTTGCCGGTCAGAATCTCGTCTTTGACTTCCGGCCCGACGTTCTCAACCAGCGTGTCAACCGCTTCTGTGAATGCCGCATCCCGCTCGACTTGCCGCGGACTCTGGCCGGTTTGCTGAGCGATATTCTCTGACGTTTTTCCCGAAGCGTCATTTTGTCGTCTCGGGGATTTTGAGGGCTTTTTGCCTTGTTTCAGATTCTGGGCTTTGTTTTTCTTTTCCTCCCGATACCACAGACCGACCAGGTAGGCCTTCTGTTTTCCGTCGAGATTCCGCCGTCCCAGCTGTGTGCTGATGATCCAGTTGTGAGCCGTTCCACGGTCTGTAAACTCAATCGCATTGATCTCAGGGGGAGCGATCCGGGCCCGCTGATCCATGGTCATGCTGAACCAGATGGAAAGTCGGTTGTGCCCATCAACCAGAATGGGGCCTTCGTCAGACTTCCAGACGGTAATGGGATCGTGAAACGCTCCATCCTTCACGATGTTTTCCCGCAGCTGATTGAGCTCATCATCTGACAGGGCTGGACAGAGCGTCCTGAATTCTTCGTCGATTTTTATATCGTTGATCCGCATCGTTGGTTACGTCCTAATTGAATGTCGCGGAAGCGTCTTCAGTCGCCCGCGCAGTTTGTAAAACGGATTGAACTGTGAAACGTCCAGCGGTGATTCCCTCATTCACCAGGTTGATCACGAACAGGGCAACTTCCTCGTTCTGAACCGTCTCCCAGTTGTGTGATGGGGCCACGAAATCGATTAGCAGATTGGCATCATCCTTGCCGTTACAGCCTGCCTGTTTCAGGAATGCCCCTAGTCGCTGCAGTGCGGTCGGCTGCTCTGGTGGCTGACCGGCGGGCGGTTGGTTCGGTGGTGCCTGGTTGGACGGCCCCGGCTGGCCAGTCTGGGGCTGTTGCCGTTGCTGTTGATTCGCGGGCTGCTGCTGGCGTTGTTGCTGCTGCCCCTGTCGTGGAGGCTGGGAACCATTCCGGTTCTGATTCTGGGGAGGCTGCTTTCCACTGCCGGCGTTTCCGTCGTCGTCATCGTCGACCACGATTCCCATCAGCGCGGAGAGACAGTACCGCCGTGCGTAGGTCATCGCAGAACCGTAACCCTGGGGATCGATTTTCCCGAGGGGGAACTCTGTGACAGATTGAATCCATTCCCCAGTTTCTGAATGAGTGATCCTGGTAAAGAAATCAATGAACAACACAACCTGCTCGGATGTCTTTCCTTGGATCACAATCGGTCTTGCATCCCCGGAGCTCTGCATCACCACCAGGCCAGCGTCTTTCATCAATGGCTGCAGCGTCTGCCAGACAGCGTGCAGGGTTGCATACTTGGCACGGTAAAAAGTGTTGTCAGCATCCTTTGTCACTGACATCATCTGGGACTGGACGGAGAACAGGGCTTTCGATATCTCCTGAATCGATTGACTCTGGCTGATTCCGTGTCCGTTTTTCGTTACGCTTTCTAAGTGATCCGAGGCTGCAGCTGGTGCATTCATGATTCTGATATCTCCGATAAAATGTGTAGTAAGTACCGCAGTGGCAACGCCGTCGAACGCCCCTGCCTGATCCCCTGTATTTCATTTCTGGTTACCTCCCTCGTGTTAAAAAATGCCCCGCATCCTGGGGGCTCCGCTCTGACGTCGTGGCCAGTTGCTTCTTGCAGTAGCGGTCGCAGCCTTATTGCCACCGTCCAGTCATTGGCACGGTTTGCCTTTGTTTTCTGCCCATTCACGCCACATCCGTTCGTAATCAGTTTCCTGCTCGGCTTTGAGCCGTTGTTCCTGCTTAATCGCTTCGTAAACTTCCTCACGATGCACGGGAATGTCGGTCGGTGCGGCGATCCCCAACCGGACTTTATCGCCCCGGATATCCACGACAGTGACCGTGATGTTGTCCCCAATGAAAATCTTTTCGTCTCGACTTCGACTCAGAACCAGCATGACTCCTCCTTGAAAATTGCGTAAAAATGGATGTTGAAAAAACGGTTACGAAGAGATGCCCATCAGGATGGATTCAATGATCTTCGTTCCGTGATGGGTAACTACCAGTACCGTGCCACCGCCTTCACTCTCGTCGAATTGCAAATCAACGATCTCATCAGGACCGATGACTTTTTCGATGGTGGATAGCAGTTTGTTGAGCTGTGAAATGTTGAATGAATGAGACGGCCCCGAATTCTCTGAATAGACACGATCCTCAATCAGTTTCCTGGCTTTGGGAAACGGCCTGCCTGTGGTCGGGCTGCGGAAGACAGACCCGATCAGATTGAAGTCCTGAAACAGGGTGAATCCATCTTCGGAGTCAGACACCCGGGCGGCTGCCAGTTTGCCCAATCGCTTGATGCCTGGTTTGATCTGCAGGCAATCGGAAGCGGGGATCAGATAGAGCTCTGCCCCTTCAGTCTCTTCCAGCGCTGGCCACTTCACGAGAATGGCACATCGGCCATTCGTTGCCGTCGCTTCATTGCGGAGACCATCCGTTTCAAACCTCACACAATCGATTGAGTTGCGTTCATTCGGTTCTTTCTCCGCCACCCGGGCGATATCAAACATCTCTTTTGAAATCAGCATTGGTTCTCCCCTTTCGGCTTGGATCAGCGCGTACCCCGATCCCGGAAAATAAAATGTAGTTTTGAAAATTAGCGGTTCGCTCAGCTGGTGAGCATCATTTTTCTATCGAGCGTATGTAGTCATTGAGAGACCGACGACAAATCACACACTTCTGATTCTTCTTGCCTGGATGACGCCCGACTCTGAAACGCTTGAACTCATCCTGGTTCTCTACATATCGCTCAACAGTCCGTTTGCAGACGCCAAGCATGCGAGCTGCTGTCGAGTAATCAACAACACCATCACAGCCGAAAGTGTATCCATATTTTTTATCTGCCGGGCTTTCAGTTGCTGTTGTCATTTCTGACTCGCTTTCCTTTCCAGTCGTTAAATGTCACTCACAACACGAGGAAAGATACACTCATTTTTAGGAGCGTCAATCCGGTTCAGCATCACCGGAGAAGCGGTTAAATGGGTCACGTCACACAACGTCATGTAAAGTCACGGAAGCGCACGCTCACGTAAGATAACGTCACAGAATGTTTTTCAGTTTTTTTGATTTTTAATTTTGGGTGTGCCTGAGTGGATGAGAATTGGAAAAGTAGCAGCCCAGGTAGCAACCGCGTTTCGCTGAATGTCGCTACTTGTCTTCATGGGTGGGAAGATCAGGGGATGTGAAGCAGTTTTTTTAGATGTGCAATGTCAGTATTTGTCGTCAGATTTCGACAGGATGACAACGCCTCATTCGTCGAATTTAGAGATGCGATTCTGGCTTTACATGGAGTCCCTGGAATTGCTGCAGGTATCTCAGACGGAGGAAGTTATGCCGCTTTTTACGCCAGTTTAAAGCAGTTCATTTCTCTGACTGTTCAACCCATTCTGGATTTATTGGCGGAAGATGATACCGAGCATCTCGCCCCCCAGTTCGGGAGGAACCTGACCATCGAAATTGAAGCGACCCAAATTGATGATCCAGATCTGCTCGAAAAGCGTCTGGCGACAGATATTCGAGCCCAGATTATCAAAGTAGACGAATTGCGGGCGATCCGTGGACTACCACCTCTTGGTCCAGAAAATGGAGGAAACCAAATTGTCAGCGCCGACCGAAAGCAACCTGTACACTCTGAATCACAAACAGAGGATCATACTACGGCCCCCAGTCTACCATCGGGAAAAAATCTGATGGATGCTTTACACCTGCGTGCTGATTCCGCGTTGGTGAATGGGGCAAATTAATCGGAAGTCAGATCCCGTTGCGCACCCGACTTCTTTTGTTGCGCACTGGCGATGAGATAACTGACCAGGCAACCGCTGGCGATATTTATTGAAACCGCGGCCGGCGCAATCCATTGAAAACTGATCGGATCAGGCATATCAGATGTATAATTCTCGATAAAAATAGGTCCCGAAAAAGCAATCAACACGGCAGTCGTAGTTCCCAATACTGTCCCGACCAGTACGCCGGCGGGTCTGGAAAAGGGGACGAAAAGAGCAAAAAAGAAGAGACAGAAAATAGGAGTGGTCAATAAGTTCGCAGTTTTATTCGTCACAGCAGTGATGTTTCCTGGAATACTTCCCATCAATGAACTGGACAGAACCACGATGACTCCAATTCCCAGTGCCAGCAGACGTGCTGATAAAACATGTCCCCGTTCTGTTTTAGGTTTGAAACCAAATCGATCCAAAAAGTCCGTCATTACGACCGCTGTGATGGAGTTCACACCGGAATCGATACTGGACATGGCTGCTGCAAACATCGCTGACACAACACACCCTGATATTCCAACGGGAAGATGATTTGCAATGTAATGTGGGAAAAATTTATCCGCATCCTTTTTGAGCTCCATACCGGCAGGAATTTCACTCGGAAACGCATTGAAATACCCCAGCAACGCAAAACCAACCATCGCCAGAGTCAATGATACAACCACTGAAACGGTCAGTTGGATAGCCAGAGATCGTCGTGCCGCCGCTGCATCCCGGGTCGACATGAATCGCTGCACGGAAACCTGGTCTCCACACATGGTAGCAACATACCAGATCAGAATTGACAAAAACGTGCCAACATAAGTCACGCGTGTCGCCGGGTCAGTACTGAAAAATGGCTGTGTATCCCAGTTAGAGTCCCACTGAGTAGGAAACCAGCTGAAGCCCCCCAAGTGGTAAGTAATAGTGGCAATCACCAGCAAGGCTCCGCCAAACAATAGAATCGTCTGAATTAAATCGGTGATGACTACAGCACGTAAGCCCCCCAGGGATGTATAAATAATGGCTACCAACCCTGTACCCAGAACGATATAGGGAATCCACTCCTCTCCGACATTCAACATGGTCGTGATCGCTTTTGCTGTCAAATAGACCAGCAACGACATCCAGATTAATCGCAAGCCCAGGAACATGACTGCTCCCAGCATACGAATGCCGAGCCCCAGTTTTTCTTCCAATAGTTCGTATGCACTGGTAACCCGACTTTTCATATATACCGGCAACATCACGTAACCGACAATGATGAAAATGAAAGGCATTGCCAGGTCTTTGACCAGATAGACGGGCCCTTTTCCCAGAATTTCTCCTGGAGTAGAGAGATAAGTGATTGTACTCAAGAGTGTGGCAAAGAGTGAAACACCAATCAGAAACGGATTCATCTGACCGCTGCCTACAAAATATTCAGAAGTATCTTCCTGTCCTCGACTGAAATACCAGCCCAGAAATATCGTGAGAATTGCGTAAACGGCTATGATCATCCAGTCGACCGGATGCAAGCCCGTGTTAAGTGGCAAGGGCTCAGCAGCTGATTCTGCTGCCGAAAGTGGAGTATTCAGAGAAAAGACGATGGACAAAGTCGCAATGGAAATAAACAATTTCAAGATGTGGTTTCCTGCTCTGAATACGAATTAAGCATCAGTAGGTAGAGTGAGCCGCAGTAGACCTGGCTTCAGGCAAATTTCTATTTCAGTATGCTGACAATGAACCCTGATTTCAATTCAGTCACCTCAAAGTTCATGGTAAATCATGAGGATCAAGATTATGCTGAATTCTATACCAATGTGCTGATTCAAACTTTATTTGCGGGTAAAAGCAAGTTCCATTTCCCAGAGGCTATGCACCATGTCCACGCCCAGTAATATCAGTTTCAGTAAAAAAAGAACCTGGAGCCACGATTTACCCATCAGTTTTCTCATGCAGCAGGGTGTAGAAAATCCGGGGGTTCTGTCACTGGCAGCAGGCCTGGTCGACCAGGGAAGCCTCCCTGTAGAATCTACCAGGCAAGCTCTAGAGAGCCTGCTCGCCAATCCGAAAATGGGATTGGAAGCATTACAGTATGGAACGACGGCAGGATCTGTCGCTTTAAGAACATTACTGCTGTCCCATTTATCTAATCTGGAACAAAAGCCTGCTGACGAGTTGGGAATCACTGTGGATAACATCATTGCCACCACAGGCTCACAGCAGTATCTGTCTCTGGTTGGTGAGATATTGCTCGATCCCGGCGATATCTGCCTGGTTGCAGCTCCGACCTATTTTGTCTTTCTGGGTGTACTTCAGGGACTGGGAGCGCGAATCGTCTCTGTAGAAACCGATGAATTCGGTATGCGAATGGATTCGCTCGAATCAACCCTCGACATGCTGGAGTCCCAGGGTGACCTGACAAAAGTCAAGATGATCTACGTAGTTAGCGACTATGAAAATCCTTCCGGTCTCTCCCTTTCGATTGATCGCCGACAACAGATCGTCGAAATCGCACGCAAGTGGTCAAAGTCACAACGTATCTTTATCCTGGAAGACCTCGCCTATCGGGAACTCTGTTATGACGGGCCTGTGACCCCAAGTATACGAAGCTTTGATCCTTCTGGAGATAATGTGATTCTAACGCAAACTTTTTCCAAAAGTTTTTCCCCCGGGTTAAGAGTGGGTTTTGGAGTTGCCCCGCTTGAAATCTGCGCTGCCATACGTGACAAGAAAGGAAATGATGACTTTGGATCTACGAATCTGAGTCAGCATATTTTAACTCGCGTGATGAGCGATCATTTATATTACGACCACGTTGCAACCCTCCAAAACGTGTATCGCGAAAAACGAGACTGCATGCTGGAAGCCGCTGATGAATATTTTTCAGATATTCCTGGAGTCCATTGGGTACATCCAAATGGGGGACTCTACGTCTGGATGACCCTGCCTGAGTCAATTGAAACCGGGTTCCAAAGTCCACTATTCGAACGCGCTGTTCATGGAGAGAAAGTAATGTACGTTCCCGGCGAATTATTTTATGCTGTTGATCAAGGTCTCCCGGCCGAAGAACAACTGGCTCCACAAAAAAATCACATGCGGTTAACGTTTGGTGTTCAAAACCCGGAAGGAATTCGGGAAGGCATGCAGCGACTGTCCAACGCCATTAAGTCTCTTTCCTGACGGTAGTTACACAGTAATTTGTTTGGCTTTTTTTTTCCAAAGAGTACTGAATCACGAATAAGCTCAAGCGAGTTTGCCGATTGCGCCGATTATAACGACAGGATTATTCCCTGTCCAAAGTCATGTGTCTATATTCAGTTTCGCCAACTCCTTCTTGGTAAGTTAAAAAACGAATGGGTATTTGTGATTCCTGCCATTCTGGTTGTTGTCGCTCTTTTGCGGTTCCGATTTCCGGTGCAGACATCCATCATTTCACTCATCGCCAGAACTTGAATTTCTGGGATTTCGCCTGCCGCTGGGAAGACACCGAAGGACTAATCTCACGCAACCTGGCACCTCATTTTCTGTTTGAGGACGATCCTGAAACTCCTTTCGTGATTTGCCTTAAGCACATTCCCAGCAGTTCCTTCCCCGGAACTACAAAATGCCGTTTTCTGATGGAATGCCTTCCCGATGATGAGCATCCCAAAGGACTGGGCCGCTGCGGAATCTATCAAAATCGCCCTCAAACGTGTCGCTGCTTTCCGGCAAAACTGAATACCTCAAATGAGCTGGCGATCCTGTATGATATTCCTTCTAACGGTCGCAACGGCGAACCTGCCTATGACCTCTGTTCTCGACAATGGACGGCTTCTGATCTGGATCCCAATGACACGATCCAGAGTCTGGTGATAGCCAGATACGAAATGACATTCTTCAGTAAAATCGCCATGATCTGGAATCAGGCCCCCGGAGCATGGAATCAATTTCCAGATTTTATTGATCGTATTTACTCAAATCGAATTGCCTCTGAAACACGAGAGGGCACCTCAGTTGACACAGCTAGAGTCTCTGACAATTCTGAATCCCACAAACGGGCTGCCTGATCGCTCCATTATTCTTTCGATTTATCAGGTGTGTCAGTCCCTATTAAGTTGAGTCTTTCATCCGGCTCTCTGCTATTTAGTCCGATTAGATTGCAGATTGAGCCAGCTTATTCAGCACTCTCAGATTTAAGACAACTACTCTGAATTCTCTTTACCTATTGAAAGAATTCAGAGTGTAAAATGATCTTGCTGCTAAAGAGTCTCTTCGCATGCCATGCATCTCTTTCGTCTATCGATTCCTGCACACAGCGTAGGCCAAACCAGACACTGATCATTCACCAACCGTCTTGGAATAAAAAAAGAAAAAACCGAATCGAATCTTATTGACCCCGTGGAGCCGAACCTTAAAACACTGCCCTGTCGCAAATAAATAGTTCTACTCAACGGGGCAAACTGTGAATACTTCAAATTCGGACATTCCTTTACAGACGATTCTTAAAGACCGAACACAGAAATTCGGTTCCTTCTGCAGTTTTGCTGATCAGTCGTCTGACCTCTCACTCCATTGTCAAGCTCAACCAGTTGTAGATGAACGACTGATGTCGGCGCGAGCTGTCATCAACACTCCACGCGAAGACCGAGAAGGTGACGTAATCGTACCTCGGGGTGTTCATCTCGAGAATTATCGCAACAACCCAGTCGTTCTTTGGGAACATGGCCTGGGAGAACTCACACGCCCGATTGCCAAATGTCAGCAGCCCGACGGCAAACTCGCTCTGGATGTATCAGATCATGAAATTACAGCCACTTCATTTTTTACTGACAAGTGTCTGGAATCTTTACAGATATTCCACCTGATCGCAGAAGGCCTGGTGAAAGCAACATCTGTGCGGGCCCTGCCCATCAAGTCTGCAATCAGAAAGACATCAAATTCAGGTTCGGGGATTATTCTCGAAGAATGGGAATTGATTGAGTGGTCCTGGGGGGCACTGGGAGTCAACCCTGATGCGATCGCTCGAACACTCGATCGAGGGACTATCGAAGGCCGGAAAATCACCGCACCGCTCTTGAAGTCACTTCAGGCAGTTTTACCTGCTGACCAGATCTCAATCCCAGGTTGGTCTGCTGCAAATAACACGAGTATCGAAATCAGTCGATACAGTAATTCGACTGCCTCTCAACAGGCTCATCATCCACCACTTTCCGATTCTCCAAAAGAATCGCAGAGCATCTCAATTAAGTCTGCATCTAAAGAAACCTGTGAATCGGAAGTAAAGGTTAAAGACAAAAACCAGCGGTTGCCATTGGGCGCCCAACTGCTTCGATTCATTTCAGACTCGATCAGTCTGCTAACAGAACAGGTGAATTCAACAGAAGCAATTCTGGAAAACGAACGAATTCAACACCGTCTGAAATCTTTTCTTCAGGCACTTCAAGACGAACAGAATGATCTGAATCAACTTTATCAAAAAATATATAAGCATCTCCCCTCCCTGAGTGACTCTGAGCACTCTCCTCAGAGTCCTGATTCAATAAAAAGCCCGTACAACTCAGAGTTTCCGCTTTTGTTTAAGGAGACACAACTAAACCGATTCACAAACAGGATGGGCTCGACTCAACTTCAGAATTGCAAAACACTGACAGGTTCAAGCGATCAGCGCCAGTTGATGGAGGAAATCCTGATGAAAATCAAGTTACAAAATGAGGCACCAGTCAACATCAGTAATCAGAAACTTGAAGGGCATGTTGAGGCACTTTCGAAATCACTAGCGGTACTTCAACAAAAAATCTGCGATCTACTACCTGCTCAGAAAAAGTAGTTTGACAGTCTCATACATACGAAACTGCAGTGGCTGCTTTCTGTAAACCACCATCGTCACCCCTCGTTCTATTAGAAAGGACATTCATATGTCTGATACGCTTGAGGAAAAAGTAAAGTCTCTCTCTTCCAACATCGAAAGTCTCACCAAAAGTGTGGATCAGTTAAACTCCCCCGATATCAGTGGTCTTCGGCATGATGCACAGGGCAGATTGACCAGCTATTGGGAACAGGAGGAAGAAAACTCCACCAGCTCGAAAAACGTAAAGCAACAACGCATCAAATCAATGCGTACTTTTCCCAGCGGATATCAACCCTATTCCGAATTTAAATCTTTCGGAGAATTTATTCGCTGCGGTTTCAAAGATCGAAGCGAGCTAATCTCAAAAACAAAGAACTCCTGGGGAAAGTGCAAAGCCATCCAGGGAATGTCGGAAGTCGTTGGAGCGGATGGTGGAATTGCAATCTTACCTGAATTTCATCAGGAGATTCTGACGCACATCTACCAGAACGATATTTTCAGTCGGACCGACCACTACCAGGTTGCCGGTAATAATATGACCTTCCCAACGGATCCAGAATCCAGTCGAGCTGACGGTTCGCGCGCTGGTGGTCTGCGTGCCTACTGGGTTGGAGAGGGAGATCCTCTTACGGGTGCGGCTCCCAAGCTCGGTGAGACGACCTTAAAACTCAATAAGCTGGCTGTTCTGGTTTATCTTACGGAAGAGCTTATCAACGATAACGGCCTGGCACTCGAAGCGTATGTCAATAAAAAAGTGACTGAAGAAATGGAATTCATGCTCGGGGAATCCATCTTCAATGGAAATGGGGTCGGAAAACCGCTTGGAATCATGCAATCATCTGCCCGGGTAACGATTCCCAAAGAATCCGGCCAGGCAGCGAACAGTATTGTCGCTGAGAACATCCTGCATATGTGGAGCAGAATGCGGGCTTCCTCTCGCAAAAATTCTGCCTGGTTCATCAATCAGGACACTGAACCACAACTTCATCAAATGAGTCTTGGAGTTTCTACCGCTGGAGGCCAGTTAGTTTATATGCCGCCTTCCGGTGTGTCAGAGGCATCTTACGCGACTTTAATGGGACGGCCTGTGATTCCCACTGAGTTCAATGAGACGCTCGGCACCGAAGGAGACATCATGCTCGCCAGTCTGGATGATTACATCACCATCAGTAAAGGGGGCATTGAACAGGCAGAATCAATGCACGTCGAGTTCCTGACCGACCAGTTGGCACTGCGGTTTATCATGCGAATTGATGGCAAGCCCTGGGAAACTCAGCCATTGACTCCCTACAAAGGGACCGCAACACAGTCCAGCTTCGTCACTCTGGCTACTCGATCTTAATCCAGCCTTCCAAACCTTACATTGATAATTTTCTACCTGACTAAAAAGGATTTAATTAAATGTTCAATCAGGAATTCTTAGAATCGCATGATATCATCCCCGCCTTCATGCCAGTTGACCTTTCTACGGCTGTCAATACGGGAGATCGGGTGAATCTTCAAAACTATGAACGTTGCGTTTTCGTCCTGCTGGCTTCAATCGGGACTGCCGGCGATGACCCGGTCATATCAGCGCAACAACATGATGCGGCCTCTTCTGGAAATTCGAAAGCCCTGAATTTCACCCGAATTCGGCACAAAGTCGGTGCGACTGACATCGACGCCATAGGCCAGTTCACTCTGGTCGAACAAGCGGCAGACGCCAGTTATGACTCAGCAACCATTGATGTTGCAGAAAATGAGTCGTTAATCGCCATCGAAGTACTGGCCTCCGATCTGGACACAGATAACGGCTTCACTTTCGTTTCGTTCGATGTTGCAGATGTCGGAAGTAATGCACAGCTTGGAACGGGCTTCTACATTCTGCAGGGAGCCGGATATGTGAATGAAATCAGGAATTCCGCAATTGCCTGACTCTCTTCTTACCAGTTTCGTCATATTTCTTTAAGGAGAGATCTCCATGGCGCGCAGTACCAGGCAATCTTCCAGAGACACTCAAATAGACAGTCTGGCGGAGCAGATATTTATACAGATGTGTGCAACGACGCATCATGGATTTGATGCAACACATTATGTCAGAAAATCGTATGAGTTCGCTCAGGCATTCTACCAGAATAGAAATGAGACCAGACTGACATCTCACGCTTCCTCTACAACCGAAACGACAAAAGAGGAATGAACTGTTTTGCATCCTGCTGCTCCAAATTGAACTTGATAACCAAATACTCCCCGTACACCCACAGAAGGCTGTGAAATATGACCTGGACGACTAAGACCACAATTAAAACATTACAGGGTATCAGTGATTCATCGCTGGACTCTGTGATAGATCTGCTGATTTCTCAGGCAGAGGAATTGGTCAAAGGCTACCTGCAGCGGGAAATTGAACAGGCGAGTTACACCGAGTATTACAGCGGGACCGGAACCCCAATCCTGGTTCTGAACCAGAGTCCGGTACAGTCTGTCACATCAGTTCAAATAGATCCCAAGGGGTATTACGGAGATGGTACAGATGCCTTTCCAGAATCCAGTTTGCTGGTATCAGGGACGGATTATGTTCTAAGAAAGAATAATGCTTCAACAACAGAAGTGAGTGACAGCGGAATTCTCTACCGACTGGGTACAGACTGGAATCGTCCTCAAAAGACTCAAAGAGGACAACTTGCCAGTTCTCCTGGAAGAGGAAAAGGAAATATCAAAGTCGCTTATATCGCGGGATGGGAAACCGTGCCAGCGGATATCCAGTTTGCGACAAACAGGCTGGTCACTGCAATGTTGGAATCACGCACCCATGCAGGGCGAATTCATTCAGAGTCCATCGAGGATTTCAGCTATACCCTCACTGGATCGGAATCTGAAGCCAGTCTATTGGATTCCATCAAAGGATCCCTGTCACGATATCGGAAGGTAGTGCTCTGATGGTGTCTAAACAACAACTGGACTTGCTCTACCTGAAAGTTCCAGGAACAGAACCGATCACGCTAACTACCAGACGTGGAGTGAATAATGATTCGATTTCTTCGGCTACAGTCTCTCATGCCTGGATGAGAAATCTTACTCGAAATGACGTAGCCAAAGGCCTCGTGACTTCAACTCATGAGGGGATCGTCTGGAACATCCCCAATGTGTTATTAAGTGGGGCAGAGATTGAAACCGGGGACACGATCACTGATCAGAATAGTCTGGTCTACACCGTAAGGTCAGTCACCCGTGTCCGCCTACGAACACATTGGCGATGTATCTGTCGGAGAGAGAAATGACTGCGATTATTGAAAGTATCCTCACGACCGTCCAGTCAGAAATTCAAAACCTAAATCTGACTGACATTGCCAATGACCATGTGCATATCCAGAAAGTTCCTTCTACTCGAAATTTTCTGGCTGCCGATTTTCCTGCGATTCTGATTGTAGCCGGAACACCCAGGCATAATCCTGCACAAGGTACAAATTTGAGAGATCAGATCGAATACCAGGTAGGAATCTATATCGTTGATGCAGACAACCAGAATCAGACAGCCAATCGAAACAAGTACCTGAGTTGGTATGAAGCCATTCTGAAACAGTTTCGCACACCACGTCTGGCAGGCGTCGACACAATCGTAAATAGTTACGTCGCTCCCGGGCTGGTTGTCGACCCCAGCTGGTTCGAAGCGGGAGAATTTCATGCAGGGATCACACTGTGGTTTATCAGTTGGGAGACACGCGAATGAGTTATGAAATTGAAGTGAAAGCAGCAGAATTTATCAAAGTCAGCACGAATGTCTTTGGCGGCCTGCGTTTTAAAACCAGCAATGTTTCAGAGGCCGTCGAACTCTATGCTGATCAGATCAGTACGAATCGGAATCAGTTCACAAGCAGTGATGTGCAAAGTCTGGCTGGGTTCAATATTAAAAAAATCAAGGACCATACACGATGCCTGAAACAATTACAACCAGCGAACTCAGCGGATTCCTCAACGGAGTCGTCCAAAGATTAGCGGAATCTCAAGCTTCAGACATCCTGAGTAAGTGGAATGATGATCTTGCCGGTGATCTGGGTGAGAGTTTCTTAGATAGTCAATCACCTGGTGGGATTGCCTGGGCACCTCTGAAACATCCCAGACCTCCCGGGCATAACCCAGGCATGCGTCCTCTGATCGATACCGGGAAGCTGATGCAGAGCATCATCTCGAACAGCTCAGGACCTATTGAAACAGTGACACAGGATTCAACATTGTTAGGGACCAGTGTTTATTACGCAGGCTTCCACCAATACGGAACTGCAACAATTCCTGCTCGTCCTTTCATGGGTATCTCCGAGGACTTACAGGATTCCGCAGTCGAAAAGCTGGGTAACCACATAATGACTGTGATAGATGCTATTTAATAATAAGGAAACAATTCATGACTTTAGGAATCGGAACTTTTACGCGTGTGGCGATCGACTCTGCCCTTCCTTTCGATACCAGTTCAATCCCCATCGAAATCATTGATTCAGAATCGCTCATTGAAACGCAGACGATCGACGAGACAGGAGGCACGACTGGTACGACCGAGCATCTCGCTGAACGAACCAGACTGGGCCAGAAACGCTGCAGCGGCTCTATTAAACTGGCAGCGAGCCGGTTAGCTCTCGACACATTGCTACCGCTGATCTTAGGTGGTGATGAGAGTTCAAATGAATTCGGCCTGGAAGATTCGCTTCCGGAATTCTACATGATGGTTGATCGAGACGAAAAAGTTTACACATACTCTGGCTGTAGAATTGCTCGCGCGACATTTACCGGTTCGTCTGGTCAGATGGTTTTTATCGAGCTTGACATCGAAGCCGAAACCGAAACAGAAGGAAATGCGGGTACTTTTCCGACGTTAGCAACACCTACCGAAAGTCCATATCGCTTTGAAGACGGCGTCCTTACCCTGCAAAGCGATACTCGCGAGTTTAGTGAATTCAGCCTCACAATTGAAAACCAGCTGGATACAGAACGATTTGAGAATAATCTCACGCGGGTGGACCTCCCACTACTGGATCGAGTCATCACACTTTCAACGAATCACCCCTGGAGTACGGAAAACCTGGACTTAATAAAACAGGATCTCACCGGCGCGGGTGGATCACTGGTATTTACGAACACCGAAATCACGAGCAACATCCTGACGTTTACGTTCGGTACGATTCAGTATCCATCAAAAACTCCCGGAACCACTAAGGTGCAGGTTACTCGATTACCTCTGGAAGGCATGGTTCGCAAAGCAGGCAGCTCTCCCAGTCTCATTGTCACTAACGCACATGCGTGAACACGGCATATCAATTATCTCATGCATTTCTTGATCTGAGAAAAGGAAAAACGCGAAATGTCTACATCACAGGCCAGGGCCTATATTCCAGATGGTTACACAGAAAACGGTTTGATCAAAGAGATAAAAAACGTTCACGAAACCGTACGGTTTCAATATCGTCCCGTACTCCCGGAATCGGTACGGGCGTTGATGCACAATTATTTCGAAAAATCGGCGAAAGCGCAAGGCGAAATTGTAGATCAGACTTTAATGCGACAGCTTATTGAGTGGGACCTGCAGGATCACCAGGGCTCCCCACTTCCAATCAATGCTCAAAACCTAAAACGAATAAAAAAACCACTGAAAGACCGTCTCTTCAATATCGTGACCTGCTTTGATGGTAGCGACGATGATGTAGATGAGTCTCAAGAGGAGTTAAATGACGAGTCCGGCCTGAATTTTGATGAACTGTTATCTGGAGAGTCGGATGGATCGGGTAATAAAACGGCGGAACAGGCAAAAAACTGATCGCCGGGGTAGAGTTGATTTTACTCTACCCGCAGTTTGCAGTGCGCGACTGTCTCCACTGTTTGAAATATGCCTACAACGACACACCTGGTACTGAAGGTTTTGGAAAAGTTGAGACACATAATGGCAGGGCAGATGGAAGGCCAAATCTCAGGCATCAAAAGCATCTGCCACTCTGCAAAACTCCTTCTGGGTGTCCGAAAGGAACACCAGAGAAACAGAATACATTAACCCACAGAAACATTCAGGCATACTTGCATTATCTCGAATGTAAAGCTGTCGGATCATTTCCAGATGATCCAATTGTCCGCAGGAACGCCCGATTGATCCAAAGGACCGTTGATCAGGCTAGCGAGAAAAAGAGATTTGAAGAATTGGTCGCGCTGATGGGAGCTAACAGATCACAATGATTAAAGCAGCCGAAGCACAACGGAATGTTGTTATTCAATTAAGCCTGGTCGCAAACCCTAAGAACGAGAGTGTTGCCGGGAAAATGATTAACACTTTCGCAGAGATAGAAACAGCGGCAATCAAGGCGGCAAAGGCTGCCGCAGATATTCGCGTTAAAATCTCTGAGAAAGAACTGAAAAAACGAGAACAGTTTAATAATGAACTCTTGAACTCAATTAATCGCCTGGGAGAGGAAAGCCTTAAAGAAACTCAGAAAACGAATAAAAAGGTTGTCAGTCAGCTCCAAAAAATCACCAAAAGAATGAGAAAGATCTGGGAGAGCCTGGAAGACGCGAAGACTGATAAGACAAAAAAAAGGTCAGACAAACGTGAGAAATGCCTGGAAAACGAAGCCAAGGCTTCTGAAAAACTGAAAGCAGCATGCAAAAAACAGATTGAATCACAACAAAAAGCAACTGAAGCTGGACTCGCTGCTCTGCAGGGAATGATGGACCTCACGGAAGGCCTGGCGAATCTAGGTCTGATGAGCGATGAGAATTTCAAGAAATTTGAGCAAGGCTTCCAGAAAATTGAAGTGGGCTACAAAGCATTAAAAGGATTCACCGAGCTGGTCTGGAAAGGCCGCGAGGCGATTGTCGCGATGAGGGAATCGCAAGAGGCACTAGCCAAGACGCAAGCACTTTTGGCAGCAGCTCCTGTTCCCGCAGGTATCGCTGCAGCAGCGGCAGGTGAAACTGCCGTGGCAGGCGGTGTAGTAGCAAACCACATTGCAATGAAGAGGGTTGCGAAAGAAGCTGCTGAAGAAACGGGCGAGCGGGTTGCGACAAAGGCTGGTAGTGGAATACTGGAGACCATCGGTAATATTGCTGCGAATTACTTCGGGGCACGTGGATTCGGCAGTGCAGGCAGTGCGGCAGGTCAGACTGGGAAAGGTATCCTCGGTAGGATCGGTAGAACAACGATCGGCGGCGCCCTGCGTGGCGCTGGTAGCGGCATTGTCGGGGCTGGGAGAGGTGTTCTTCGGATGGGCGGCAGCCTGCTGGGTCGAATCGGTGGTATGTCACTCGGCGGGGCTGGCGGACTGCTGGCAGCGGGTACAGCCATAGGAACAGGTTTGATGGAACTCCGTGGCGGAGTCAACCGGCTCGTCCGTGGCGGAAACTTCATCGGGTCCGGCGAAGGTATGGTTGGTCCGCAGCAGATGGGCTTCGGTGCGTACTTACGAGGTCTGAATCCATTGTCATCCAGTGCGTCTGAGTCACCGATCCATGCAGCTACTTCAACTTACGGTGCTTTTCGCGACATGTGGTCAGCAGAGAACGTCACCGAGCAACGTCTGGAAGAACTTGAAAAGAACAAGGTCCGCAATCAGGAGATTCGCGACCGCCAGCGGGATCAGCTGTCGTTCCGCTTCGCTCAGGATTCCGCATATTCATCTCTGAGTCGCCAGAAAATCGCAATGGGAGCGGGAACCGATCTGGAGAAGTCGAAGAAGCTAGAGATCCACGCGGCTAACGAAGTGGCCCAGGCCCGTTCTGCTGCACAGGAGAACCGTCAAAAGCAGCTCGAAGCGATGTATCGTCAAGAGGCGTACAATAACAAGCTGCAACTGATGCACCATGAAAACGTTCGCGACAAGGAAGCTCAGCTCGCTGACGCCGCCCGAACACGGCTAAGCCTCCTGAAAACACAGAACCAGCAGCATAAGGATGCTGTGAAAACAGTGCACGAGGAACTTAAGGCAGCGAAGGAGCGCACGACCGTTGCCGAGAAAGCCGCTGTATCAGACCGCGAATCGAAGCTCGCGGAGTTCGACCGACTCGACGAAGTCAAGAAAAACAACCTGCGGTCAATCGCGGAGAAAGTCAGTAACAAACAGGAGCTGACTTTCCGTGAGATCAAGCAGCTCGAGGAGACCCCCTTCGGGGCTGAGATCGCCCAGAAATACCGAGCGAATAGATCCGCTGGTGACGCCGGAACGATCAGGGCTCTCGGTGGTTTCAGAGATACCGAAAAGAGTGTCGTCGACGCCCGTGAGGACGAAAGCAAAAAACGCGCGAAGCTCGCCGAGTCGATCCGCAAGGAATGGGAAACGAGGGATGCGATGGCACAGCAGATGAACCGCGTCCGAAGCAGTATGGAGTCTCTCTCAGAAGTCACGGACCGCGTCGCCAGAATGCGCGCAGATCAGGCGGGGGTCGAATACACACCACCTGTGGCACCAGATCGCGGCAATGCCCCCCAGAACCAGGGGGGCGGTGGCGGGAACGCTGCGGTCGCTGCGATCAATGGCGTCGCGGATGCCAACGCGCAGGACACCCTTGCATTGATCGAAGCGCTGCGAAACTTTAGTGATACGAATTCCGATTCATATCGTCAACTTATCGAAGAGCTTGAGCGGCGTGCCCAGCAGGCAGCCGGTTACCGCGCGTTACTGGGGGGGAACGACTAATGGCAGTAACCCTGAGCTACGGCAACTACCAGCACGCCGACAACGAGGTTAACGTTAACGTCAGTCGTCGGGGCCTTGAGAACCAGACGGGGTACGTGTTCGGTTATATCGAAACGTGGTCGATTACCGGGATTATGCAGGCCGACTCGCTGACAGCACTGAAGACCGCGATGGACAGTCTGGAGAACGCTTACAGGGAGCCGAACAAAAACCTGGTCTGGAAGATTGGCGACACGGTGATCCACCAGATGCTGAACCAGTCGACTGCTTACGGAATCCGTGTCGCTGTTCCGCCGCACTTCCCCCAGGGGGACGCACCAGGCGAGTTGGTGAATCGTCGGCACTACTCACTGGTTGTCGATGGTGCGTTCCTGTACCCGGAGGCAGTGAACGGCACGGCGGGAAACCCTTATATCATCAATTACGAATCCAGCCTGTCGGTCACTGGAACCGGCGGTCCCACGTTCGGCCATCTACCGACGCTCACGGGGCGATTCCAGAAACAGCAACTCACAGAGACGAGTGTCGTGTCGGCTCAGCAGACAGGCATGAAATCGGGAATCGGGTTCTGCCCGACACCAGACCCGCCGCAATCGAATCTTGCAGCCTATGAAAAAGTAGATCGCCGGAACATCCGCTACGGAAATCCCCGCCGATACAACAACACACAGTTCGAGTACCCGGTGTACTGGAATTACACATTCGAACGCAATCAGCCGTTCCCAGCGGCACCATAACAAAGGAGTGGTATCATGGCTTCACCCATCTGGATCGGCGGCGCCCCCGCTGTGGCTCAAATCGACACGGTCTCCATCCCCACGGACATTGAAGCGGGGCAGACGGTCAACTTCACCATCGGCAATAAAACGCTGGCAGTGACGCTCACTGGGGCGACTCAAGCCGCTGTGGTGGCTGAACTCGTGGCAGCCTGGAACGCCTCGACAATCCCTGAATTCGCGGAGATCATCGCCTCAGTCGGCACCGAAGCCAACGACGAGGAAGACGGCACCATCGACCTCACGTCGAGAACAGCCGGTAAGCCGTTCGCCGTCACCACCTCCATCGGATCGGGGAATAACGAAAAGCAGGTGGTTACACTCGGCGGAACCGCAGCGACGGGTGGTACGTTCACCCTGACTTTCAACGGCGAGACCACAACCACCATCGCCTACAACGCGAGTGCAGCGACAGTTGAGTCTGCTCTCGAAGGGCTGGCGAGTTACAGCTCCGGAGATTTCACCGTGACTGGATCCGCCGGGGGGCCTTATACCGTTGAATTCACCGAAACTCTGGCCGGGACGAATGTCTCGATCATGACCATCGACGTATCTGGTCTGACGGGTGGGGTGAATGAAATCCAGACGATTACCAGTCCGAACAACCCAAGTGGCGGAACGTTTCGCCTGAAATTCGTGGGAGAATGGACCGGAAACATAGCTTACAACGCCAGCGCCGCCACGATTGAAACAGCATTGCTCGCACTGGTCTCTATTCCTGCAGGCGCTGTTTCTTGCGGTGGTGGAGCACTGCCGGGGACCGATGTCACAGTAACCTTCCAGGGGGCGCTGGCTCGAACTGACGTTGCGTTGCTGCAGGTGGATTCGTCCAGCCTGACCGGGGTGACTGGATCAGCCGCAGAGACGACCGCTGGGGGCAGTACGCTGCTGGAGAAGATCTATGCTTACTTCAGTTTTGACAGCAACTATACGGACAGTATCGAAGGTATCTCACTTTCTGAATCGGGGTCCGGTCTGCCTGCTTATATCGCGCCGGGAGGAAAAATAAACAGTGCCTTGTGGATTGACTCCACCGGGACCACCTATCTCAGGAATACAAGTAACACCGATTTTGCCAAGTGGAACTACGACGTCGGATTTACCTGCGCGTTCTGGTTCAAGGCAGATTCCCTCAACACATGGAAACTCGTAGAGCGAAATGCAGCCTCTGCCACGGACTGGAGCGTCACACTAAATAGTGGCGGAACATTAACTTTCTATAGGCGTGACTCTTCCACAAGTTTTACGGTAACCTCATCTGGATCGGTCTCAGCAAACACCTGGAACCATGTGGCATGCGTCTACGACCCAGACAACAACCTGATCAAAATCAGCCTGAACGGCGCGGCTTTCGATACCGCTGCTGTCAGTGCAACAGGAGCCACACCTTCCGAGTCAAGCGCGGTATTCCGCCTCTACGGTGGTGGCGCATTGTACGCGGTCTGGTTCGACGAACTTGCTCTGTTCTCGGACGCCCTGTCAATCTCGGAATGTCAGGCTCTCTACAACAGCGGGGACGGAGATCAGTACCCATTTCCTGACGCCGGTGAAAACGAAGTCCAAACCCTCACTCTGGCAGGATCTCCCACATCTGGCAGCGTGAATGTCAGTTACCAGGGGGTCGGTGTCGACATCCCTTACGACGCAACCGCAGCGGAAGCAGAGGCTCTGCTTGAATCCATCTCAACCATCGGATCTGGCAATGTCAGTGTGACAGGCGGCGACTGGCCGGGAACGGCACTGGTGGTGGAATTCATCGGGGCTCTATCCGTGACGAATGTTGAACTGCTGGAGATCGACACTTCCAGCCTGGTGATGTCTGTTTCAGAAACCACTAAAGGTGTCACAGACCCGACAGGAACCGTAGAAACAACGGTCACCCCGCTGTCACAGTCCACCACAACCCCGAACTCAGGCCCGAACAACTGGGACGTCGCGGCCAACTGGAATACGAACACGGTGCCTGTCAATGGAGATACCCCTTACATCGCAGACAGCGACATTGACATCCTTTACGGCCTGGATCAGTCCGCCGTCACGCTGGCGGCGCTGCACATCGAGCAGACTTTCACCGGCACCATCGGCCTTCCCCGCATTAACACCGATGGTGGGACTGAAAGCTCTTACTACGAATACCGGGAAACCTATCTCAAGATCGGGGCGACAGAGCTGTTCATAGGCGAGAAAGAGGGCGACGGTTCGGAGCGAATCAAGATCAATCTCGGTTCGGTTCAATCCACGGTGCTGATCACCGATTCCGGGGAAAGCCCCGACGGCAATACCCCGCCGATCCTGCTGCTGGGGACCCACGCCAGCAACGTGATTAACGTCAACCGTGGTTCGCTCGGCGTCGCTTACTACCCGACCGAGGTCTCGACCGTCGCAACGCTCCGTCAGGCGTTCTTCGACGATGCGACCGACGATACGACGGTTTATCTCGGGGCCGGGGTGACCGTCACGAACATCACCAAAACAGGTGGGGTGCTCGACATCAACTCTGGAACCACATCATTCCAGCAGACTGCCGGCACCACCACCATTCACGACGGCGCACATACGGTGCTCAACATCCTTGCGGGGCTGGTGAATTACAACTCCACCGGCACGCTCGCAGCGGTCAATCTGTCCGGGGATGCGGTGCTGGTCTTCGATCAGGACGCCCGGCCTAAGACCGTCACTGTGATCAACAAGTACAGCGACGACTCGGAGGTCTACGACGAGTCCGGTAGCATCGCCAGCCCGGTGATCCAGCTCCATAACTGCGGTGACATGAGCACGCTCTTCATGGGTAAAGATTTCAAGCTGACCTTCAGCGCGACGACATAGGAACGTTATGAGCGAGATTCACCAAGGTGTCGGCTCGGTTTTCTATCCGGGCATTAAGCAGATCGTGAGTGCGAGTTATTCCCGCTCCCACGGCATTACGCCCGACGTCTGTCAAATCGAGATGGCACCGCAGTCGCTGGACCCAGCCGACGCGGACTACACCCCCATCGAGCCGGACGGGTTCCTCGTGTTTCAGTTCGACGCTGAGTCCGTCGAAGTTAACTCACTGGGCAACCGCTCGACGAAGACGACGCAGATCCTGCTGCAGGGGTGCCGCCCCGACAAAGCGGCGGTCCGGCGGACAGCGAGTTCGAGAACATGGTCGATACCGATCTACGACCGCCGCTGGAAGTGGAAGTTCGGCAGCTTTTCGGGCCACTGGAACGTCAAAAAGAACGGTATCATCGAAACTCGCAAAGAGCGGACGGCCCGACAACTTGCGGACATGTGCCTCGAAGCGATGGGCGAGCAGCGCTACGACACCACGGCCCTCGACCAGTTGGAAGATACGAAGGGTCTGCCATACCGCAAGCGAGTGAGACCTGAAGTCCATTGGGACCGCATCCCGCCGGCACAGGCTCTGAACGAACTGGTCACCCCTCTGGGGTATCGCGTCTGCCTGGGCTGGGATGACCGCGTGCGAATCTGTAAGTACGGCGAAGGGGCACTGCTGCCGGAAGAGGATCTGATGACGGCGGGCTTCGACGCCGCGCTCCCCGAAGTCCCCGACTCGATCACGGTTGTCGGAGGGATCACGTATCATGAAACGCTCTGGGAACTGGAAGCGGTGGGCCTGGATCTCGACGGCGAGTGGAAGCCCATCGACCACCTGAGCTATACGCCGTCGGAGAAATACGGATGGCTGCTCTCGGAGCCGCCGAACTTCCATGGCGTCGAGCAGAAGTACGACGAAGTCAAACAAAACAACGTGCCTGATGCCGACATCATCGAGTACCGCAAGCAGCAGCTGAAGCTCGCACAGGAGACGGTGTTCCGGTGCTATCGGCTCAAGTACCCTGCCGGGACACAGGAGAGCGAAACACTCCGTAAAAAGTACGACACGCTCGGAAAGAAAGTGGCAAAGGAGATCGACAAAGGTATCCGTCGCGGCGATAAAAAGTCCGTTGACAAACTGATTAGTGATTACGAGGAAGCCGCTCGCGAGCTGTTCAAGAAAGCCGAGCCGATACTCCCCGGACCGAAGCAGAAGAACCCGAAGACGGGGAAGCTCGAAGATTACAAGCTGACTGAGTTCAACCAGGTGCTGCCCTGCTTCGAGACGCGGTCCGGCCTCACTGTCGACCCAGTCACGGGGGATCTGAAGAGAAAGGATGTAATCGCACTCGGCGAACGTTGGAGCGAGCGTCGCGGCTACAACACGCCGCCGAACGTTTACTTCGACCGCAATCAGTTCTCGATTATCCCTGCTCAGGGAATCATCAGGTTCAACGAGCCGATCTACCGCCTCGCGGTCGGAAAGGTCCCCGTCGATAACAGCAACAAAAAAGAGAAGCGGAAACTCTTCGTTCCCGGCAACCTCTACGCGCTGATCGCGGTGCCGCTTAAGTCAGTTCTCGGTGAACCGGCCCGCTACGAATATCTGTACGAGGTTCCGAAGAAATACCGCACCACCCCCGCGAAGCTGCCGGACCTGCCGAACGGCGTGCGAAAGATCCCCGGCGGCACCGACACGAAAGTGATCATCGATAACCAGATTGTGCAGGCTTACCGGGCGGTGTTCGAGATCAAGAAAAGCAAAACGACCGGAGAGTACCGTGCCACCCGGAAGGATCTCCTCGACAACTCGAAAGCAGAGAAGTTCGAGGAACTCGCACTGGCTGACATTGACGTCGCACTGCTGAACGTCACCACCAGCGACGCAGGCTCCGGCCAGTACGCCGGACTGAAGCCGATAAACCTCGACGGAGCGATCCAGCAGGTGTCGATCAGAGTGACGACGCAAGGCGGTATGACGACAACGATCTCCCGGAACCGGGAAACGAGCACTTACGTTCCGAGCTTCGATGAGCGGCAGCGATCACAGGACCTGAAGCAGATCGTGAAAAATCATCGAAACACTGTCGACAAAACAGAGAAAGTGGACCCGAAGGGGGAATGATGCTCAACTCAGCACTGGAATCTCCGGGGCAGTGGTTCGACTGCCTGAACATCGGGGACGATTACGAAGCGAAGGACGACCGACGGAAAGATAAAGACCTCGTGATACCGGGGCACTCTCTCGTCGAGATCGTCGGCGTGCGAACCATTAACGAGGATCACTTCGTGTTCGAGGTGCGGCTGCCTGTCGGCAGTTACGCGCCGGGACAGACCAGCGGCGATGTGGAGTATGTCACCGAGCGACGGAATTACGCATTCACAGGTCCTGCCGACATCATCAAAGGATACCAGGGGCGACTGACGTTCCCGCCCTGCCTCTGCCGCTTCGAGGGAGAGTTGACCGACACGTCGAAGATTCATGGCAGGTACATCAGGCCGGAGAATTCCGACCTGTCGGACGCGACACTGGATCTGTATGAGAATCTGTTCGGCAAGGGTGTGCTGCAGCGGCTGATCGGCGACCCGAAGGGGCACCTGAAGCTCCCTGATGCTCAGGTCAGCCAGAGTCAGGCCCCAGCGTGGAACGCATCAGGGATCTACAAGTACCACACCGGCGAGAAGACTAAGGGGAAATCCGACGATAAAGACGTCACAAAAAACCTGCTCGCGATGATCACACCAGCCGAGCAGGATCCGTCGCCAAGTGTGATTTTCCTGACGAAAGAGGCGGTCACGAATCAGACGTTCCAGGAAGGCAGCGTGTCAGTCGATCTGCTGGAGTACGTCGACCCGGCCAGCCCCGACTGGAATCATAAGTTCCTGCTCGACTTCTCTGGGGTGTTCGGCCACGAATACGCTTTCTCGATCACGGACGGCTACGGCAACACGGTCGGGCCGTTCATCATCACGACAGACGGCAGTGATATCAAGGCGGCCCTTGAGGCCCTGTTCTGGGTGGGAGAGGGTAACGTCACGATCCACACACCGGGGCCGCTGACAGGTCGGTTCATTATCGAGTTTGTCGGCGATCTGGCAGGAATTCGCGTCCCCCCGCTCTACTGGCAGCGAGTGGTCACCGTGGGCACGCCGCCGGTGAATCTGCTGGGAGGTGTCCCAGAGATTCCGCCGATCACCCAACAGGACCTGATTGAGTACGACTATCGGATTCTCCCCGGCACGCACACGGTGCAGATAACACAGGCGTCCCGACCGCTGACGCGCGACCAGATGTGGTACGGTCATTCATTTGGGTACGCCGCCGGATTCTGGGGCTACGGCTGGGGATATTACCCCGGTGGCGGCTACAGCTATGGTGGCGGCTACGGTGGCGGCCCCTTCGGGTACTTCGGCGGCAACTACTGGGATGGTCTCGGGCGGGGTCGCGGCAGCATTTACGACGGATACTACGGCCCCTATGGGAATTACACCTACCTGCTGGACGGCCCCTTTGATCGGGATGACTCCGGCACCGTTGTTGGTGAATCGTTAGTAAATCCGGCCACGGGGCTCCCGTACGAAATCAGGTACAACCAGCACGGTTACAATCAGTACGGCTTCGATGTGGACGGTTATGACCCCGCCGGGTTCGACGCAAACGGCCTCAACGCGGACGGCGAAACGTGGGCCTACTATGGTGTGTGGGGGCATCTTCACTCGGGGCAGTCGCACGCGAATCATAAGAACGACCACGGCATTATCAATCAGGCGACTGCTAATGTTTTTCAGCACATCTCGGCGGGTTCGTTCGGCGTGGCGTCGTGGGTCAGAGGTGGCGACTACGTCGTGACCGAGATTGAAAACCGTGAATTCTGGCTCGACACGAACGGCGAGCCGGCACGAGCAGCTGCTTACTAAAATACATTTTGAAAAGAAACCCCAGACGATGCAACAAGACGCGGGCATCTTACATGCCCTGAATCAGTTTCGACGATTTGACAACAGTGAAGTAGCGGCGGCACAATTCATCGAGCGGATCTTCGCGTGTAATAATTGCCCCAGACGGAGTGGGCAGCGATGTCAGACGCACGGGTCGAATTGTGCCGACTTCGCAAAACCGCAGAGCAACAGCTGCCCGGTATGGGAGGGGAAGGCACTGCCGTCAGTGCCTGTTCAACCTGCCCCGGATCCGCAGCGACCGCAACGCTCTGAGAGACCCGAAGCCAGGCGACAGCAGGTTCAGAACCTCGTGATCATCTCCTGTTACTTCAACCCCCTGTCCGATCCCAGAGTGGCGGAAAATGCGCGTCGCTTCCGCGAATCGATCAATGTGCCGGTGCAGTTCTGCGAGTTGTCGTTTGATGGCGAGTTTCTGTTTGATGATTCGATCAAGGTCAGCGGCGATGAAGCCGCCCGTTTCATCTGGCAGAAGGAACGGCTGTTGAATATCGCAATCGAGCAACTACCGGAAACGGTTGATGCGGTAGCGGTGGTCGATGCCGACCTGATCTTTCCGAACCGCAACTGGTTTCGCGACACGCTCCGGAGACTGCAGACCGCCGATGTCGTGCAATGCTTCGATTCGGTCGAATATGAAACAGAGACAGGGAGCGTCGAGAAGTCTTACCCCAGTTTCGCGAAGTCGTCCAAAGACAGGCCGGGGATGCCGGGCGGTGCGGTGGCGTTTCGGCGGTCCATCCTTGGGAATGGCGGACTACACGAAGAGAACATTCTCGGCGGCGGCGACAGCGTGATGATGCGACGCTGGGAGAAAAGCGGACTCAAAATCGACAGCGTTCCCGGAGTGGTACGGCATCTTTATCACGGCGATCACGGTGACCGTCAGCAGGTGAGTCGATACGAGGCCTTGAAAAAGGCAGGCTTTGATTTTCAGAAGCACATCGACAGCACCCCGGGCAAGCCGCTCACCTGGTCTGCTGTCGCTGGGGTCTCCGAAGTCATGAGGGTCGCCCGGCGTTTTTTCGAGTCCCGAACTGGATGCAAAACAGAGGGCGATCCTGAGCCTGATCTTCAGGGGCGGGTTACCCCGAAACTGATCCCTACAATCACCGCGAGCATCGAACCGAAAAAGCAACGGGAGACATTCTCCTGTGATGTGATCCTGCCATACAACCTGCCGAACTACCATTATCTGGAAGACTCGATCAAGTCCGTGCTCAATCAGAACTTTGTTGAGACGACGATTCACCTGATCAATGACGGGATGGGTTCAGATCCTGTCGGCTGGGAATATTCCCGATTGAATAATGTCAGGCTTTATAAAAACGCCGACGGACCCGTGGGGCCATACGTCACATTAAACCGCCTGTTCGATCACCTGGAACACGATTACTTTGCAAACCAGGACTCGGACGATATCTCCCTCCCGATGCGGTTTTACAAGAGCTTTCAGACCATCGGTCAGGGCCACCAGATTGTCGGTGGTGCGATGGAGCAGTTCGTCACCTACGACGACAGCAGCGAGAGAATGAGAAAGTCCCTGTCGATGAAGCCCTATCATTATTCGGGGATCGTGCGGTTCGGCAGTCCTTCGGGAAACATCGTCAATTCAACAGCTCTGATCAGCAAGTCTGTCTACGAAAGTTGCAACGGCATGGCCCCCTGGAAAGCAGGGGCTGACAGTGAATTCTATGAGCGTGCGATTTTGGCAGGGTTCAAAGCGGCGGCCCTGAGCGACGTTGTCGCACTGAGAAGACTCCACAATCCGTCGCTTTCAAACGACCAGGTAACCAGCGGGCATGGATCAGATTTCCGCGAGCAGATCAAGCAATGGACCGTAGAGAGCATTGAACGGCAGAAGCTGAGGCCGGATCACTCTATCGGCGGTTTGGCCAAACATCGAAACGACAAAGCACTTGAAGTCCTGAAGGGGAAATGATGCCAAACGAGATCAATCACAGCAGAACCCGCAATTCGTCATTCTATGACCAGAAATACGGCTCCGGTAACGGCTGGAAGTACGACACGGACAAAGTGACGCGCTGGCTGCAGGAAAGCATCGTGTCCCGGTTCGGCCTGACTCCCGGCGACCGGGTGTTAGAGCTGGGTTGCGGTGAAGGCCACCATTCCGCTCTGCTGGCCTCGTTCGGCCTGGACGCGTACGGAGTCGACTTTTCCGAGAAAGGCATCGAGGCGGCGAAGGAGAGGGGCTCTGGTGCGACATTCATCGCTGCCAACGCTCTGGATCTCGGGAGGTTCTTCGATCACGGCTACTTCGACCTGATTTTCGTGCGGGGAATGAGCTGGTATCACTACGAGCTGAGCGGCGTTTCCCGCATGGGGATCGACATCGAAGAAGAAACCGGCAAGCTGTTTGAGTTCCTGAAGCCTGGAGGCACCTTTGTGCTTCAGATCCGGACAGACTTCTCCGGGAACAAGCCGGCGGACAGTGTGTTTGACTGTCGCCTGTCGGAGTTCAAAGGGCTGTTTTCTCAGTTCGGAAAGATCATCCACGCTTCGAACGTGGCGGGCGTGGAGCTGACTGACGATGACCAGGCTGCAGGGGTTAAAGGCGGAATTGTAATGGCCGTACGAAAGCACGGCCAGTTTCTACTATAAATCCCTGATTTCAGTCAGAAATATCATAGTGAAGACTCAGCCAGCTCTCGTACCAAAGTCTCTACTTTTTTCACATCCGGAATCGCCAAAAAACCAATGTCGGTCTGTTGCCGCTGTTGGTTATTGTCGACTGCGACCTGATGTTCAAAAATCAGATCCCCTGCACCGTCGTCCCATTGTGTACGTCGCAGGTTACGGAGTTGCTCCGGTTCGAAAGATCGAATTGCGGTAGCCAGTTTTTTCTCAAATATAATGGCGCGATCCGTGGTGAGCACGTAAGCTGTATTCCTGGCTTTCTTCATCATCCAGACAGGTGAAGTAAGCATCCCGATTCCAATCAGCACAAATGGAATTCCAAATAATGGAAAGAAATCGAACCCTTTGTTAAAGTCAGGCATTTTAAAACCGGACGCACCCGCGATCCAGAACAAGGCAAAAGCAGTCCAGGGAATTCCAAACAACACCATCGGCCAGGCACGCATGCCGAAGCGTTTTGGGTCTGGGTTACCGACCCAGGAAATCCGCTCTTTTTCATTGAGTTCGGCCTGGATCAGAGATTGCAATTTGACTGGTAATCCCCAGAGAGTTTCCGTTGGTGTCGGCATCTTACCTGACCTGTGAATTGGCATGCTGAAAAGTAACTCTGATTCGATCAGAGTGGCTACAGTCCCAAAGAATAGCAAATCAGACAGCGATTGGAATCACTGATGCATAGAAAAAAAGACTTACCTGAGAGTTACAAAAGGGCAGCTGCAATCTCCAGTTTCATTGATGTAATGCATGCCTTGTTTACACGCCGTTCGCACATCCAGACATAGCTGAGTTAACCATTTAGCAGAGACCTCACCTCGTGCGATCGCATATAAGGCAAATGCATATCCTAACATGTTCATACTCAAATATCCCTGACGTGACATACTCCAGCCGGACACGGGACCATCGTCCCAGTAGTTTTCCTGCATGACCATATTGGCAGGAAAGAGCCCCATTCCCTTATATACCGTGATTAGATCCGTCAACATTTCTTGATCTTCTTCATCAGGTGAAATCCGTCGCTCTCCCAGGAGGAGCACATGCCCGATTTCGTGTGCGAGCGTTGCGACTGCTCTGAGAGGGTCTTCCAGAGTATTCAATTCGAGCCCGATCTCATGCTTGTTTCCTACCTTGCCGTACAGACCAGCAGATCCCTCAGTCATCATCCCTTCGAACTCGGGTCGAGCTTCCTCGTAGAACCTGAATCTCAAGCCAACGGGATCGACGTCCATATACTCTGCGACCCGATTCATCAGGCTGCGAATACTTCCATGTGTGAGATCATAATCATCAGGAAAAAATTCAGCAGTGGGTAAAATGAAAGTCCCTTTCGTCAGACGTTGCATGCCAAACTCGTCAATAAGCCAGGTAAAGCGTTCTTCAATCCAGGATTTCTCCTCTGCAGTAACTGGACAAGTCGGCTTTGAACGGAACCAGCCAAACATGAAACAGCCCTTTCTACCAGATTGACAGAGACTCATTTACATGCGCTGTCTAATTCAGAAGCGTTGGTCAGTCTCCAATTTAATTGACATCCAGTCACACATGATAAAGCAGATCTGATCGCAGGACGTATTTGGTTCCCTCTCCAGCCACTGGTGTCCCAGAGTGCCACAACTTGTGTGCAAATAATAAACAGCAACCGGCCTGTGGTTTGACACGAATATCATTTTTCCGAAATACCGTTTCTCCCCCCTGCTCAACCGTATTGAGATAGATCAGAAAAGTAAAACGGGATTCATATCCTGGAAGCTGCTTTGTGCCGTCCTTATGCATGTTAAATTTTTGAGGCCCGCTGTATTTGTAGAAACGAATGAAAGGACTCAAACCCACGGCAGTTCCCAGGTCTGATTCTGGCAAGGTGTACTGCTGGAGCTTTTCCCATAGATCGTCAGCAGTCTTCTGGGATTCGATATCCGCCCGCTCATTGGTACGAATCTGATCCATCTGCTTTCTAACTCCGTAGACATCAACGTCTGCGGGCTCATAGCCGAGGTATTCACTATAATTGATATAGTCCTGGCACTCTGCTGCTGAAAAAAAATGCTCGATCCAGAAGATCTCCTGATCGAGCATTGTTACAGGTTGTTTCATAATGAGCCCTAAATCAGCTTCCACCCCTTGCGATATTCGCGACGGATGTACTGATCTGATTCCGGAGCGTTCGTGGCACGCATGGTCTGTGTATCCCAATGCAGCTTTTTCCCCGTGCGGTAAGCGACATTCCCCAGATGATTTGCCTCGGTTAGCAGACCTGCATATTCGAAATTGCAGGTCGTGGGCGTGCCGGTTTTACAGGCATGAATCCACTCAGCATGATGTCCCAGAGACTTGGGGATATACGGTTCAGGTGGTTTAAAGTCGGCATATTCATTCTCAGGCAGTAAAACATGTTTACTGTAGTCAGACAGCAACATCCCTTTTTCGCCGACAAAGAGAACCCCGTTTCCCCATTGGGGAATTTTTCCCTCTTCCCAGAGTTTGGGCTTATTGGTTCCCTGGTACCAGCCTACGGTGACGGGTGGCAGATCTCCACGTTGACCATACTCGTAAACCGCCTGCATAGAAGCAGGTGCGATCTCTTTCTGGATGGGTGGACCAGCGGCTTCAATGGTCAACGGGTAATCGAGTTTCAAAGCCCAGAAGGGTAGATCGATCCAGTGGCTGCCCAGGTCGGACATGGTCCCGTTCCCAAAATCCCACCATCGGTACCATTTGGGCCCCGGGAAATAGATATTGTTGAACGGCCGCTCCGGAGCGGGTCCCAACCAGAGATCCCAGTCCAGCCCCTTCGGAATCTCATCGCTGTGACTGGGACGTTTTTCGGAATAGACGAGATCTTTCGCAGCCCGGGCAGCTTCTTCTGAAGGATGCCAGCCCCAGGCACGGGAAACCCAGACATGTGCTTCCTGAACAGGACCAATGGCTCCGGTCTCAATTAACTCGACCACACGCCGATAGTTCTCGCCGGCATGAATCTGAGTTCCCATTTGTGTTGCCACACCTGCCTCACGCGCCGCATCCCGGATCACGCGCGCTTCCCAGACACTATGTGTCAATGGCTTTTCACAATAGACATGTTTTTTCATCTGCAGGGCCGGCAGTGTTGCAAAAGCATGGGTATGCTCGCACGTGCTGACCACGACTGCGTCGAACTGATCGGGGTGATCATAGACTTCCCGAAAATCTTTGAACTTCTTAGCCTTGGGGTGGCTCTGTGAGGCTCGAAACAGATTCTGTTCATTGACATCACAGAGCACGGTAATGTTTTCAGAGGAAACATTGCGCAGATTACTGCCCCCCCTGCCCCCGGATCCAATGATGGCGATATTCATTTTTTCATTCAAATTGGTCCCACGAACAATGGCGGGGGCACCAAAACCGATGGCGGCAGCCGCAGACGCAGAGGTTGCCAGAAATCGTCTGCGGTTCATGATAGAATGTGTCTTGTCTGTTTGGCTGGATTTATCTTGCACTGTAGGCTTCCCCCCTCTGAAGAATATGGCCATCCCGCTGGAAATACGTTTAATTAACTTACTTAAACTATCGCAAGATCGATCACGCATCGCAAGACAAATCGACTGGCTCACAGAATTTCTGCAGCAGTCTCAGTTCTGCGTCGAATCAATCACTGGCAGGCAATCCGGACAGGTCCCCTGTGCGTCCAGGTCGTCCTGTAACCAGTGGCTTCCACATTTCACGCAAACCGCGATCTGTCCGGGTGATTCTTCCAGCAGATTCAGATAGTCGATCACCTGCCCCTCGATCTCGGCATTTCCGATCAGACCACGACTAAGAACCAGTACTGCATTGAGGAGCGCTGCTGCTTGAGAGGGGAAAGACTGCGAACATCGGTCGAGGGAGACCCCACCACTCAAACGCTTTCCGATTCGAGCATCGGCTTCAACTGACCAGCGAGAACCAGAACACCAGTCCCCCGCTGAATTCTGCGCCAACAGAATTTCGATCCGATTCGTCTCTGGTCCGGTCACAGGAATACGGACGACCTCTGTCTCACCCTCAGTTCTGATTCTGGCAGGCTTCGGTTTCGGCTTCGGGACGGATCTTGTCTGCTCGCGACCTGAAACATCGGATGAAAGCTGCATTTGCTCAACATCCACTTCTTGAGAGTTCGATTCAAGTGCATGCGACAACTGTGAAAGCAACTGCTTGTGTTGCGATTTGGCTTGTCTCACTTTTCGGCGCAATTGACTCAATGAACGTTCTACCTTGACCAGTTCGGGTGCCAGTCGAATCAAGCTCTCTACATCAACATCAGTTTCTGTTGGCCCTTGATCAGTAACGGATGGTAACTCTTCATCTGAGAAATCCAGTGGCTCACCATGGTGCCAGCGACAATAAGCCTGACGCCAGAGATGCCAACCCGTGGTATCAAACAGATAAGGGTTCTCCGCAATCGGGGTCTGCGACTCACAGGCGTTGATGCCCTGCTCAATAATCGTTTCCCGGGGTTCCGTAGCCAGGATTCCCCTCATTTCCAGTAATTCGCTTTCCATGAATTCAGGTAACGCAGCGAACTCAGTCCGGCAGTCTTCGTCGGCATTCACACCGGCGTTGATCCAGGTTTGTAAATCACTCCGCTGTTCCGGGGTCAGATCAGCAACGCGATCGGGACTGAACTCGATGCCCCACTCAGCCAGTTGTCCACTGATGGTACGATAAGTGTTCGAAACATAATCAGGTTGGCTCAGGTATTGATTCATATACGTATTCTCCCTACAGAAAAAGGGTTATTGAAAATAAGAAGCCGTTATCGGCGTTGTGTGTTAATCAGGCGCAGTGCACCGTGTAAGTCGCGGTCCCGTCAGCGCACTGTTCCAGAGAAAGGCGGACGCCGTCTGTCTGGATTGAGACAGGTAGATAATCGCCCAACAGTTCGATAGAGATTTCATCAGGCAACATGCCTTCCTGTCTGGGAACCGTTGTTGATCCGTAGGGAGTATGAATCGTTTCATAGGTCGTCGCGGATTCGAGTTCCCTCAGAGCCTGCTGCTCGACATGCTGCAGGTCTTCCCAGGCCTGCTCGGCCAGCGAGAAACTGTGCTGCTGATTCAGAGACTCGCGTTGGAGTGCATCAAACGCATTGAGTGATTCTCTCCAGCCTGCCAGGGCTGCTTCATAGGACTGCGCCATCGAAAGACAGACCTCGGCCTCTTCCAGATCTCCCTGCAGACGCTTGAGCCGAGACTTTTCCTGATTCAGCTTTCGCATAAGCTGATTGATCTGCCGCTCCTGATCATTCAGTAAATCACGGCAATGCTGCACATCGGTGGTCGCCTCGATAGACGACAGACCATCGTACTCATCTTCAATCAGTACCAGGTTTGCGAAACTCTGTTTCAGCTGTGCGGGAAAATCTACCTGCGACATACAAGCATGATCCTGACCTGTTACTGCCGCCCCTTGTTCATTAATGCAATGGATTGAGAGAGCATGATCATTCTTTTCCGTTTCGTGTTTCATTCCTGCCTTATCCAAAATCAAAGGTCTCAAGTCCTGTTTTATTCATTCACGTTGACTCAGTTGACTGACTGTATTTCTCAGAGATCTTTCTGAACCTCTCCCATCGTGTCGGGAGCGATGAACTCGAGAGTCACACTGCGATCTTCGACTCCCACACAACCGACATAGACATCACCCAGGCACCCTGCTTCACCAGGAGTCAGTGTGAGAAACTGCGTGACGGGTTCTGCCACCAGCGTGATGCCGCGGGAAAGGTAGTAATCCCGTTTGATCCAGCCCTTCCGTTCCAAGGCACGCAGGTGACACATCACGCCATTGGAGGAGCGAATACCGAAGCGATCCGCAATTTCGCGCACGGTGGGTGAGAGTCGATGTTCGGTGATTTCCTGTTTAATGAAGGAATAGATCGCGTGCTGTTTCTCAGTCAGTTTCTGACGTGCAATGAGTGCTGCTGATTCCATGTGTCTGTCTCCCGTTTGAAGGTGATTGGATGTGCGTTACGTGAGGAATTATAGCGGTAAAAAAGCGATCTAATTTTTTCAGAGGAGGGCTCAAAACAGGTAAACGTCAGATCCCGCTATCTGCCGCCGATTGACGATTTCCGGTGAACTTTCCCGCCAATTTTCGCTCGGAAAAGATCCCAATTTTTTATTTTTTTTCGCGTACGAACTTCAGATCAAAAGGGGACATGAGAAATATTGTCATGCGGACTCACAAAATCACACGTTTACTCAAACAGAGAAATCAGGAAAACTTGGATTTCCTGTTTGTGAACATTCTTTACTTTGTTTACAATATCAACTCTTCTTGCTCTGACGTCTTAAACAACAGAGTGCGACCGTTTCATTCCTGCCTCGACTAAGGTGCCAGCCGTGACGATTCAACTGATTCGCATTTCCGTTCTAAGTTGTCTGTCTCTGATTGTGTTGTCCCTCAACGCAGTCACTCACGCCGAAGAAATGCCTCGTGTCCCCGCAGGCTTCACAATCGAACGCGTCACTAACAGTGAACTCACCAAATACCCGATGATGGCGGGCTTCGACGATCACGGTCGACTGTTCATTGCTGAGAGTTCGGGTGAAAATACGCGGGCCCCGCAGTTGATCAAAGAACCTAAAAGCATGATTCGCATGCTGGAAGATCTGGACGGCGATGGACGTTTTGACAAGAGCACCGTCTTTGCTGATAAGCTGACGCTACCCATGGGTGCGCTCTGGCATGATGGATCACTGTATGTCGCCAGCCCTCCTAACATCTGGAAACTCACTGACCATGACGACGATGGCGTTGCCGATGAGCGTAAGATCATCGTCGATTCGTTTGGCTTCTCCGGAAACGCTGCCAGCATTCATGGCTGCTTTCGCGGACCGGAAGGACGACTCTACTGGTGTGATGGCCGCCATGGTCACGAATTCAAAGACAAGTCGGGAAAAGTCACCAGCAAAGGACTGGCTGCCCGAATCTTCTCCTGCAATCCTGATGGTTCTGATATTGAAGTCCACTGCGGTGGTGGTATGGATAACCCGGTGGAAATTGACTTCACGCCAGAAGGGGAAATGATCGGCTCTGTCAATATCCTGCTCACACGTCCGCGGGTCGACTGTCTGGTTCACTGGTTGGAAGGGGGCGTGTATCCCCACTTTGAAGACTGTGTGGCTGAGTTCAAACGCACGGGGGACCTCTTGGGCCCGATCACCCGCTTTGGACACGTCGCAGTTTCGGGGATGCTGCGTTATCGATCGACTCAGTTCGGCCCTGAATACCAGGGAAACATCTTCACGTCCATCTTCAACACTCACAAGGTGATTCGTACGCAACTGGTGCGCAGTGGTGCCACCTTTGAAACGAAAGAGGAAGACTTTCTCGTCTCTGATGACCCCGACTTCCATCCCACCGATGTCATCGAAGACGCGGACGGCAGTCTGCTGGTGATCAATACCGGAGGCTGGTTCCGCATCGGCTGTCCGCAGTCGCAGATCTCTAAACCAGATATCCATGGCGCCATCTACCGCATTCGAAAATCGGATACTCCCCCGGTACAGGATCCCTACGGACTGGCGCTCGACTGGAACTCCTTGTCTCCCGAACGAAAAATTCAACTCCTGAATGACTCACGTCCATTTGTGCAACGAAAGGCCATCGATGAACTGACCAAAGCCGGCGATCATGCCGTTCCGATGCTGTCCAAAGTTGTTGCTGCTCCCGCAGGCTCTTTCTACAACGATACCAGTAAACGCAACGCGGTCTGGACCCTGACACGCATTGGCAGCGACAAAGCACGAACCGCGATTCAGAACGGTCTGAATTCCTCGGCTTCCGTGCAGATGACGGCGGCCAAGAGTCTCGGCACACTGCGGGATGCGAGTTCCGTCACCCAGTTGACTCAGCTCCTGAAATCTGAGAATCCGGCAATTCAACGAAACGCGGCTACCGCCCTGGGACGCATCTGTGAAGCGGGACAACGGGGCGATACGATCTCCAACGCAGAACTGAAAACCGTTGTCGAGTCGCTTTTCCAGGCGATCAAAGGAACTCCCGATCGTACGCTGGAACACGCCCTGATTTATGCACTGATCCGCATTGACCAACGTGATCTGATTCTGGCGGGCCTGAGTGACTCTAGCCCGGCTGTTCGTCGCGCGGCCTTGATCACCCTGGATCAGATGAACTCGGGTAACCTGACACGCGAACTTGTTACTCCCCTGCTCGACACCGACGATCCGGCACTGCAGAAAGAAGCGTTGACCATTATTGGCGAACATGAAGGCTGGGCTGGTGAAACACTGAGCCTGCTGAAGACCTGGCTGAGTGAAGATGCCCTGAGTGCAGAACGAGCCGCCGTCCTGCGAGGCTTCCTGATCGCGCAAGCCGCTGACCCGGAAGTCCAGACATTGATTGCCCAGGCTTTAACGAATTCAAACACGTCGCGTTCCGCGAAGGGCATCCTACTGGAAGTAATTCAACGTTCCGCGTTGAAAGAGTTCCCCGTAGCCTGGAGACAGGCATTGGAATCAACGCTGAAATCCCAGGACCCAGAACTGCAGATCCTGGTGATTCGTATTGCACAAACTAATGATCTACCAGAGTTAAGTGGTTTATTAACATCACTGGCACTCGACACTCAGCAGCCAGCCACACTCAGAATTGAAGCATTGTCGGCAGCCGGTTCTCAATTGAAATCTGTCGAGGCTGAACCCTTCGATTTTCTGATTGCACGCATGAGCGAAGAATATCCACCCCTGGATCGACTGGCAGCAGCCCGGGCTCTGGCTGGTCTGCCATTATCTGCGGGTCAACTGATTCAATTATCAAAACAGCTCGATGCCCCAGGTCCCCTGGCCTTGCCCGTGCTGTTAAGAGCCTACACCAAAAGTAACGCTGAACCGGTTGGGCTGGCACTGATCAATGCATTGAATGCTTCATCCGCTGCCACGAATCTCTCTGCAGATGAGCTGGCCAGTCTGCTCAAGAAGTATCCGGAACCGGTCCAGAAAGCAGCAGACCCCCTGCTGAAAAAACTGGGCGTCGACCTCGCTCAGCAGAAAGCACATCTGGAATCACTGAAACCGCTGCTGACTCAGGGGCAGATTGAGGAGGGGCGAAAAATCTTCTTTGGGAAGAAAGCGGCCTGCTCCGGCTGTCATGCTGTCGAGGATCAGGGGGGCAAAGTGGGCCCCGACCTGACGCGTATCGGAGCGATCCGCACCGGGACTGACCTGCTGGAAGCAATTGCGCTCCCCAGCGCCAGCTTTGCCCGCGGATATCGTTCTTACCTGGTGGTCACAGATTCCGGTCGAATTTATACCGGCGTCATCAGCCGCGAATCGACGGATACCGTTTACCTGCGCACTGCTGACCTCTCGGAAGTGCGCATCGCCCGCGATGAAATCGAAGTCATGAAGGAATCACCAACATCCATCATGCCCAAGGGCCTCGAACAGCGCCTGACCCCACAGGAAATCCGGGATTTACTTGCTTACCTCCAGAACCGCAAGTAAAGTGGAACTCAGAAACGTTTTCTGAATTCTTTACCGTTAAAGGTGCGCTATGTTTAATGGTTCTTTCTGGCTGCGTCTGCTGTTCTGTCTGACGCTGGCATTTAATCTGATTCCAACTTCCGCAGCTCAGTCTGCCGAAAAAGCGAAACGTCCTAATATTCTGTTTGCGATTGCCGACGACTGGGGTTGGCCTCATGCCGGCGCTTATGGCGACCCCGTCGTTAAAACTCCCACCTTCGATCGGCTCGCCCGCGAAGGAGTGTTGTTTCAGAATGCTTATGTTTCGTCCCCGTCCTGCACGCCTTCCCGTGGTGCCATTCTAACTGGTAAATATCACTGGCAACTCGCTGCGGGAGCGAACCTGCACTGTATTTTTCCGGATCGTCTCACGACCTATCCGGAGATTCTGAAGTCACACGGTTACACCGTAGGACATACAGGCAAAGCCTGGGGACCGGGGCGTACCGAAACCCGCTCTCGCGAACTGGCTGGAAAACGATTCAAAAATTTTCAGGACTTCCTCAACCAGCAGGACGGCGATGAGCCCTTCTGTTTCTGGTTAGGCAGTAGTGATCCCCACCGCCCGTACGCACCAGGGTCCGGAGTAGAAAGTGGCATGGATTTGAGCAAGATCAAGCTGCCCGCCTGCTTCCCTGACGCAGAGGAAGTCCGTAGCGACGTCGCCGACTATTACTTTGAAGTCCAGCGATTCGACCAGCTCGTGGGAGACGCGCTGAAACTGCTGGAAGAAAAAGGCGAACTGGACAATACCATCATCTTCATGACCGGCGACCACGGTATGCCTTTCCCCCGTGGCAAGAGCTGCCTGTACGATACCGGCACTCGCGTTCCCCTGGCGGCGCGCTGGCCCTCTCACATTAAGCCCAATCGGAGTGTGACGGACTTCGTCAGTCTGATTGACCTGGCCCCCACATTCTACGAAGCCGCTGGTGTCGAAATTCCCCAAGACGTCACCGGCAAGAGTCTGATGCCGGTTCTGGATGCATCCGGATCGGGACGCATCGTAGCTGACCACGATGAAATCTTCTTTGGCAAGGAGCGACACGTTCCCTCACAGGAAGAACCTGACATGGGAGGCTACCCCTGCCGTGCGATTCGGGCGGACGATTTTCTTTACATCCACAATTACCGGCCTGATCGCTGGCCCGCGGGAACACCCAACTACACCAAGGCAGCCATTCCGGGCACCTGGTATGGGGATTGTGACAATGGCCCGACCAAGACCTACATGGTTACCCATAAAGATAAGGATGCGGAACATCGCCGACTGTATGAACTGGCCTTCGGCAAGTTGCCTGCAGAAGAATTATATGATCTGCGGAATGACCCTGATCAGCAACAGAATGTGGCCCAGGATCCCATGTATCAGATGATCAAAGCCAGGCTCGCGAAGGAACTGCATCAAAAGTTGGTTGCAACTCATGATCCCCGCGAACTGGGACAGGGAGACGAACTGGAAAAGCATCCCTACCTGGGCGGCGGCCCGAAACACCCGAGCCTGGAAAAGAAACGCAAGAAAAAACCGCGAAAGAAAACTCCGAATCCTGAATAGCTTTTGGGGAACTGTCTGATTCACTGTCGTGACTCTAGCCTGGATCGCATCTGGTTCTGTTCTGTATCATCAATCAGATGTGAAGACCTTAAATAGTCGATAATTTCTGCACGCTGATGAAACGTCAGTGAATTTAACCAGTAGTAGTAACGGCGCTGACCGCGAAGAAACCAGAGAGATACCAGAGTTGAAGGAACCAAACAGACAAATCCCCAATTCTGAGTATAAAAGCCATAAGCGATTCCGGTTACCCCAACGAAAATGAAGAATAACAAGATCAGATTCATAAACAGATCACGTTTATCTGGATCTATGATCTCTTTGAATATCCTCTGACGTTCTTCCTGATATTCCTCCTCCGTCAACATAACTTCAAGTGCTCTCCTGAGATTCGTAAGCTTGGCTCGAAAGTATGCCCGAGAGTCACAATTCCGGACCTGTGGATACATCTGCTGAAACATCAGATGATATCCCATCTCCTCGCTATCCGCCTCATTTTGGAGATCATCACTTTGCGACATCGGGCTTTCTTTCAAACTGAATGCTGGACCTGATCAAAGATGTCGCCACTGTAGAATAGCAGCAATCAGATTTGACTCTTCTTCATCATGATCCAGATTTGTCATCTGCAGGGACCTCCCCCCTGCTCTTTGAAACGCACTGCAGTTAACCTCCAGGTCATCCAGCAGCAAGGTGTCCTCGAATTCAAGCGCATGCGCACTCAGCCAGCTGCCGTAAAACCGTTTTGGGTTTTCTCGTTTCAGCACACGTTGGCTACAGGAACAGAGCACTTCATCAAACAATTGAGCAGCTTGACGGAACGAGAGAGTTTCCTCTTCCACGGATTGAGTTGTTAACGGTCTCTGCGCGTTTGCGTCTTGAAGTGCCTCCTGAAAACAGTCCATATTGTCGGTCGCCAGGACGATTCCAATTCCCCGCTGCCGGATCTCACGCAACATCTGAACCAGCCGCTGATTGACCTGCATTAACTGACAGTCCTCTACCAGCTTGCGTCTCAGATAGTCAGGGGGAAACGAGTCATCCGGATCGATATCCAAGCTGTCTAAGATCTGGTGCGCAGAAACATCTCCCCGCATCCAGTCATGGATCAGTGACTCGTCTTGAAACAGGACTTCGGCTGCGTCCGTCAGTTGGGCGTGCAGGGGATGGTCGCTGTTATGGAGGATAGAGAGCCAGAAGGGGTCGCGGGACAGCACGCCATGCCAGTCTACAAAGATCACTTTGTCCCAGACTGGTTTACATCGTGGCGGCATGCTCTGTTTTCCTGGTTTGTGAGTCTAATCCAGTTTCTTAGGCTTCTGATTTGGGGGCTGATCGGTCTGAGCGGCCTGATAGAGTTGCTCGATGAACTCGTCAGTCATTCCCGTTTCCTTGCGTCCCTCACGATTGAAGGTATCTCCGACCGACAGGGCAGCTCTAACTGGCCAGTGCAGATGTTGTTCGTAGGTCTCCCAGTCAGAGAGGTGGTCGGGTTTTAGCTGACGTAGCCAGTGCAGACCAAAGGCGACGTGCTGAATCTCATCGCGATAGACGACCTTCATCAACGCGGCACTCCGTTGGTCGCCAGCATCGAGAAAATACTGTTCGAATTCCAGAGTATGATCCAGGTTACGACCTTCGAACGTGAGTGGCAGACCGGCCAGATAATCCAGCAGACTCTCGTAACTCAATGCTTTCTTCCAGATGTAACAGTTCACAGGCAGGCTGCCGAACTCCAGCCCCAGCACGGAGGCACGTTCCTTATGCATGCGCGTGTGTCGCTGCTCGTCTGCCATGATGTTGCACATTCCCTGGCGAAACTCTGCATGAGCATCGGGGAAGGCGCACAGAATATAGGCCATCACTTCCAGGGCCTGCAGTTCATGATTCGCCATGATGTGATGTGCCAGGGCCCGCTTGTCCTGCTCAAGTAGTGCGGAGGGTTTCGGCATACCGGGGGCGGTTCGCGGGGGAGCGAACTTCAGGTTCGCAGGTCGCCCTGGTTCCTGAATACGCAAAGGATCTCCTGGATGTTCGTCAGTCAGTACTTCAGGGGCGGGAAGCAGTTTTTCTTCCAGAGACTCGCTTAAGAGAACCCGTTCGGCGAAGGCGCGTATTTCCATGTCGATGATCGTTAGCCAGGTGAAGGTGTGCGGGCGCGAAAGAGGGCAACACAGCCAGTCACTTTCACTTCCACGTCAGTATAGCGACTTGCGAGTTGGGATTGTAACTCATCCAGACTGTCCGACGTATTTGTGAAGATCTTTTTCTGGTTATAAAAGTTCATCAGACGTCGGGCCGAAAAGCCACGCGGGACTCCCTGACTCAAAATCGTAGCTCCGGAGATGATGGCGCCCGGGTTTAACCAGGGCCCCAGATGATCGAACAGCTTTGCTTTTGATGTCAGATCGCCGGGTAGACAGTGCAGCAGATAATTCAGACTGACTGAATCGAAAGGGCGTGCCTGCGGGGGCAGGGGAGCCAGTACATCGGCCTGATAGACTTCCGGCTGGTAGCGTGCGCTCCGACTGGCGGCGGCCGCCAGACTGTTGGGATTCAAATCCAGAAGTCCCAGGCGGACTTCTGAACGCGGAAAGGTGCAATGCTCCAGATAATAACCGGTGCCCACACCGACATCGAGGTGATTGGCAGTCAGGCTCTGATTCATCCAGTTCAGAATCTGTTTAGTGCGACATTTCCAGATCAGGGAGTTTGAAATTCCCAGAACCCAGATATCGTAGATGGAAAGCATTTTTCTCGTGTAGACCGCCTGTCCGGGGGCGGTATCTGCAGAGTCCAGGTTCATAGAAGATGGCATTCGAAGCAAAGACAGAGTTCAGATCAGCCGGTGGCTCTGACAAGAAACCCACCCGGCAGACGTTTAACGACCTTCCGCATTTCCAGAACCGTCAAGGTGGAGAGAATACGGGACGAGTCGAGATTACTGGATTGCACGATTTCATTCAAATGCTGCGGCTCGAGTGTGACCAAATTCAGGACATCCCGTTCAAAATCGCTCAGGGAGAGTTCGCGCGGCGTATGCACTTCACGGTTTTCTGAGACCTTCACCGGAGTTTTAGCGGGACTCAATCCTTCCAGCACATCCTCCACGCTGCGGACAAGCATGGCGCCATCGCGAATCAGATCATGACAGCCGGCACTCGCCGGGTGATCTATTCGTCCCGGAACAGCGAATACGTCTCGCCCCTGTTCGTAAGCATGTCGGGCTGTATGCAGGGCCCCACTCTTACGCCCCGCTTCAATCAACAGTACGCCCATCGACAGTCCGCTGATAATCCGGTTACGTTGTGGAAACAATCCGGCCACGGGAGCCTGGTCGAGGGGGAACTCGGTCACCAGGGCTCCTTGTGCGGAGACCTGCTTGGATAGTTCGCGATGCTCGGGAGGATAAATATGCGAGAGCCCGGTTGCCATTACGGCGATCGTTCGGCCTCCGGCTTTGAGAGCGCCCCGATGGGCGGCCTGATCGATGCCTCGTGCCAGTCCACTCACCACTGTCACACCGGCGCGAGCCAGGGCGGCTGCCATTTTTTCGGCCTGCTGCAACCCATAATGCGTACACTTTCGTGAACCGACAATCGCAACCGCCAGTTCGTCTTCGGGCAGGATCTCTCCTTTGCAGTAGAGCAGGGCAGGGGGATCGGGCATCTCCCTTAAGAGGGATGGGTAATCATCAGACTCTTCAGACAGCAGCTGGTATCCTGCGGCTCGACAGCGCTGCAGTTCTTCTTCAGCCGTCGATTTGGAGGTACGATAGATGATGGCGTTGGCCAGCTTTGCGCCAATCCCCGGCACGTTCAGCAGATCCTGTCGAGGGGCATTTAAGATTTGACTCGGTGTTCCAAACTGGTCCAGCAGGGAACGCCGGATGCGCGGACCGACTCCCTGAATCAGATTAAGCTGGATCTGATCCAGCAGTAACTGGTCTGATTCAGAAGATTCGGCTGGCATATGCGGATCACACTCGATGAGAACAGGCAGAGATATTTATATTAACGTGCGTACATGCTCCCATAAAAGTCATGAAAAAACAACTAAGATCAATGCTCAATCTCAGGGAAGGGGAGTCTGACACTTGACAGCAACCGCTGTTTGCCTCTAAACACGAAGCACATCGTTTTGAATTTCCAGGAAGGCCAGGTACATGCTGGATAAGATTTTTTTTATCATCGCCTGCATCATTATCCCCGTGTTATGGGGAGTGATCGTGAACTGGATTTTCAATCAATGGCAAGATCGCTCGAACAATAACTCTGATGACGACTACATTTTCCCCGACTACCAGATTTGAGGCGGTGCGAAAATGAGCGTGGGATTGTTTGATTTTTTGCTGATTTCGCTGGCCGGGGGCGCGATCGGCTTCCTGGCAGGCATGTTCGGTGTCGGGGGCGGTTTTCTGCTCGTCCCGATTCTGAATATCGTCCTGGGTGTCCCCATGGAACTGGCTGTCGGCTCCAGTGCCTGCCAGATTCTGGGACCGGCGACCACCTCTCTGCTTGCTCGGAAGATCAAAATCCGGGACCTTGCTTTTCCCCTGGTCATCACGGGAGGACTGTTCCTCGGCGTAATCGCCGGGACCAGCATTCTGGAAAAAGCAAAGAATTCCGCCAAGATCCAGCTGAACGGACAGCCGATCATCGTAGCGGACCTGGTGGTGCTGGTTGTCTATTTTCTGATGCTGCTGACACTGGCCGTCATTTCCCTGAGAAGCGCACGTCGACCGGACTCGGAATTGAAGGACGCGATTTTCAAAAACCGCTTTCTCATCCCGCCGGTAGCGACTTTCCCCAACCTGTTCGAGGGGACGCTTTCCATTCCGGTGATCGCCTGGTTTGGCCTGGCGCTCGGACTGATTTCGGGCCTGCTGGGTATTAGTGGGGGAATCCTGCTGCTGCCCATGCTGATTTTTGGATTGGGAATTCCCACACATCGCGCCATCACCTGCAGCCTGGTGATTGTCTGGATTGTGGCCTTTCAATCGACGATTGCCCATGCCTTGCACGGCAATGTCAGTATCGAAATTGTAATCGCTCTCCTGCTGGGGGGGACCATCGGCGCTCGACTGGGCTCGGACCTGAACTCCCGTCTCAAAGGCCTGCAGTTGAGACAGCAGTTTGGCTGGTTATTACTTTCGGTGGCTCTTATGATTGGAATACGGCTGATCTATATGCTGGTCAGCTGAAATCGATTCGAACCTGATCTCACAGCATCAGACACCCTCAGACAGGAAAGGTACATTCCTGTTCGCAGGCACTGATCTGTTTTTTAAGAGGGAGACGCATTCATGGCTGCAAAATCAATTCTGTTTTTAGCCGGCGATTATGTCGAGGACTACGAAATCATGGTGCCTTTCCAGGCGCTGACGATGGTCGGTTACCAGGTCGACGTTGTCTGTCCGGATAAAAAAGCGGGGGACATCATCCGGACTTCGATCCACGACTTCGAAGGGGATCAGACGTATTCCGAAAAACGGGGGCACAACTTCACCCTGAATGCGACTTTCTCAGAAGTCCATCCCGATGATTACACCGGTCTCTTGATTCCCGGCGGACGGGCTCCCGAATACATTCGCCTTAACGAGCGCGTACTTGAAATCACGCGCAGCTTCTTCGAAGCCGGCAAACCGGTGGCCGCTGTCTGTCACGGGCTGCAGCTGCTGGCTGCAGCAGGAGTACTCAAAGATCGCAGCTGTACTGCGTATCCTGCCTGCGGCCCCGAAGTGAATCTGGCGGGTGGAACTTATGTGGAAACAGCCATTGATGGCGTGCACGTGGATGGGAACCTGGTTTCATCGCCTGCCTGGCCTGCCCATCCGCAGTGGCTGGCTGCTTTCCTGAAGGTACTGGGAACAAAAATCGAACTCTGATGTTCGTCAGCCGAACAGGCGATCCTACTAATTAACTCTGGAGACAAACTGATGTCCTGCTGCTCTCTTAACTGGTCGACAATTGGCGCGGCGCTGGGTGGACTGGCCGTCATTCTGGGTGCCTTCGCTGCGCATGGAATCGATGGTTACTTTGCAGAAAAATATGCGGGCCAGGTGAAAACGGTCACCGGCGTCGAAGTGCCCGCTGCCCAGAAATACCTGAACGACTTCAAAACCGGCGCGCAGTACCAGATGTATCATTCACTGGCGCTGCTGGCCGTTGGTTTTGCGGGTGTGACTTCGCGAAAACAGAAGCTGCTCAACATTGCCGGCTGGTGTTTTCTGCTGGGAATCATTTTTTTCTCTGGCAGTCTTTACGTTTTAACCTTAAGCGGTCAAACTTTCTGGGGAGCGATCGCGCCCATCGGGGGTACTTTGTTGATTGTGGGCTGGTTTTCACTCGCGGCAGGCGTCTGTGCCTGTGGCGGTGGCTCAACAATTGAAACAGACGGCCCTGAGACTCCTGCCTCGACCTGAAGCCGCCTCTGCGTGGCTCTGACTTATATTGATGACCGAACCCGGTCATCCCTACCTACATTCAGGATAGAACATTCATGCTGATTTTTGACGCCCACCTTGACATGGCCTGGAACGCCTGCGAATGGAACCGTGACCTGGAACTGCCGGTCAGCGAAATTCGTAAATTTGAACGACAGTTCGAAAATATTATTCCCGGCGAAGCCACCGTTTCCTGGCATGCGCTGCGCAAAGGGGGCGTGGGAATGACCATCTCTACGCTGCTGCCCCGCCTGCACCGCAAGGATGCAGCACTGACACATTATCAGTCCCGCGAAGCAGCCTATGGGGTCGCCATGGGACAGCTGGCCTATTATCGGGCTATGGTGGAGAAGGGGGTTCTGCGGGAAATTCCGGACGGTAAGACCCTGAAGAGTCACGTCGAGGAGTGGGAAGCCAACGAGGCAGCCGCCCGCGAAGAAGGCAGCACGATTCCCATTGGATTCATTCTGAGCATGGAAGGGGCTCCGCCGATTCTCTCACCCGGTCAGATCGAGCACTGGTTCGATGCCGGCCTGCGGATTCTGGGCCCCGCACATTATGGCCCCGGTCCGTACTGCTACGGAACGGGCAGTACCGGTGGTCTCAAAGAGGAAGGTCCCGCACTGTTGAAAGAGATGGATCGGGTCGGCATGTTACTGGATGTAACCCACTTGGCCGATCAGTCCTTCTGGGAAGCTCTAGAGATTTTCCAGGGGCCTGTACTGGCCAGTCACCATAACTGCCGTTCCCTGGTGGATGCGGATCGTCAGCTGACCGATGACCAGATCAAAGCCCTGATCGAACGTGGAGCCGTCATTGGTTGTGCTTTCGATAACTGGATGATCAAACCAGGCTGGACGATCGGCGTTTCTGATCCCAAGACGACCTCCGTCGAAGATATCGCCAACCATACCGACCACATCTGTCAGCTGGCTGGTAATGCGAAGCATTGTGGAATGGGAACCGACCTCGACGGTGGTTTCGGCAAGGAACAGACGCCACACGATCTGGATACGATTGCGGACCTGGAAATGTACGCCAGTATCCTGGAGAAGCGGGGCTACAGCGAGGCTGACATCAAAGGCATCATGTCGCAGAACTTTATCGATTTCTTCCTGAAAGCACTGCCAGCCGGCTAAATTTCGACATTAATCGAACAAAATAAGACGCCGTATCCCTCGATATTGTAGAGAGATACGGCTTTTTTCTTTTACCTCGTCAAAACTTTTGAAAAACGGTCAATAATCGATTTTCTCCAGCGAATCACTCTTTGTAACGTGGCCGATCGGTTTGGCCTACTGTTCCGAATCGAACATATCTTGGAGTGAGGGAGTCTGGACAATGTTATTTTTTGGCAAGAAAATCTTGATAGGTGCTGCAGTGCTGGCCACGCTGGGAACCTTCGTCTTTGGCCGTGATGTTGTGAGTTACATGAAGACGGCCGGCAATTCGGTACGGGAAGCTGTGAAATCGGAAGTTCCCGTCGATTTTGAAGTCGAACGTGCCCGTAAGATGGTAGAAGACCTGGTCCCGGATATCCGGCGTTGCATGCACGTGATCGCTGAGCAGCAAGTGGATGTAGAAACCCTGCAACAGGAAATGCATGACTCAGAGCTGGCGATGAAACAGCAGAAAGAGGCCATGTTCACGCTGCGGTCTGACCTGGAGTCGAACGATACAGAGTTCGTTTATGCAAGTCGGACTTATTCCAAGGATGACATTCGCAATGACCTGGCACAACGGTTTGATCGTTTTAAGGTCGCTTCCGAGACCCTGAAACGCAACCAGCAGATTTTGAAAGCCCGCGAAAAAGCACTGGATGCCAATCGCGAAAAGCTGGAAAACATGCTGTCTTCCAAGATGGACCTGGAAGTACAGATCGAGCAGCTGGAAGCTCGTCTCAAATCAGTTCAGGCTGCTGAAACGGTCAGCAATCTGCAGATCGACAACTCACAGCTCACGCGAGCCAAAGGTCTGATCCGCGATCTGAATAAGCAGCTGGACGTTAAAGAGAAGCTGCTGGATGCCGAAGGTAAGTTCACCGGTCTGATTCCCGTCGACACCAAAGTCGAAGAAAAACGGGATGTCGTAAAGCAGATGGATGAATACTTCAAACTGAAGTCCGGCGACAAGGTCGTTGCACAATAATCGCTGTGTGATCGTAGCGAACCATAGGCGCGAGGGGGTGGCAGGCAGGATTTGTTGTGAAACAAGGCTGCCTGCCCCCGTTGCCTGGTTTGAAAAACAGTGAATACCGCAGTAAAAACAGGATTCTTTCGCACAATTCGTTTTCTAATCCGTTAAAATGAGAGGGTAACCGGACCGCCGGTTCCTGACACATCCGCGTTTTCCCAGGGGAATTTCATTGGGCTTCTTTTCTCCCACATCCAGAGACGACCGGCAGTCTGCTGCCCCCACTGATGCGGGTACGAATTACCTGCTGTGGATTGACGGAGTCGGCACCTGGCTGGTTTATCTGCAGGAGACCCTGCGAATCGGGGGCCCGGGGAAACCAGGTTCCAGCAGCCCACTACGTTCTGAATGGGCTGATCTGGCCTTACTGTCGAACCTGTCGCGACACCACGCAACGATTACCCGTTCCGGAGAAAGTTACTATCTGGAAGCCCATGCCCCAGTGCTCTGCCAGGAACGCCCTGTCAATGATCGAGTCTTGCTGTCGGACCGGGCGACGCTTAAACTGAACCAGGACACCATCCTGTCATTTACCCAGCCAACCGCGCTCAGCACATCTGCCTGTCTGGAGTTCACCAGTTTCCATCAGCCTCAGCAACGGCTGGATGGAATCGTACTGATGGCCGACAACTGTCTGCTGGGCGCTACTGGAGAAAATCATATTGTCTGCAAGAACTGGCCGGGATCTGTCGTGATTTACCGCCAGGGAGACCAGGTATTCTGTCGTTCGCGACAGGAGATCTATGTGAATGAGGAGCCTGCCTCACAGGGAGCCGTTTTAACCCCGGGTTGCCTGGTGAGTGGTCCTGAACTTCGCTTTCGCTGGGAGGTTATTGTTTAATCTGCTTCGGGGTTGTCTCGCGCAACAACACAGTTTGTACTATGGAGATCGGCATGATGTTCTCAATCATAAGTCTCATCCTATTTTTATTCTCACTAGCCTTTACGATCCTTTATTTTGCGTTCTGGATCTGGATGCTGATTGACTGCCTGAAATACGAGCCCTCAGAGGGAAATGATAAAATTATCTGGGCCGTTGTGATTATTCTCCTGCAGGCACTGGGAGCCTTGCTGTACTACATTGTGCGTCGACCGGAACGAATTAAGCAGACGGGGCAGTAAAACTTACGAAAAACTATGAACCAGAATGACTTTGTGAACGTTATTCAAACACCGTCATTAGAAACAGTACCGTACGACAACAACGTTGTTTAACGGATGGAAGCGGCCATGAAATTCACCTTCGCACCAGAATCAAAGCCTCTTGAAGGATTTACGATCAAACGCGCCATCGATCGGGGCGGATTTGGTGAGGTGTACTACGCCCTGACCGATTCCGGTAAAGAGGTCGCCTTAAAACTGCTGCAGCAGAACATGGACGTCGAACTGCGGGGAGTCACACAGTGCCTGAATCTCAAACATCCCAACCTGGTCACCATCTTTGATGTCAAAACGGACCGGGACGGCGATCACTGGGTGGTGATGGAATACGTCTCGGGCCAGGGACTGGACAAGGCACTGCAGCAGTATCCCGACGGGATGCCGATGGAACAGGTCCGGTACTGGCTCTCCGGAATTTCTGAAGGTCTGTCGTATCTGCACAGCCGCGGTCTCGTACACCGTGATTTGAAACCGTCTAACGTTTTTCGGGATGGTGAGATCATCAAAGTCGGCGACGTGGGTCTGTCCAAGTTTATTACCCACAGTCGCCGCAGCGCAAATACGCAGAGCGTGGGCACAGTCCACTACATGGCGCCTGAAGTCGCACGCGGGCGTTACGGGAAGGAAGTCGATGTCTACGCGGCAGGTGTCCTGGTTTACGAGATGGTTACCGGCGTCGTTCCCTTCGACGGGGAATCGACGGCAGAGATTCTGATGAAACATCTCTCTGAGAAGCCGGATCTCAGTCGTCTGCCGGCTCACCTGAGAGCCGTTGTGGGACGGGCTCTGGAAAAAGATCCGCAGCAGCGAATCTCTGACATCAAACAATTCAAACGCGAATTCGAGCGGGCTCTGTTCCAACGCGACACTGTTACGGAAATTCCCAATGACTCTTTCGAATACGAAGCAGTCAAAGGGCAGCCTTCCAGAGGCACGGATTCTAACATAACGCAATCAGACAAACACTGGGCATACAGCCTGCTGTTACTGCCGGCCATTCTACTGATCGTGATGCTCGCTTTTGGACTGCTCATGGCCGTGGTGGGGGTTTTCGCCGGTGCGCCGCTCTTCGCGTCGGGAATTTTGATCTGTGCTTTTTGTGGCGGACTTCTGCTCACCGCGGGTTCAAGTCGAATGCTCTTTTCCGGACTGTTTAGCGCCATCGTGAAAGGGCCTCCTCCGATCAGCGATCTCTGGGATAAACAGCCCGCACAGCAGAACCAGGCCGAAGCCCAGGCTTATCGCGAACAGGTTCTGCAGGAGACACAGATCATCCGCGAGCGGGAACAGCAGAAGGCAGATGCAGAACGCCGTCGGGTCCGCGAACAGCACCGTCGTAAACCGCGTTTTTCCAGAAACCTGACGCCGCTGACGCCCCGTTCGGTGTCCCGGCGCGCTCGAACATATGATATCTGCAATTCCATCGTCAAAGCAGTCGTCTGCACACTGGTCATCGCGGCCGGCGTGGTCTGCTTCACCGATGGACGTATCGCCAACGGTTTCTGGAGCGGCACCGATCTGGCCCCCTTTGGACTGCTCACCTTCGGCACGTTGATCGCCGCCTGGGGTGCATTACTGGTAGCCAAACTCACGGAAGGCAAGTCGTTCGATCAGAGTACGCGTCGGATTATCTGGCTGGGTGCGGGCGTCGTCGTCGGCTCACTGATCTATCTGTTGCAGACCGAACTGTTACTGACCGACCTGCCGAGTTCTCGAGGAATGTATCTGGGATTAAAACCCCTGTTCAACGTGATTGGACCTTATTCCCTGGTGCTACCGAATGGACAACCTACGTTGATTTCCTACATCGTGTTCTTCGGGTTGCTGTTCTGTTTCCGTCGCTGGTGGTGGCACGCTGATGCCTTCCGCCCGCGAAAATTCAGAGTCCGCTCTGTCTTGCTGACGGTCTTCGTGGCATACGTCATCACAGCCATCTGGGCCTTCCCGGTTGTAATGGGGCTGACCTGGGCCGCGATTATTTCCAGTGTCGTTCAGTTGTCTGCTGCCTGGATCCATCCCGATCAGCGCACGATTGAAATGCAGGAGGTACAGGCATGAGTCCCCAAGACAGTGTATCCATGAGTTTTATGGCTCTGATTTCCATTGCTGTAATCGTTGCAGTTCTGAGTTTCCTGACGGTGAAATACAAAGCCCGGTTCCTTGCGATTGTGGGCGTTTGCCTCGTGGCATTTATTCCCGCTGTGCTGGCCGTGTCTTACGTCAGCATGGAAAGTAATTCACAAGCGACTGTGGTACAGGGGACAACAGCAGTTGCCGTCAAAGCACCTGATTTACTGGAAGAGGCGTCATCGATTCCACTGCCCGAACTGCCTTTAGTTGCACCTAAGCCGCATGACGCTCCCCAGGCTGACCAGCCTAAGAAAGCGGAACCGCTGCCCGAGTGGATCAGTTCCAGTCAGGAAGGTTCAGGAGGCATGAAGCAGGTCTTTCAGTCAGGACTGTTTGCTACTCCGGCCGAAGCATTTCAGGATGCACTGGGAAGAGCACGTGTGAAATTTGAAGAAACACTTAGTGCTGAGCATCCACAGTACTCGTCGGACGCCAGAACACTCAGCCCGGAACTGGTCAGACAGGTCGCCATGCGACGGAGCTATTACCAGACGATCGAGCATGATTTTGGTGATGTCTTGAAATCGGGTGAATCGTTTAAGCAGGATATGTACCGTGCTTATGTGGAAGTCGAACTCTCCCCCTCTGTGAAGCAGACGTTTTATACGAAATGGAAACTCCAGGCGGGAAATCAGCGGGTGATCTGGCTGGGGGGCGCTTTTGCATTTGTGACGCTGCTCTGTCTGGGAACAACCGTGTATTTGAGAGCCTCGCATCAATAGGCTACAATCCAGGCTGACTGAACTTTCTTCATTCCTGCGGAAACCGACGAAGCTCTCATGCCGATTGACGAAGCCGATCAACTCCTTGTGTCACAAATCAGGCAAGGCGACTCCGACGCCTGGGCCGAGCTGATCGCCCGTTTTGAAGGTCGACTGCTGGCATTCGTCGACAGCCGCCTGCGGAATCGTGCCAGCAGCGAAGATGTCGTCCAGGAAACCTTCATGGGCTTTCTGATCAGCATTCCCAACTACGATGCGAATACGCCGCTGGAATCGTTTCTGTTCGCCATCGCCTCGCATAAGCTGACAGACCTGCTGCGTAAACAGGGACGACGCCCGACGATCCCCCTGTTCCCCCACGAAAATGGTGAGCGGGAAAGCTACCGGGAACCGGCAGGACGGACCCGTGTGGCTTCCAGTCTGGCACGGAGCAAGGAGCGTAAAAGCAAAGAGGAGCAGGTCATCTGCGAAAGCCTGTCAGATCTGATTCAGGGCTGGATCAAGAACGGCGAATTCGAGCGACTGGAGTGCATGGAGCAGTTGTTCGTCTCGGGCAGAGCGAATAAAGAAGTCGCTGCCACGCTGCAGATTACTGAGCAGGCGGTTGCCAATCATAAGCATTTTGTGGTCGGCAAGTTGAAGGATGCCATCAAAACCGCCCAGATTCTCGATGCCGATTTGCAGGGACTGGGGCTGAATTGAATCTCGCTGGGCGCAGCAAAAAAACCTCATCCGAACATCCCGGACGAGGTTTTCATGTTTCTCGGATCCGCAACTAACGCTGCGACATCAACTTAAAACTTGATGTGCTTCCGTTTCGCCTTGCGTGCTTTGGCACTGGCAGGACGGCGACCGTGGTTTGCTTTTTTCAGTTTACGCTGTGTTTTAGCCATGACATTATCCTTCGATGGTCTTCAAATTATATGAATTAAGACCACACAATTACTGATGAGGTCTGCAGAATCTCTTTCGTAACGGGTCGGGTATTCTAGTCAAAGTATCGGATGAAAAAAAGCCATTCCACTGAAAATCAGAGACGCTTTACCGAAATCCTCCGGTTTTGACCCGTTATTTAACCCGAAATTGGCCGCATATCAGGCTGAGCATGTGGACTGGTGTTCCGTTTTCCGGTAGCATAGCTTGAATCAATTGAACACTGGACATAATAAAAGTAATCCCCATTGATGACAGAGACCGTATATGCTGGCCAAGCTTTATACCTATTCCCTGTTTGGCATCGATGCCAGGCCGGTGGAAGTCGAAGTCGATATCTCGCCCGGCGCGCTGCCCAAGACCATTCTGGTCGGGCTGGCGGAGGCAGCCGTCAAAGAAAGCACTCACCGGATCGAACGGGCTCTGGTCAACAGCGGATACAATCGTCCGATCGACCGGATTGTGATCAACCTCTCCCCGGCCGACCTCCCCAAAGACGCCGCTTCCTTTGATTTACCGATCGCCCTCGGTTTGTTAACGGCCAGCGGACAACTCTCTTCAGACCGATTTGAAGACTACGCCGCCGTGGGAGAACTGGCCCTGGATGGCACGATTCGCCCCATTCGGGGCGCCCTGTCGATGGCCTTATCTGCCCGTGAACAGGGGAAGCAGGGGCTGCTCGTCCCTGTCGAGAATGCCGATGAAGCAGCGGTCGTCGATGGTCTGGATGTCTACGCGGTTGGGACTCTGGCCGAAGCGGTCGGCTTTTATACGGGAACGCTGCCCATCGAACCGATCGAGTTCAGCTGGGAAAACGCCCTCGAAGAACACGGCCATTACGATATCGACTACAGCGATGTGAAAGGACAGGAATACGCCAAACGCGCCATCACCGTCGCTGCCGCCGGTATGCATCATCTGTTGGTGTGATATCATTATACCCCCTAGCAGGAGTTTCAGATATAATGTTCCAAATGTACTACTAATTAGGGGGGCATCAAAATGGTACGAAGGAAAATCGCATACTCTTACATTCGATTCTCACGCCCGGAACAGTTAAAGGGCGACAGCCTTAGACGGCAGAAAGAACTGTCAGATCGGTGGTGCGAGCGTAACGGATATTTTCTCGATGACAGTCTCAAATTAACTGATCGAGGTGTTTCTGCCTTCCGGGGCGACAATGCTTCACGAGGAAAATTAAAAGCTTTTATGGATGCTGTTGAAGATGGCAGAGTCAAAAAAGGCTCTGTTTTGATTGTCGAATCTTTGGACAGATTATCCAGACAGGCCGTTGGAACTGCTTTAGCCCAATTTATGGATATTCTGTCCAAAGGAATATCTATTGTTACCCTTGAGCCGGAAGAGAGATTTGATACTTCGAGCATGAACGACACAGTAAAACTGATTGTCGTTATTGTCATTATCTCACGTGCTTACGAGGAGTCTGCATTAAAATCGAAACGTTTAAGCGAAGCATGGAGCGAGAAAAGAGAGAAGCTTGCAGAGGGAATCAAAATCTCTGGCCGTGTTCCGGGATGGATTGAAAAACAGGGGAACAATTTCGTTTTCAATGAACACGCCAAAACCATTAAGAAGATTGTTAAGCTGTATCTTTCAGGGCACGGCACAAGCAGTATTGCTCGTAACCTAAATGCTGAGAAGGTGCCGACGATTGGGAGAGGTAAACAGCAAGCAAAATATTGGAGACAATCAAGCATAGTAAAAATTTTAAAGTCAAGATCTTTAATCGGGGAGTATCAGCCTCATTTGGGGAAATCAAATGAGGATCAAAGCAAACGTCAACCGATTGGTGATCCTATTACTGATTATTACCCACCTGTCATAAAAGAAATAGATTTCTACAAAGTTAAGAAGATAATCGAAGACAAGCGGACATCGGTCAAAGGCAGAACGGGCATAAATGGAACTATTTCAAATCTATTTCGTGGCATAATCTTTGACGTCAAAACAGAATCATCAATGATTATCGTAAACAAAGGCGTAAAGTCGGGAGGTAAACAACTCGTCTCTAGTCGTGCGAAATCAGATAAGAGCAGTGAATATATTTCATTTTCTTATTCAGCTTTCGAAGAGGCGATATTGAAAGTGGTGGCAAAAATATCCGCTGCTGATCTTCTGCCGGAGGGGGGAGAGAATCAGTACGAGGAATTAGAAGAGGCTGAATTGAAACTGGCAAAAATCGATGAGAAAATCTTGAAGCTCCAGACCCAAATTGAGAATGCAGAAAATGCTGATGAAATAGACATATTATTTCCGGTTGCAAAGAGACTGACAAAACAAAAACAAGGTGCAGAAAAGCTGATTGATGAACTAAAGCAGAAATTGCACAGTTCATCACCTACTAGTGAAGACTGTCATAATTTGGTTGAACTAATACAAAATGGTGGTGAGCCGTTAGATGATAATAGAAGACGTTTTAGGAACGTTTTTTTGAATATTGTGAAACGTGCTGATGTGCTGGTCTTAAAGGCCGGGCATTATCGACAGGCATTTATTCGATTGACCTTTGAGAATGGTAAAAAGCGAATGATACTCTGCAACACTCACAGATCTAGGTACATCTCATCTGGGGGTTATGATGGAGATTACCCCATTCATAAAAAAAACACTCAAAAGTATCTGCAATCCCGACTGATTGAGCTAAAAGCAAGGTCTGTTGAACAAACAGTGAAAAATCTTGAAACTCAATTGTTTAAAGCAGCAGTTGGAAAAACCGGTGTTATCGCCTTCGGTAATGACTCGATTAGCCACACAGATTTCGATGATTAAATGAGGCGATATCCAAAGACTAAATATTCTGATTGGTAAGAAAAAGAAGTGATTTGAAACCTCTTTATAAAACCAAATAAGGAAAAACCAATGCCAGTATTCGTTTGTAATTTTTGCGGCGGTGACCACGGCAGCGAAACATGCCAAGAGCCGGTTGTCTATCGCGGTGAAACATTATCAGCAGGTGAAGTGATTGACAGCATGCTTGAATCCTTAGATTTGACTGCTGAAACATGGGAGCAGGTTGAAGAGAATTATGATCATGATCAGCCAATCGAGATGTTGGCTTATATTGTCGCAAACTTCCCTGACGAAATTGACGATGATGAAATCAAAGCATTTTTCCCACCTGTGCCAGATGACGGAAAGATTTATAACGCAAGCAGGAAGCATGGTAATTGTTTTCAGTTTGCATTTGATGCTTTAATTGATGGTGCAGGAATAGATATTGATGATGGTGAGATATATCTAGTACATGGCTATGTGAGCACAAATCCGACAGAGCATACAGGGCACGCTTGGTTGGAATCTGACAATAAGGTTATTGATTGTGGAGCAATGCAAAGAGAAATTACTGTTTATGACAAGCAGGAATTTTATGAAAGAACCAAAGCTGCAAGCCCTGAAAAATTCAACAAGCAGGAAGCACTAGAAAAGCTGATTGAGCTGAATCATTATGGTAGCTGGTGTGAGGCTCCACCAGAAAACATTAAAATGTCTGATGATTGGACAGAACAATAATACAAAAAGAGGCAGGCACGTCGAAAAGCCTCTGTGAGTCAATCTGATTCACAGAGGCTTTGTTGTTTTTATACCTGATTTGCAAACCACTACTCTTGGATGCCCCTTTTATCTAAGGAATTTTTTGGGGACACAAAATCGATCATTCGAATTCTGTCAGAGGCTTAGTGATTTCGTTCCATTCATTTTCAGAATTTTTGATCCACAGACTTAAACTCTCAATTTCAATTTTTCTGTCTGTTTTCAAATCCTCAACTTCCATGATGAACACATCAGGTGAAGTTGTCTCTATTTTGTGCTTGTTGTACTGGGGGTGTGATTCAAGCCACTCGACGCCATCGTCCTCAGTCGCAAAAACAAATGCAGATAGGGTGCCTGTTGACGGTGATTTAACAGGCTCCACACTAAGAATCATGTTCCGAAATGGATGATTACCTTTTGATTCTGCTATACGGAATAAGTAACTGATTTCTTCTGGCAGTTGACCTACCTCGAATTGATCAAATATATCAGACATTTCTATCTCTCCGTTCTTCGATTTCTCTCTCAATATCACTACGTTTATAATGCCAGTCAGAGAAGTCTTTTCCTGTCGAAGTCTTCCACAGCAAAAAACCGTCATACAACTGCTCATCTGCAGCATCCATGGTTTTTCTGATTTCCTTCGGGTCTTCCAAGTCAATCATCTTGAGACAAGACTCAGCATCAAGGTCTTTCACTAGCTCAACATCTGGCAAAGAAAGATTTTGTTGACCTTCCAATACCCAAGACTTCCAATGATAAAATATCCCCTGCTCGAACACATGCATATAACAACGTTTGTTATCGGGACTCATTGTGATTACTGGATGATTTGCAGTTTCATACAAAACATAACATTGGCGTGGAAACGGGAATTCATAAGACATCTAATTGGCCTTTTCAAATGTTGTATGTTTTTGAAGAGACAATATTTTATGAATGTTGATATTCCGGTGCCTATTTAGACCAAATAAAAAGTCCTGAAATCCTACAAGCTTAATAGGAATGCTGAGATCACATTATTAATGTGAAAAAATGTAATTGATTCCAACCGATGGAATTTCTGCTGTTCACACTCAGTAGAAGATGTATTATTCAACAATCTCAGGCTGATATCTCTTCTTGATTTTGGTTTGCTGGAATGGTGTGGTTGAGGGATGGAGAGTTGAGTCAGGGTTGTTTCTTTGCCGCAACAGCATTTGATTTATGGCTGTGTGCGTAATGTCCCTGTTGAGCCATTCAAAAATGTGTGCTTTCTAAGAGTTGCTTTGTTGTTTACTACCTCTGGAGCTCACGGAGGCTGCTTGCCAGCCTCAAAATCATCAATCGGGGTTATTATTTCCGTTATCTTTATTACATAACCCTTATGCAAAGCAGAGTGATTGACACTCTGTTGTGTGGGATAGGAATAGTCCTTTTCTCCAACTAAAGCTTCTGTCTTGACCCAGATTCCTTTACATTGGCCCCGACCATCAGGAACATACTGATATCTATCGTGATCTATGCCGATGATGCCTGATCTATGAAGCACAGACCGTGCTGCTGTGTATGTATAAACTGACCATTCAGGCATAATGCTTTCAACTGCCAATTCTTCCCACCAGCCTTGGATGCTGTCACGTGAGCAGTCTCTGTTTGGTTTTGATGCTGTCTGGATAATTGAAGCCAGTCCTACCAAAATAGAGCGGTCAACTTTAACGGCCTGATTACCACAATACCCAATAGACGTTTTACAAAACTTGTGTTGTTTACCTCTCCACTCTTTCAGAGCAGCATCAAGTATTGGACGTTGTGATGGCTTCCCGCATTTTTCAGGATCAAAACCGCGAGCGGCAAAGGGAGCAATATCATTGTATCTTTTGATTCGCTCTTGCAGTCCGTCTTCCCAATCACCATTAAAAATGTTGTGTCGACGATCTAACTCAAGCAGTTCTGCTGCTGAGTGAGGTCTTCCTGCAGTTGTGTTACACCAAAAAGTAAATGTGCGATTTTTGACAAAGGCATTTGGGATGTTACTGATTTCTTCCAAAGATCCAATTGCCGTAGGCTCATTACATACGTCTGACGGCCCCGCCGTCAGCGTGCCTGCGTCAGCAGGCAACACGTCAGTTGAAACATCACTTGCTTTCTCTGATGCCTGTAATGTTGACGGTTTTAATTGTTGTTTAAGCTTTTCAATTCCTGTCTCAAATGATGCAAATACTGCCTCATTGATTGATTTAAACGCTTCGAGTCTTTCGAAGTCCCAGCAATCATCGGGTGATTTTTTATTACAGGGGTATTTGTGATTCCAATAAGGCAGCTTCGCCAAATGAGACCGTCGATCTGTCCATTGTTCGACACGGCCCCAGACAGCCCTGCCTTTGATCTCAATTGAGGTCTTGATGTTTTCCTGAGTAAAAACTGCTCTCAATACCTGTTCTGTGTTTGCCAATACTGAATTGTATTCTTTGGCTGTGGGAGCATCATTAAATTTGAGCCAGCCATTATATCCGCGATGCGAAGGGCGATAATACAGGACATCCCCAAACAATTTTTTTAGCAGTTCCACTGCGTCGTCTAAATCATCTTGAAACGCATCATGAGCATCTAAATCAAAGTAAGCCATTTTACGACCAACCCGAGTGGGCGACATGTAATAGTGTAATTCATCGCCATTGATGCAGGGATTTATCTTGTCGGCTCCCCAGAGCTTTGATTGGTAATTGATGAAGGGGTTGTAATGGGTTAGTTTGCCCGTGCGGTAATTGTGCCATGCAGAACCATCAGTGTTACGAATTACAACTTTTGGTTTTACAACTCCTTCAGTTTTTAATTGATAATATTGAGTACAGGCAACCCACTCTGCTTTCGTGATCCTGTGTCGTTTGTCGATACCCCAATGTTGATGTGAGATATATGGGGCCATAGCATCAGCCGTTGCAACCGCTAATTGATTTTCGATTGCTTCGTAGTCAAAGTCATATTTCTGTGTTTTGGGTTTTTCGTTAATTTTACTCATCGTTCATCACCATAAGTATAATAGTGCTTTGCTCTATTTTTTAGGATGAGAATTTTGCCAAATGAGCATAAAATCTGTGACCATTTCATAAAAATGTCATTCACTATTTTGAGTTGAACGGCTTTTATTTTTTCCAGTAAAAAATCACATTCGGCACACTACTATATAGTAGGTTCGTTTTCTGTGTTCCTCATCGAAATCACCAAGAGACACGTTTGAATAACGACAATAAAGCCCTGCTGAGCAATCAGCAGGGCTTTTGCATTCAAAAAACAGTTTTAATTTTTGGTCCAAAAATCGTGATTCCAACTCCTCTGGATTGAAAATATCATTTCTGCTAATATTCGCTCTCCGAATTACCAAGAATTACATTGATTTACTTTCTTCTACAGGCACGCTTCTGCTCAAATGTTTGAGCTATAAAGCGTCCGCCAAATCTCGCTTGATTTGGCACCACCAACATTTGTTCTTTTCTGGGCTCAAATTACGCCCACATGTTATGAAGAAGGTAGAAATACAGAAATGAAAATTCAATCTACAACATTATGGACAATCGAGAAGGATGGCGTCAGTATCGATTTAACTCTGGAGGATATAACAGAACTGCTTCAAGACATGATTATAATGGAAAATCTGATTCTATTTGATTCTGAGTCAGGACGATGTGTCGAGTCACTTGATGATATCGGAATCACAACAGAAGGATTCGCAGTGCAGTTGACGATACGCTCGTAAGTCTGGGGAGCCCATTCATAAAAACTGAACTGTCAGCCCTATAGAGAGAACAAAAAATGACAGAAGGAATGCCAGATGACTATCAGGCGATCTTAGATCAGATACACTCGAATGTGTTTTGGGAGCGTCTGAAACATCATTTAGATCAAGACAGTAGAAGTGATTTGGATGAAAATAGTGCGTCCGAACTAAAAGATTTGGTTCGCCGCCTACAGGTGCAAGATGAATCTCCATCTATTGATAGTGAAGTGATTCAAAAGTTTCTGGAAGATAGTGAGATTCGTGATAATCTTTTGAAAGCAACTCGTAATATTATGAATTCTAGCACTGAGGAATCAGAAGAATAAGATTAAAACGTTCGGTCATCATGGTCATGAAAGGGCATGTGGCAATATTCTATTTCAAGACTTAATCTTTACCATCGCCACGAATGACTCATTACACGATCTGCCTAATGATGAAGATTTACTTATATACATATTAAGTGTTTGAAGAATCTGTCAGATTGGGAAGGGACTCCAGACAGACTCTAATGCCATCTAAATGTGTATTATGAAACCTAATTCTATTGTCCTTTCCATCTCGTCGTTTATCTCGATCACAAATAATGAAATTATCCTCATGGTCTTCCAGCAAGTAGTTATATAATTGTTTTTGTGCTTCGAGATCCTTATGGATGTATTGTTTGTATATTTCACTACAGACGGGACACAAGACTGTTTTGAGATCTGTATCCACAGGGATTATCACACCAACACTGTCAGCCCACCTTTTTCCAAGAACATCGACATACTCAACGTAAATTTCTCCCCTCTGATTTACAAAAGGGAAATCATGACAGCATATTTGGCAAAAGGGTTGATCTACTTCTTCATCAAAATAATAAGCTAGAAGAGCATGATGGTCATACTCAGATCGAGAATAGACACGGACTGAACGGACCCTCTCGACGGTTTCTTTAGATGGTGCCACTTTCAAGCGTTCAATTTTTCTTTGTTTACGGCGTTCTGGGTTTCTGGACTTAGAGTTAGAAATGGTATTTTTATTTGCAGCTTCTCTTTTAGTTTCTTCTTTTAGCTGCTGAAACCTTTCTGGGTTGTTCTTGATAAACTGAATGTCTTCCAAAGAAACACCTAATCTTTTCGCAAAATCCTGCTCTCTTTGTTTCTTGGCAAGTCTGATTCGGCCATTGACTCCAAAATCTATGGCCTCAAGCCATTCTTGACCGGAATCATACGGAAAACCATCGGGTAATAATTCAATTGCTGCATCCGAGGGTTTAACAAATGTATCATTTGTTTGTGGAACCCAACATGCATCTTTAAGTGTATGAACCAACTGTGAATCTGCACGTCTTGCACCGTTGGTTGCGTTCTTTTGGTAACATGCTTTCAAATAATTATCATATTCTGGCAACGAACACATCGTTCTCCAGATTAGATGAGAAAGTTCCAGAGTCGGTTTTTTAAGGATTATTTTTAACCCTCGAATATCGTAATCAACATTATAACCAGAAGACGTGTACCTCTCACCTTGGACACTTTCAAGCCAGTTCCATCTTGGGTTTAAAAAACAAGTCTTTTTATGTGGATATATTTTAGTTTTTGCTCCTGCAGCAATTGCAAATGTTGCTATTCTCCCAACGCTGATCTCCAGATTTTCATATTTGTTGGAAAGAGGATAATGACGGGGTGATAAACGGATTCTAGTTTTCTCAAGTGCATCATAGTAACTGGATAGACCAGTCGCTTTGAATGGCGAGTCAATATAAACGTCAGATGGCTGAACCCAATTATCATTACAGTTAAAAATGTAATATTCACTGAATATGCGACTCCATCTTGGAGATTCTTCTACAAGCCTGATGAATCTTTCCAAATGACTAACATAAGTTTTGAAGTCAATTTCATCAGGAGTATTTTCATCGGCGTATCGTTCATCTAGGATTAACTTAATTAGATCAGACTCTCCGACCTCGGTAACACCAATTTCTACAAGAAATTCTTTGGCCTTCTTTTGTTCCTTTTTGTTTTTTCCAGAACAATAAACACTTTCTTTAATACGGGGGAATATGGTATCGCCTTGTTTTTTATCATCAGGAAAATATGAGCGTAAACCTGTCCCTAGCGAATCATCATTCATCCTTACTATCAACAGTCTATCAAGATGATGAAATAAGTATGTATCTTCTAATTCTGAATAAAAGAATGCATACAATGACTGCATCCATTTATCAGATTTCGATTTCAACCAACACAGTAACTCTTCACTCGGTCTCATCCAGCCTTCAGGTTCACTTGCATAATTTTTTAAAAGCCTTATGAAGTCATCAACGTCCCAATCGGCCATGTCGAGGGAGGTGAGAAAGTGGTCTAATCGAGAATTCCTTTGTGAAATACCAATCGCCCACTCTCGTCTTTCATTATCAAGTTCAGAAAACTCTGATAAGAATTTGATGTCTGTTTTTGTCAGCAATCGTTTTAAGGATGCTTTACTTTGAACCAGAGTTTTAGCGGGGGCATAGCCTTTGTTATACGTAGGCGTAAGCGGTTGTTCATTCATCGTATCTAAAATGTCTTCAAGAATTTTGGCGTATGGCTCCTTTAAGCGATCATTTTTGTTTGGTAATACTGCTAGAAACTCTGCTGTAAGAAGGCTGGAGTCTTTGATATGAAATAGTGAATCAGAAACAAGTCGTGATAATTGCTCGAAAAGGGGGCCGTTGTCCTTGTGGTTTGTTTTAACAGACTCTCGACTTCGCCCAGTGATGAAAGGTGCATGCAAGTGAAAGTTGAGCCCAGAAGTCTCTTTAATCGCGGGAAATGATACAAACACTGTTCCCGTATCGGCTGCTGTTATTTTAAATTGGTCAGACAACGATATTTGAGGATCGAATTGTTTTATTTCCTCTGAAAGAGAGAGGGGGAAGGCAACACTTGTGTATTGCGAATTGAGTCCACTCACCAGCTCTGAATATCGCAAAAAGTGTTGTGAATTTACAATTTTATTCTTCTGTGTTTTTCGAACCTCATAATGATATTTTGAGTGACGAATTCTTTGAAACCGTAAATCACGCCATTGAATTTCTTCAAGGTGAGATAGAAAAAGCAGCGTAAGTTCTGATAGCTCACTTAGCCATTTGTAAATATCCTCATATGCTTCTTCGGGGGTCTTGTCTTCACTTCCTAGCTGAAAAACGAATCGAGTGTTCCCCCCAATGGAATCGTCTCTAGGTAATTCAACAGGTAAAACTCTTTCTTCTAATTTAAAACTATAAGTCGGTGAATAAATGCAAGGCGAACTTGTAAAGGCAAATACAGATTTGAAGCCAACTCCGAAGCGGCCAATCTTTTCCTCATCTTCCCTTTTTGCCCCCCTTCCAATATCTGTAATTCCCCAAACATCTTCTTCACTAAATGGCTCGCCATTATGCTCAAAAATAAACAGGTCATTTTCTAACGAAAAAGAAACCAATGTAGCATTTTCATCCTCAGCATTTTGCAATAGTTCATAAATGAAATGTGCATCGTCTGGATAAAAGTCTTCGAAGTGTTCCCAAATGCCCGGATAATCCTTTAAAGTAGATGCTAGATTATTTCTATGATCTCTTACTTCCTTTAGAACGTTATGCTCTTTGTTCATTTGGCTGTTCCATTTCTGGTTTCAATCGTTCCAACTAAAATCCGCTCATATCTGATATCTGGATTCTCAGCACTGCTGCTCAATTCAGCGGATCTTTCCTCATACTCAAGGTTCGCCCTGTTAATCTCTGCCTCTCTCATTCTTTGAATCTTCTCGTCAGTTGCTGACCGCAGGCGATCATTCAGCATTGCGATACGACCCTCATGGCTGGCCTTAAGACTCTGCCGTTTAAATTCTGCCAGTTTACCAACCTTTGCTCGATGGATTTCGAGGGCAGACTTCCAACTGATGTAATGGAGTGACTCAAGTGTGCTTAAATCTTTTTCTGAAATGTTATCGCCCGAATTCGAATCAGTAGCATTCTTTAATAGCTCGAAGAAATGACTGGAAATGGTTTCATGTTCTGAAATGACTTTGAGTTCCAGATCTTTTCGTATGCCAAAGTAATCCCATTGATAAATGGTAAAAGGGTAAACTCCTTTCGGGAGTCTTTTATCGGCTACCGTGAGGTGTATTTCAGGATCTGATTGTAATTCAAATGAATGGGCGGCCTGACGTATCAATGGATGTACTGGACTTAATAGCTGGACCGTACGGTCTTCATTAGCTGATTCTCCATCGAACGTGATTGGTAAATGAGGATCGTTTCCTTTCAGCCATTTTTCCCATTGGCGTTGGTGGATATCGGATTTATTGGAAAGATCACGAGCATCCTGTAGCATTTTCTTACGTGCATTTTCATTTAGACGCAATGATTTGATTTCACCTTTTCCAAGGATTGCTGCTGAATCACTGACCGACTCCAGATATGAACTGAGCATGTTTTGAATTGCTTCTGGCTCTAACCAGTAACTCGAAGCATTTTCGACATCCTTCTTGAAACGATCCTGCGACGGAACTGAAATCCCGAAGAACTCGTGTTGTTGATCTTCCAGCTTCTCTTCTTCCAGAAGCTTCCGTATTTCATTGTCTTCCAGTTGCCGAAGACGTTCCTGTCGTTCAGTGGGAGTCAGCTCTGATTTAATCGCAATCTCATTTAATTCTTTGGTGATTTTCCCAAGGATGTCTTCGCTGGCACCAACAGCCTGTTCAAATATTCCGATTCGCATTAAACACCGCTCGTAAATGTCAGCATCGACAGTCCCCGGTGTGATCAGATTATAGATACTGACGAACTGGCTCTTTTGACCGTTTCGGTCAATTCGTCCAATACGCTGCTCAACACGCATGGGATTCCAAGGAATGTCGTAATTAATGATGCAATCACAGAACTGGTAGTCGAGACCTTCACATCCCACCTCAGAAAACAGGACTACATCAAGGGCTTCTGATTCAGATTTCGGCTGCTCGAATCGATGTCGAATCGCAGTACGATCTTCGTCGGGGACATTGCCATGAACGAGACCAACTCTAATACCGGCGTCCATCAGTCCCTGTTGAAGGTAATGCAATGTGTGCCTGAAAGAGCTGAAAATCATTACTCTATGGTTTGGATACTTTTTCGGAATCTGTTTCTGTTTTACCAGTTCAATCACTTTCTCAAGTTTGGGGTCTTTCGTATCGAGCATCTTGGCCATGGAAATGACGGACTGAACTTTCTTTGCGATTGTATTAAGCTCATCTGATTCGACCTCATAGTCTTCTATGTCTACCTCTGATAGCTCTTCTTCACTGATATGGCGTGTGAGGATGTCTTCAATGAAGGGGGCCAAACCATACAGGCAACTGGCTGCCTGTCGGCGAATCGTTGACATCATGAAGTTGACACATCTGGAGCCATGTAAATCCGCAAGAATGTCGGATTGCACTTTCAATAGAGCTTCATGCAAGGACTTTTGAGCCTCAGTAAACGGGACTTCCACAGTATTGGATCGTCTCGTAGTGAATTCCCCAATATCACGTCTACGGGTACGGTTTATTATTCCAGAAAAGGAATGTAAGTTTTCAAGCTGATCAATGATCTTAACACGATCCTGTTCTGTGATTTCAGCAGACGATAGCTTATCGGTGATTTCATCAACTCCGGGATTATTGATAAGCATCGAGGCCCCCCAAGATGTTGATTGTGCTTTTTTCAGACAGTCGAGGGCCCTGATCTGCCATTCCGCAGAGGCACTACGGGCATGTCTCACTGCCTCATTAATCATCGGATTCGGCTCTGACATGTGTTCGAAGCTATCTCGATCAATAACCACATCTGGTCTCAACAGATTTAAGATTGAGAAGAGATCGCCATTGTCAAGCTGGAGGGGAGTGGCAGTCAAGAAAATTGCCGCTTCTGCATTATCGCAAAAATATTTAACAGCCTCGTGACCATAAGTGTTGGGATTTGATATCCGGTGGGCTTCATCCACAATAACAAGGTCAAAATGAGGTGCTGGATCGAGATCCAGTAAGCATGGCTTCTTTGAATTCTTACCTTTTTTAGTACCAGTGATAATTTCTTCATTCAGAATCGAATAGGGAATGATCCCAAACTGGTGTCTTTCCGGCCATACTCCATCAAGATCACATTCGGAAATACAATGACGAAGCATCTTACCATCGAAATGTTCGAAATCCTGATCGAACCGCTTCATTTCTGTCTGCCACTTTTTCTCCGTGATGAGTGGTCGGGGACATATGATTAATACAGAGTTGATATCTTGGCGGGCTTGTAGTTCCCGAAGGATCAGGCCTGCTTCAATCGTTTTACCGACACCAACCCCATCGGCGATCAGAAGGCGAGGGCGGTCTGCCCGGATAAAACGAAGCACAGGGCGGTATTGATATGGGACATAATCAACCCGGGCTGCATTTAATGAGTAGAGAGTTGATGTGCTTGGATGGTTGATCAACCGGGCAGTGAGAAGAGCCTTACATTCTGCTACTGACAGAATCTGTTTACTTTGACTGGATTCTTTGTCAGCAATTAGTTGTGAAGCAAAATAGCTTGATAGCTTTCCATCTATAAAAACGGTGTATTGATATTCCGGGTCTGACTCTTTTACTTCTACAACTGCACCGATTTTATCAGGCTGGGATTTCAGTCGAACGATCTGTCCCAGATGGAAAGGTTGTGAGTCCGGCATTTACTGTTCATTCTTGGCAATTAGCTTCTAACAATATTTTATTATACTGGTTCGAAAATATGATGGATTTCTTCGCATGAATGACCAGTAGTATGAATATCATTACATTTCATGAAAATGAGACTTAATAATTACTCATTCATCATCCATGATTTGTCTTGTATCTGATCTTGTAGAATTGTGTCTAACCATCGCAAACCACTTGCATTTACCCGATATGGCATAACAAGAAGCATCGTCAAATAATGAAGAGGATATTCTTTTAGAAGAAATGGTATTTCGTCACCGTTAGACTCCTCTGATTTACGCCTCAAATCTTCCCATTTATGTGGTGGAACAAGAAATTTAGTTATGTCTGTGCCACAATCCTCGTTTCGATACATAAAGTATCTCCACATGTCCCCCGGATCAAAATACCGGAATCCAATTTGAGTAATATCAGGGAATAAACTCTTCATTTCCTGCTTGTAATTTCCTCGAATGAATAGATGCATTAAACTTTCGAGGTAGTGTGAATATCTGCTAAAAGAATCGTTTAGTGGTTTGTTTGCTAACCCCAACTCATAGGGAAGGATTGCCTCTGCATCGTAGTAAGCATTAGGGAGCGTGTTTTTGCTATCGATGTTATTCTTTCGACAAATCGTTTTGATTAAAGTTGAGTAAAAAAAATCACCTTTTGGTGTGGCATCGTACGTTTTACGAAAGTAATTCCAAGCGAGAAATTGTGGTATCGCATACTCTCCCCAGAGTAAAAGCTTATTCTTATGCATCTCACAAAACTTTATTGCAAAATCTAAGTGTTGTCTGTCAGTCTCCCCTTCATTGGTTCGAAGTTTATTTTGTAAAAGTAAACCATAAAGGCCCATTAAACCCAAAAGCTGAGTCATTCTTACACCATAGACGGGGCGATCAAGAAGAGGGTCACCTTCAAAATAATGTTCCCGAGTAATTAATTCGTCGCACAATCGCCCAAGCGAAGAAAATATAGAATCAGAGGCTAAATTAGCCGCAAATTCTATGGTTTTAAATGGAGTCTTCCATTTTTCTGCAAGGCCCATTGTATAACACCAGAAGATTGTCCATGCCTCAAACTCTGCTACATGATTCTCAGCAAGGGTGAATGATGAAATAGCCGCAGAACAGATAACCGCTGCTCCAACTAAGGAACGTGCCGATTCATTATTTGAAGGACGTTTTTTATTTGCTGGCTCCAAGGGAAGAGCGTCATGTAAGAGAGAAGCTAGCTTTTGCTTAGGGAGGGGGCCAGATCCATCTTCGAGAAACAGTTCTAAATAAGTTTTCAAATCATTAAGATTTGTCGCCCAAAATTCTGACTGTAATTCATTGAAGGCTTGAAATAGTTCACCTTTGACTATAGTGGTAACAACTCTTTCTGGTTGACCCGCATCAATCATACCTCGATTAAAGTCATCGATTTCTCTCTGGACAACTTCATGAAAATCACCATTGACTACAATATACGATCGATGGTGCTGTGAAGTGTTCAATGAAGGGTGTACTATCTTCGCATGAACGAGTGGATGAAGTTGTTTTCCCAGATCGTCCCGCCACTTGGATAGAGTCATCATTCCACCATCCAATCCCTTTAGCTGATACGCACAAGGAACGCCGTCGGGAGCTATTGCTATTACGTCTTTCCCAATCTCCATCGCACAATGGCGTGATACGTGCAGCACCGTGTATCCCTTGAATGCCAACCAGTGAGCAAACGGAATTTGAAAGGACCGTTCGTTGGCCTTATCCAACCAAGTTTCGAGAAGCCTCTCTATCACGCCATTCCAGCCTTTTCTTTTCGATTAAATTATCAAAACGCACTCGAAGCATTGGATCAGATTCAATTTGGGATAGTGTTTCTTCAATTTTCTTTCTTGTTTCATCTGAACCAACTAAGAATTGGGGCATAATCGGTATTCCATTGACATCAAAATCTAAATCTATTTTTTGCACTGAATCAAAGAATTGCTCAAGAAATGGAAGATCAGAATTTGCAATATTGCCCGTTTCATGAACAGCTTTATCTAACTCCTGAATTATTAGACTGACCTGCTCACCAGCAAGCTGTTCTCCCAGATTATCAAGTAAATCGGCAACTTTCTCGACGTCCATGTTTTCAAGATCCTGAATATTCTGTTCAAGGCTGACGGATGCTTGAATTTGCTTTAACTCAATGTCCTCAAATGACCCATCATCGCGATACAAATGGCATTTTATGCCTTCGTGTAGCTGTGTAGGATTGATTTGAGAAAATAGTCCTAGTTTTTGATATTGAACTGTCTTTACTCGCTCATGAAACATTTCAGACAACAACTCTTTTGTTTTTGGATAATCTGGAAGCATCAGGTTCCTTCGTTAGTAAATGATTTTATTAAATCCAAGGCATGCTCATTTCTTTCTGAACGATCTAGGTACATGAGTCGTGCTTGGTTATATGCAGCAATAGCTTCCTGTTCTGAATCAAAAGTCAACGGAGGTAATAATTCATTGTCAGGTTCATCAATCCAGCCATTGTCAAGTAAATCACACCAGTAACTGTCATCTTCTTTTATGACCCAACGTTGACCTGCCTTCACGGCTGATACATCGGAAAGTAATGGTTCGTCAGGCGAAGTGTCCGATTTGATAGTAAAAGCCGTCACTGGAAGATCAGAAGAGAATAATTTTACCCATTCATCATATTTACAATCCCATTCTGGATGAACAAGATCTCTGAATGAAATCCAAGGGTGATCATTCCATTGCGATTCATGTTCTTCACAAATTCTCCCAACTGAGATGTCGTGGAAATGATCGTAGAGGATCGGGTAAAGACCATCATCATTGGGAATGGGCAATGAAAGTAATTTTGCCAAAATCTGACGTGCTTTTATCAAACTTGATTCAGTCGGCTCTTCTGGAATAAACAAAAAATAATCTGGATCTATACCAGACATAGCCAATAGCTTCTTTGCTTCCTCGCGTGGATGGTCAAGGAAAGCATCTTCGTTTGCATGGTCGTTATCCCATAATATCCGATCCTCTATTTCCTCAAATAACCACATCCATTCTGTGGGATCGCCTTCCCTCAAGTCAGGCAGTTCATCATCTTTGTCGTCTTCTTCTGCAGAAGCTTTCAATATCGCTTCTCTTGTGTGAAATAATTCATCTACCAAATCATCCTTGGCTGTATCAATCTCATAAAGGAGTTCATTCCTGACAGTATTGAACACAGCCTTTACAGTCCCTTCGCTGACCGCCGTTAGCTTAGGTTCCGGAACCGTCTTGTCACGAAGTGCTATCCCCACTTTGGCGAGTTGGCAGAGCTTTTGTTCTGGAGTGAGTCTGTCGAAAGCAGTTACTCCAGTTTCTGTATCATCAGTTTCGTAGCTTATGTCGTCTTCGACCATCACCCGTAGTTCATCAAGGCCAATTTCAAATAAAGGCCACTCGGAATCAGTTAAAACACGAGTTCCTGAACTAGCACGCCACATTCGTAATCCTCAAGGTAAAATCAGATCTGTTAATATTTAATGACATCGATACGCTGAATAACTCATTCTGTGTGATCACCCATCTGCCCCCTTGTCAATTTCATTCATCATCCATATTCACTGGCATTAAATTACTCGAAGTCAAACCGGGCTCTAATTTCTGAAATATCTCATGAAGTGCAGGATCAGTGATCCACCCTTCAAGTTCAATCTGTCGTTTTACGGGATCATCAGCATCAAAATATGGTACGCCATAACCAGACTCTTTTTTCTTATAAGCCCAAGAAGCCTGAACCGCACAGAGAACAGAATCAAGTAGGTCTGCTTTTGTATCTGCAATGCATCGCTTCTTGTTTGTTTCATCAGAGAAAACTACACGCACACCATATGGGTTATCGGACTCGTTAAGCCCATCAATGATCATTTGGCGGTTGTCTCTTGCTAACTCATCTTCACCGGCTTCTTTGTATCGCAACATTCTTCTCGCTCTGACTGATAGCTCCTTGATTTCATTGTTGATATTCTTTTTTGTTTCTAATTCGTCAGGCGAAAGATTTTTTTGATCCTCTTTTCTAATATTCTTTTTCTGTAGTAACTCTTGGAATTGCTCTTTCTCTGGAATAAATTGCAACGCTACAAGTTTTGGGTAGGCTTCGACAACAACTTTCTTATTGTTTTTGCCACTTCGCACTGGCGGGATTGAGATATCCGCTTCGACTAATTCTTTACAGCCCATGTAGAACATGGCCCCGGGGTATGGATTGTCCTTCACCTTCATCGGACTTTGAGAGCGAGATACTTGGTCCGTGATTCGCTTCGCCTGCACTTTGACCGGATTCCCTGCCTCACTCATCTCATTTGGATAGGTCCAGTCTGTAACCTCTTTACAAAATTTAGAGAACGTCGGATGAGCAATATAGATTTTTTTAACATAATCCTCCCAAGAACATTTTGATAAATCATCGGCCCATCCAAAATAGGCTATTGCAAGCTGGGGCATGCCAAATGGAAAATCTATTCCTGCAATCCACTCCCTTTCATTCCATTTCTCTCCACGGCTATTGATCCAATCGCCATAGTCTTCAAATGGGGACTGAGAATCTGATCCGAATTCATGGAAGTTTTCGATTGTGAGTAAAGAATCTATCAACGTACATTTCACGAGGGTTAGTGGCTTGTTTTTTTGGGGAGAACTTGTGAAATCTAGTCCGTAAATCCTCAAAACTCTCCCTCCCGGTCAGAATCATCTATTTTGATAACGGGACGCGGTATATATTTAAAAAGAGCATCATTACCTTGGAGTGCATCAATGATAGTTTCGGAAATCTCTTCCTTACACTTAGAGGATGCATCCACCTGCAAACTCTCATAAAGATCGGTTGGCTCTATTTCAATTTCTGCAACATAGAAGTTAAGAGAATTCGGTTTACCTAAGAGATTCCATAATTCCTTGAGTTTCTTGGAGATCTCATCAGTCGTTGCTCCTTTGGTGAGCGATTTCATTTTGAATAAGAAGTAAGCAATGGATGGTTTTTTACCTGCTTCGACCGCCGATGCAGCTCTATGGATCATCTGATAAATAGAAGTGAGGAAATCATCGGGATCAAATGGTTCTCCAAGATGTTGGTTAAAACAAGTCAGCCATCCATTTAACACATCTATTCTGTTCTGTTTATTTATTCCCTGCTTTATCCAATCGCTCACAGTCGGATACATTTCCTCTGTCCATTTTGCTTCAATGGCGAGTGACGAGTTCCCAGCTATCAACATAGCATCTGTATGGGAGGCCTTCCCTCTACCTAGTCTCGGAGAAATAGTATATTCAAGGTAGGTATGATAGTTAGAAGAAAATTCAATTTCAGAAATCAAGGAGTCAAAGGTGTCTTGATCGTGAGCGAGTAAGGACAGCAGTGGAATGGTAGAACGGGTGATTGAATAAAACTCCGATCTTTTGTAATGACTTATTACATTTTGTATAGATTTAGAATTATTAGGTATTCCGAAATGAAAACTCATGTAATTGCTTTCTCATGCTTCTATATTATTTGCAACTCAACGGCAACTTAAAATTGACACTTTGGCATTCCGTATTCCCATAATTCGATAGCAATTTAAGTACCTGCTCCAAATGCCAATCGTTTTGCCAGCTTCTCTCGCTCTCTTCGAGCTACAGCCGTACTAGAAGATACCAGCTCTTCGATTTGAGTTAGATTGACCGGCCTCAAACACACTTGACCAAGGTGTTTACCGTAAACAGGATCAGAAACATTAATCCTTGCTTCCTTTGCGTGCAGATTTTCTGTTGGATACAGAATACTACTCTGTAATTGCTGCCGATTACTAATCGCATATACAACTAGCTGATAAAGCATCTCACGTGGGAGTGACTTTTCCCAAAGATCTCGATATTTAGCATCCAATAATGACACTAGCTTCCCTTGTCGCATGATCGCATAGTCTGGTCGAGGGGTAGGGGACTGCTTACTTTGTGGATTGTATTTAGGATTGTATCGCATCATCCCTTTTAGCCCGTGTTCATCCTGAATAGTATGATCCACCAAATTCTCTTTTAGGAATCGGGATAGAAGAGCTTGAAAGAACAAATTCATATCGAACAGGAATCCCGGCAAGGTGGTCTTTAAAGTATGGCCTTCTAAAACAATCCCTTGAGATTCGACCAAAAGACGTATGATCGATAAAGCCGGGGTATATGAAGTCGAAAGGCGAGTTAGTCTTGTGACAGCTTGATTTAGGACTGTAGCATCAAGATTGATTCGTGACACTTGTTCTTCCATCAATGATGCCAAGCGTCTCGACTCACGCCGTAGATCAAGAAGACTTGCGATTGATCCTGCAAGCCTCAATCCGGCCAGCAAGACACGATTTAGAAGAGTGTCTTCAATTCGTGGAAAATGCTGACATGGGAGCGTAGCAGTGGCTGTTCCGATGTCTAAAGCTAAACGATCGATATTGATTCGTCCTCGGGGGGAAGCCAGTCGCTCATCTTGCCGAAGATATGTTTTTTGTAGCCCTCGGGAAATAAGCTCCTGCCCCTCGGCGTTTAGCTGACTGATTAGTAGGTCTTCAAAGCCGCACTGGTCAAATAGGTGAGTGGAATCGTTGAACAATTCCAGACGCCGAAACCCGTAGGCGTAGCGAAGTAATCTTAGTAGAGAAGCCGTCTTCAATTTTGGAAGGATTGTGATGTTCAAGTCGCCAATACGGACTCGTCCAACGTGAGAAAAAGATGAGACCTCTGTCCCATTTTTCAATTCAGTGAGTCGTAACATTCGACTTCTATTTAAGGCATCGACCACTCGCTGACTACTGGGGGAACTGTCCAGAAATGAACCGACCAAATCCGTACTTATCGCAGGTGATTGAGTTTCCCATTCAGATAGAGATATTGAAACGACATCTTTACTCATCATCTATTATCCCATCCTCGTCTTCATCTACTTCTGAATCATATGTAGATTCCTCCGAAGACACCGCTTCGGAAGATGTAGAGATTTCAGGGCAGGGTGACAAAAGTGCTTGAATGAGGTCGCTCTCTTGGCCGTCGTCAAACAAATCAGAACAGATTCGTTGTTCCATGGAATCTACAAGCTGATCTCCAAGAATTGTGGCGAGTGTTGTGTAGTCCTCGTAGCAATATTCTTCAAGCAGGGGAATGATGTCATCTCGAATGGCACGCTTGAAGGATGCAAAGTCTTTGAGAGGACTACCTCCTTGCATTAAATAAGAGTGTCCAATCTGGAGGTTTCTAGCATCACGACCAACATGTTCCCGAATTCGAGTATTAAGGGCATCAAACCATGCTCTTAAAGGGATTCCTGAAACAGAAGAGTCTTTGAGAACTCTCCCATCGGGCATCATCTCGACAAAGCCGAACCTGCGACGAAGAGCTGCGTCGAGCAGCGAAATCGACCGATCTGCTGTGTTCATGGTGCCTATCAGGAATACATTGCGAGGCACGGAAAATATTTCTTGACTGACAGGTAAAGCAATTCTCTTGCCACGTTTATCTTTTTCCATTGTGGTGAGCAGCTCACCGAAAATTCGTGGAATATCACCTCGATTGATTTCATCTACAATCAGATAGAATTTTTGTCCGGGAGAGTCAGTGGCATCCCGACACATTTTCTTAAACACCCCATCTCTAAGTTTAAAGGAAACCTGTCCATTAATGGTCTCGGGGCGATATCCCTCAATAAAATCTTCGTATCCATAGGCAGGATGGAAGCAGCAAAGACGTACCAGTCCAGATTCCTGACCATCACCAATAACGGACTTTCTTTCAGTCTCGCTGAGTGATTCGAATAGCTTTCCAAAGGAAGAGATTGCGGCAAGGTCGTTCGCAGTCTTTTCAGCCCAATAAGTTTTTCCAGTTCCGGGAGGACCATAAAGAATTATTTGGCCTTTTCGATCCAAGACAGACTGTATGCGACCGGGAATCCCTGAAAGACGAATTGTCTTTTTTGGTGGAGCTTCCTCAACTCCACTTCTGCTTCTTAGCTTGGCTTGATAAATTATAAGTTCTATTTGCAAAAGGTTATCATTAAACTTTCGAAGTTCACGAACTGTTGATCGTAGTCCCTCACTAGATTCAGGCATCTGCCATTCATCAACGGACAGCCACTCAACTTTTCTCTGGTGGGGAAAATCGAATTCAGCTTCGAATTCGTATTCCCCTACTACGCGACCTATCCCAAGAATTTTCATCCCATTAGCCGCTAAAACAATATCGCCCTCTGCAATCTCAGCGGCAAACTGAACAAATTGAGAGCACTCACGTCCTACTTTTGTATGATGACTCGGATATTTTTCTTCTATGAGTTCTTTTAATTGCTGACGTGACTCCTTCTTGGCTTCAACCCAAGAAAGGTCGCCCAGCTTTGGCCACCCCACAGCCACACAGCTACGCTCACGCATCATCTGCCAGTAACTTGTCCCAGTCGTTCCTGATGTTGTACCGATCCGCCAATAGCGATGAAATCTACCGTGAACAGCGTTCAATGTGGATGTTAAATGATTCATACTGAGACCGACTTCGTTGGCAGCAGCAACAAAACGTCCACCACAGATATACCTACCTGTGCCTTCCGGGGGTAATTGAAGTAATTTCAAGAGATGAAAGTGTTGATAATCAGGGCGATGATAATCGTCGAGCTTATCAGGAAATAATAGGCTGAAATACTTATGCCCCCATGCCAAACGACTCACGTCTGGGGCATACTCGTCCATCTGGTCTTGAAACTCTGCATAATCGTCGTCCGTTGCATTTATGGGCAATTCATTGAGCAGTTCGCACCCCTTGATTAGCTGATCACGATGAATACGAGCATAAACGATTGCTTCTTCAATCGAGATGTCTTCTGGACGATTTCCCTGTTTGCTTCCTGCTTGCCAATTTCCAGTTTCTTTTCGACGAAAGATTCGAAATTTCAGTGCACTCCCACCAGCAATACTGCCAAACCTTCGGGTTTCAAATTCCTCATCGTTTTTGAATTCGAGCCAGTAAACGAGGCTGTCACGATCACTGTGATCGTGAATTAAGTTCAAAAGTACCTCACCATCGAGCCCTTGTAAGACCGACGGACCAAATCGTTCACTAAATAGTGCGTACTCTTTATCAAGCTGCTGATTGGTTCTAAGTTTTCCTTCGTCTTCAAGTTGTCGGTGACGTTCGATGATCTGTTTACGACTCGCTTCATAAAGAAGTGGAGTTGTATTGTCTCTTGTAATTCGTTTGACCTCACTCAATGATTGCCCATCAGCTCGCTTCCATTCTTTCCAACCGTTTGCCGAACGGCCTAGAATAGCGGCGGCAGCCCCACTGGGGGAATTAAACAAATGATCTTTGACAAAAAGAAGATTATCACCTTGTTCCTCTAGCACACCCTCAGTAATGAGACGCTGGTGAACTGGTGGGACAGTGTCTTGTGCAGAAGGAACAATTTCTCGCCGTGCTATCGAGCCCTTCTTCACGATAAATCCCTCATCGGTAAAGATACCTTTACCCTCTGAATCTTTGCCTTTGATTTCGTATTCATCTGTAGTCGATGTCACAGAAATAATTCCTTCGTATGACTGGTTAATTCACCACACAAGCATTCAACCGCTCTCTTCGCTGTTCCCAGTCCGGCATGTTCTTTTTCAGTAATCGGTAGAATTTTGGACTATGGTTATATTCTTGAAGGTGGCAGAGTTCATGAACGATTACATATTCAATGCACATTTTGGGGGCAATGATCAGGTCTGGATTTAACAGAATTCGACCTTCTCTCGTACAACTACCCCAGCGATTTCTCATTCGCCGGATCTCGAAGTCATCGGCTTCAATCCCATACCGAACGGCTTTAGCCACCACTGATTCAAATATTTCCCGAAATACGATCTCAGAACGCTGGCGGAACCAGTTAACCACAAGAGGCTTGATGCGGATTTTGTCTTTTGGATTGGTGAGGTAGACATTGATCTGGCCCCGTGCCATTTTCACAGTGTCTTCATCTCCCTTATGGACACGTAGACGGTACTGCCTCCCCAGATATCGATGTGACTCACCACTGACATATCGACGGGGAGGAATGGTTGGGAGATAGTTTTCAAAGAATCTCTGTTGTTTAATGATCCAAGACGCTCGTTTCTGCATCTTTTCTTTCACAGCAGAATCAGCAGTATCTTTCGGAGCAGTTACAACAACCGACAGATCTGGATGAACGTCGATTGCTAATGTTTTGCGAGATGAATAAGAAAGATCGTAATTGATCTTCTTACGACCATACTGGATTGCCAGTCGCCGTGGTTGTAGGGTGGTGTTTCCGTTCCGGGGAGTCATTTCTGAACCTCCCGCCGTTTGGCTACTCGAATGATACCGTCAAGAATTTCATCGATGTCATCACCGGTCAGGGGCAAATCGTAGCGACCTTTTGCGGCAAACATCAGATCATCAAGATCATTCAGAATAGCGTTTTCAACATCCCGGTTATCGGTCCAGTCACGAATTTTCTTTTCATCAATGATCTTCTTGGCTTTTAACGCTGTTTCAGCAGCGATTCCAGCCAGATCGTCTCTGCCTTCGCCAACAGATTTCTCAAATCCATCCTGAAACAACCGGAAATATGCTTTGGCTTCTGGATCACTTCGCAGTTCTGCTGGAACATTAGAGGAACCTTGATCCTTTGCTTCATTCCATACATCGAACATTTTCTGGAAGTAGGCTTCCTCACTCATTCGTATTTCGATGTATTCCTGTATCGCCTCATCGATGACTTCTGATAGCCTCTGGTAAAGAACCGGATCTTCTTCCATTTTCTCGTGGCAGGTCTTCTTGACCCTTGAAGCAATGTAATCCGCCTTAGCAGCCGTGCCATCAATTCCTTCTAATTCTTCGTCTAAGTTATCCACTTCAAAGATATTGACTGGCTCGGCAATGCGTTTGACTTCATCGGCACCGATATATTTATCGACCATGTTCCGAATCTGGTCTTCATATTCTTTGTAATCAATGGACTCGTTGTACCGCTGCTTGACGGCTGCCCGCAAATTTCGGAAATACTTCATGTCACTCAGATAATTCTGAACAATTTCCTTTGGGGTATCCTCATGGAATTTAGCTGATGACATCGCCAGTTGGAGCGTTTTTGAGAATTCATTTAAGGCATCGTAGAAATCCTGCCTCACATCTTCGGGTCGAAGATGCTGCTGCATTGCCTCCAAGTCCTGTCTATTCTGGACTCCTTTAAAGACAGACCATACATTTGTGTGTCGTTCTTTCAGGTTGGAGATTTCTTCGTCGATGTTTGTGAATGTACCCTCAAGATCTTCCTCATCAAATCCACTCAAAGAGTCGTACTGCTTTACGGCTTCATCCAGTGCCCCGAAAATCCCCCGATAATCAACGACCAAGCCAAAGTCTTTTCCGTCAAACAGGCGGTTCACACGAGCGATGGCTTGGAGAATATTGTGATCTCGCAGTCGCTTATCGATATAAAGAACTGTGTTGCATGGGGCATCGAAACCAGTCAGGAGTTTATCCACACAGATGATGATTTCTGGGGTCGGTTTATTTTCGAAGTCGTCAATAGTTCGTTCGAGGTACTTCTTCTCCGAACCGAATTCATCCATCATCTCTTTCCAGAACTGCTGAATTTCCGGCACATCTTCTTCTTCGATGGTCTCATTGTCCTCCCGTGTGTCTGGTGGCGAAATAATCACACGAGACGAAACCTTCCTGTCTGGGTATTCCTTCCCGATTTCTTCAAATAACTGATGGTATTTCAGGGCCATCGCTTTGCTGCTGACCGCAAACTGGCCCTTGAACTTCGTTCCTTTGTAGTTTTCGCAGAAATGAGTCAGCAGATCGAAAGCAATTTCATACAACCGTTCGGAGGTCTTCGTTAGTTCCTCTTCCCGACGGAACTTCTTTTTGAGATCAGCTTTTTGTTCATCAGATAAATCTTTGGTGATTCTGTCGAACCACTTATCAATGGCTTTCTGGTCACCATGAAGTTCTGACATCCGCCCTTCGTATAGAATTGGAGTGACCGCCTTATCTTCGACAGCCTTTCGCATCGGGTAAGAATGAATAAAACCGCCAAATTTTGTGGCGGTACTTTTTTCCTTCTTGAGCAATGGTGTGCCGGTGAATCCGATGTAACAGGCGTTGGGAAAAACCTGTTTCATCTTGGCATGGGCCAGTCCGTATTGGCTACGATGACTTTCATCCACCAGAACAAAGACATTATTGCTCTCGTCTTTTAGCTCATGGGAAGACGCCGCAGTTTCGAACTTGTCGATGATCGTGGTGATGATGTCGGCTTTGCCCTGTGACACCAGTCCCACTAGATGCTTCCCGCTGTTTGCTCTCTCAACCGATTTACGGCAGGCGAGAAACGTCTTCCAGATTTGTCGATCAAGATCCACTCGGTCCGTGACGATTACAACTTTTGGATTCCTTATCGATGGTTCCATCGACAACGCCTTTGCCAGCATCACCATCGTTAAAGATTTTCCAGATCCCGTCGTGTGCCAGATCACTCCGCCCGGTCTCTGTTCATCACCCTTTGTTTTAGTGACACGGCCCAGTGTCTCGCCAATCGCAAAATACTGCTGGTAACGAGCAACCTTCTTTTGATTCTTATCAAAGACAATGTACCGTAGCGTCATCTCCAGCAGTCGTTCGGGCCGGAACAGACAGTAGAGCAATCGGTCTTGCGGTGAAGGGAATCTCTCTCCAGCAGCCAGAGTCTCCCTCATCTTGGAGACAATCAATGGTTTACGGCTTTCGAACAGTCGACCAAGCTGTTCCTGAGAAAGTGGAGTATTGATCAGCTTTGCCAGCTTTACATCAAGATCGCCAGCATACTCTTCTTTCCACGTAGACCAAAACTTTTTGGGAGTTCCGGCTGTAGCATATTTGCCTGCATTCTGGCAGATCGAACCGAGTAGTTGGGAATAAACGAACAAACCGGGAATCTCGCCCTGTCGCTGATTACGAAGATGCTGGCTGATTCCGACCTCAACGGCATCATGTTCATCAGGTCGCTTGCACTCGATCACAGCCAACGGAATCCCGTTTACGAACAACACGATGTCAGGACGCCGCAATTCGTGGGAGGCAGTTCGCTCAACTTCGAACTCATCGGCTATGTGATAGACATTGTTCTCGGGATGCTCCCAATCGATGTACTGGAGAGTATAACTCCGCTTGTTTCCGTCGATTGTCTGTTCTTGAGCCTTACCCAATGTCAGTAGATCGAACACCTGCTCGTTGGTTTTCACCAACCCATCAAAGGGAATGTTGGTCAGAGCATCGACGGCGTTCTTGAGATTGGATTCAGTGAAGTCGTGTGTCTGGCCCTTGAAATTGATCTGGTTCAATTTGCGGAGTTGATCGAGCAGAATTGATTCCAATATGACTCGGTTGCGTTTGCCGCCCCGGAGATCGAGTGCCTCAGTCGGTGTGAGATACTGGTAGCCGATCTGTTGCAAAAGCTGTAACGCAGGCAGGTGCGAAACCAAATCTTCAAGGAATTCTGAGACAGCCATTACGTCACTCCACGCTCACTGGTTCTAGTTTTCCGGTTAACAACTGCTGAGCAAGGCCGAGTTTCCGTTTCTTTAACAATTGGGTTCGCTGGGCGAGCAACTCAATTTCTTCATCATAGGTTTGAAGCAAAGACGCAATCTTCTTCTGAGTTGACAGTGGTGGTAATGGGATAGCCATCTTTGAAATCATCTCCATTCGTACTGAATCGACAGATGTTTTAGCGGTATAGCGGACAACCTGACGAATGAAGTGTCTGCGGAAAAACTCGTAGAAATAGCGGGGCCAGACGTGTTCGGCGAAATCACTGACCTTGTAAACACGCTGATGAAAGTCGAAGCGACCTTCGACAAAGTGAAAGACTTTTCCTGTTCCAACTCCGTCTCCAGCAGTCAGCACGGCTACTCCGTCGTATGAATAACTGTTTATCCTCTCCACCGTTTGCGAACGAACGTAAAACGGATACTTCCCGTCAGGCACTTTGTCTTGGGTATCCCGCCCACCTGTTCCAATCTGAGCAAACTCACCGACATGCTCTACTGTCCAGCCGGTCGGCAGTTCTTCAATTCCGTATGTGCGAAGCTCTTTAATCACAATCCAAACTCCTTCAGGCATGATAACATGCGTGATCGAACTTTATTTAAGTCGGAGTCTACGGCGTCCAACTCGGCCTGTACCTTTTGGATATCCACGAGTTCTTCCTCTTCAAAAGTGTCAACATAACGTGGGATATTGAGATTGAAATCGTTCTCAGCGATTTCTTGGTACTCTGCTAGGTACGAATATTTGTCAATCGTTGCTCGCTCTTTGTACGTGTCAACAATCTTCTCAATATGATTTTCAAGAATTCTATTCTGATTTTTACCCTCTTCGTATTCACTACTCGCATCCACAAACATAATAGTTTGATCCGACTTGTGCTTGCGGAAAATCAGTATTGCAGCGGCAATTCCAGCACCGTAGAACAGATTCGTGGGTAATCCAATGACGCCGTCGATCAAATTAGCCTCAACAAGTTGCTTGCGAATTTTCGCCTCACTTCCCCCACGAAACAAAACACCAAGAGGGACAACAACAGCGACTCGCCCGCTCGTCTCGGTAATTGTCTCAACCATATGAATGATAAATGCGTAATCTCCACGTTTCTCAGGTGGATGTCCCCAATGAAACCTCTCATACGGATCGGCTTTAACTTCATCGCTGCCCCATTTCTCAAGTGAAAACGGCGGATTGGCGACCACCACTTCAAACTTCATGAGTTTGTCATCAGAAAGTAACTTCGGGTTGCGGATCGTATCGCCCCATTCGATGCGGGCATTGTCCATGCCATGCAGAAACATATTCATCTTAGCGAGTGCCCATGTCGCCCCGATGTTCTCCTGTCCCCACAAGGAGAAGTCTTTTGAGCCGACCTGCTGACCACATTTGATGAGCAGAGAACCTGAGCCACAAGCTGGGTCGCAAATACGCTCTCCCGGTTGAGGATCGACCAGTCGAGCAATCAGTTGTGAGACTTCTGGAGGTGTGTAGAACTCACCTGCCTTTTTGCCGGCACCTGCTGCAAATCGCCCAATCAAATACTCGTAGGCATTGCCGATAACATCCATGCTCCCAACCCGACTCGGACGAAGATCGAGTCGGGAATCGCTAAAATCTTCAAGCAATGACTTGAGCCGATTATTTCGTTCCTTCGTCTGTCCAAGGCTGGCTTCCGAGTTGAAGTCGATATTACGGAAGACACCTTCGAGCTTCTCTTTGTTCGAATCTTCTATTTCGTCCAAAGCCGTATTGATGATCTCACCAATGTTGGCTTCGTTCCGTTGATCATACAATGCGGTAAATGTGCAATGTGCAGGGAGTACAAATCGCTCCCGCTTGAGCCGCCTCTCGATACGCTCTTTAGCCGTTTTGCTTTTGGGATCACCATATTCAGCAACAAGGGCCTCATAATGATCTTGCCAGACATCAGAGATGTATTTGACGAATAACATCACAAGGATGTAGTTCTTGTATTCTGATGGATCGACGGCCCCCCGGAATGTATCGCACGCCTTCCAGAGAATGCCGTTGATCTCAGACTGGGAGACTGTTTCTGATTGTTTACCGTTTCCGTTCGCCATTTTTGGGTTAACTATTATTCCTAAGAAAATTGTAAATTCTATTACGAAGATTTGAATCAAGAACCCAATCTAATACCTTGAGCCTTAGCAACCTAAGATCATATTTTAATTGGAGATAGGTGGTATGTTTTGTGATAATAAATTCTCTATAAAAGGCATATATCATTTGTTACCAGAGTACCATATGATGCAATTATGTTCAATAATTGAGCCCATGTGGATTTAGACGGTTTAAAGGACATTCTTGAACTCTGATCAGGTAGAAAAACGGTCATAAAGAGATGTGGGCGGACTTTTCATTAATTCTAATTCCCTTACTACTTTCAATTCTTAGTATGGGGGTAGCAGTTGCCATTATTTATTGCTGGCTTCGAAAGCAAAACAGGCATTATCGAGAATCCCCACTAACCCAAGATCTAATGAGGCCCCCCGGTTATTCGCTCCAATTAAAAGTAAATGAACTGGGTGATGAGGTCACACTCTATTTGATGTTCATGCTGGGAGCACCGATTCTTCTCTATTCATTTCATCTAAGTGAATCATATTTTGGAGGTGAGCCGGAGTCGGCCCTTCGTACTGCGATATCATTCGCCATGGGGATGGGAGTTGTGGGATTTTTGGGTTATCGACTTTCAAAGACCTTAGACGAAAAGAAAAAATATGCCCTTGGCTTACAAGGCGAGATGTTTACAGGGGAAGAACTAAACCAATTAATGCTTGATGGCTGTAGAGTATTTCATGACATCCAATTTCCTTATGGAAATATAGATCATGTGGTGGTGAGTCCAAGCGGAGTATTTTCAATCAACACTAAAATGCGAGGCAAACCAAAACACGGTGACGGCAGAGCAGAACTAATCGTTGATTACCAGAACAATGTCTTACGATTTCCTGACTATGAGCATCCGATCCCTCATAACCAACTGGAAGCAGAATCTAATTGGCTTTCAAAACATTTAACATCAGCAATTGGCAATCAAGTCAAAGTACAACCGATTCTTGCACTCCCCGGATGGTTTATCAAAGAACGCATTGGACGTGGCTTAGTTACTGTCATCAATCCTACGAAGCCCAATCGCTTCTTTGTGAATAATCATATCACTCTTAGTGCTACCGAGATGCAACAGATCGCCCACCAGTTAGAACAACTGTGTCGTAATCTTAAGCCTTCCTATCGTGCCAAGAAAAAATGAAGTTGTCATAAAGTTCAGTGAGATTGAACATGGCGAAGAAGAAATCCAAATCCAGCATTAAGAGAAATGGCACCCCGAAATACCAGCCAATGCCTGATCTTTCGCCAGATGAATTCGATCTTCTGAAAGCTGATATCGCTGAGAATGGTCTGCAATACCCGATTGTCCAAGATGAAGATGGGATTACACTTGATGGACATCAACGCGAGCGAGCGTTAAGAGAACTGAAAATCAAGAATTACCCAGTCCAAGTCATTGGTGGCCTAAGCGAGGAAGAGAAGTGGCAATATGCCTTGAGTGTCAATGTTAAGCGTAGGCACTTAACATCAGCTCAAAAACGTGAGTTGATCAAACAAGAACTCAAACGCACACCTGACATCGCCAATAATTGGTTGGCGGAAATCATTGGGGCCGATGTAAAAACAGTTCAAGTAGTACGTCGAAAATTGGTCTCAACTTTGGAAATTCCAGAGTTGAAAAAGCTAAGGGGTAAGGACGGTAAGCATCGTAGTGCACGTTACAATCAGATCATCGCGAATACCCCAAAAGAATTAGAAATTGCTCGGTCAGTAATTTCAGATTTGCCTTCTGAAAATGGGAGAATTCTCGACACGATCTCAGCACAAAGACGAGCCAGACGAAACGTTAAATCACTCGCACGGAACATCAACAGCGTTGTTAAGCCATCATCTACTAAGGACATTCGACTGTATAATTGTCGGTTTCAGAATCTTGAGAAACAGGCAAAACTAAAACCAAATAGTGTTTCTCTCGTGCTGACCGACTTTCCATACAATAAAGAATTCCTTCCACAACTTTCCGAACTGAGTGAGTTCTGTGATAGGGTCTTAAAACCCGGTGGTCTGCTAGTAACCTACAGCGGCCAATATCATCTACCAGAGGTGCTGGAGCGTCTGGGAGAACACCTTACGTACCGATGGCAGATGGCCTCAATCTGGAGTGGCGATTCTAACATGATTCATCCGCTCCAGATTGCGAGCCAATGGAAACCGATCTTGATTTTTTCAAAAGGAAAATGGAAGAAAAAGAAACGTTGGTCAGATGTGTCGCTGGTTCAGGGGAAGGACAAATCACTTCATGACTGGCAGCAACATGAAACTGAGGTTGAGATGCTGGTCCAATATTTTTCTGAGCCTAAAAATCTCGTATGCGATTGTATGGCTGGCAGTTTCACAACGGCTGTAGCCTGTCGTCGAAATGGGAGAATGTTCGTGGGATGTGATATCGATGCTGAGTGCGTTGAGATTGGTTATTCGAGATTGGAGAGTAGCTGATGCCCGACACTCCCAAACCCAAACAAAAATGGTCTGAAAAAGAAGTCCAGCTCATCATCAATGATTATTTTGCGATGCTCTTTGCAGAGATACAGAATTGGTCATACGATAAAACAGAGCATAGAAACCTACTGATTCCTCAGCTATCAGATCGTTCGAAAGGCTCAGTTGAATTCAAACACCAAAATATTAGTGCTGTTCTGGTCGAACAGGGATTGCCGTACATCGATGGTTATAAACCACGGGGCAATTATCAGAAGCTTCTAGCAGAGAGTGTTGAGGAGTATTTAAACAATAACCCACAGTTGGTGAAACTTTTCGATACTTCACCAGTTCTGAATCCAACACAACCTAAGAAGATAGAATCTTCTAAAATTAAAAACATTATCGAAGCTCCACCAGATAAAATCATTTCCCCTAAACCATCCGTTAAGCCTTGGCTTTCCCGGAAGGATAAGAGAATCAATTTCGCAGAACGTGATGCAGTGAATCGCAAGCTTGGTAGTCTTGGCGAGAAGTTCGTTTTCGAATTGGAACAACATAGACTGAAACTGGCTGGTAGAGATGATCTAGCTCAGAAAGTCGTGTGGGCATCTAAAGAATATGGCGATGGTTTGGGTTTTGATATTCTTTCGTTCGATGAGCAGACAGATTCAGAAAGAATGTTGGAAGTGAAATCTACCGGTCTTGGGAAATACTTCCCATTCTTTTTGACACAGAATGAACTTCTCTGTTCGGAAGACATTCCTGATCAATTTCATCTTTATCGGGTATTTGATTTTGGAAGATCACCACGGATCTTCATCCTGAATGGATCGCTCAGAAGTCTTTGCAATCTCGATCCTGTTCTTTATCGGGCTACACTATAAGGAAATGGTATGCGATACATCACAACCATCGTGACTCTACTCATCCTTGACCTAGCCGCCAACGCAAAGATGATTCAGGACGGTTGAGCGTGAGAAATTAAATCAGCTGCTGATCGCGGACGGTCACATGTTGAATAATTCCTTGGCACTGTGTTCAACAATTTCTCAAAGATACCGATCAGTCAGATTGATGAAGCTGAGATCACATTACTCAGCCCAGAGCTTCGCCAGTAATATGACAGTAAAGTTCATCTCTTCGAAAAGCGATGTAAGAATCGTCAGGTAGATCTTAATGTCGCTCCTACTCACTTTTCCGCTAGTGGAACTCCATCAATTAATGAAGTGAGCGGCTTCTTTCGAGAATATACTGCACTTCTAGCTGTCTTGGCGATTGTTTTTTGGGAATGGCAGTATCTACTTGGGGAAAAGCTGGACCTAAAAAGGATATCTCGAATCAATAGGTTGTGGAACTATTGAGCGAGAACCTTTATTTAGAGCTTTTTAAGCCCACTGGCATTTTGTGCCCCAAATGTGGTACATTGATTCAGGCATATCGTTATTCTTGATTTATTAAGGGCCACTATCTTGAGTAAGAAACGATCTAATACCGAATCGCACAATTTCAATCCTTATCATAAATGGCTGGGTATTCCAGAAAAGAAATGCCCTCCTACTCATTATGAATTGTTAGGTATATCTCTGGACGAAGATGATCTAGGAGTAATCAGATCTGCTGCGAAGCGACAGAAATCGCATGTCGAACAGTTTTTGGGAACTAAATACAATAATCATGCCAACAAACTCATCAGCCAGATTGATGAAGCAGAAATCACGCTCGTAAGCCCTGAACTTCGTAGGGAATATGACCGCAAAGTTCATCTCTTCAAAAAACGAAGAAAGAATCGTCAGATCGATCCCAATGTATCTCCATCTTCAATTTCATCGAAAGGTGGACGTTCAGTTGGTGAAGGAGGTGTTTTTTTTCGGGAGTATGCCGGAATCGTTGCTATATTGGCAGTTGCCTTCTTTGGTATGGCGGCTGCATCATTCTGGTTGCCGTGGCATAAACTAACAGGCTCTGAAAAAGAAACTAATATCGAAGTCGCACATCAAGAAAACACAGAAACGGTTTCAGATAAGAAAGAACCTGAGAAGCAAGTTGAAGCCTCCTCAGTAGCTATGCAGGAGATACCAGAGCCTGTTGTAGACTCAGGCCAAACTGACCAAGCCCCTTCGAATGCTAATCCTGAACCAGAAGACAAGGTCGATATTGTTGAAAATGATTCGCCATCTGAACCTCAATTAATCGTCCACAATGAATTGAATGGTGATCCCCCTAATTTTGCCCCATGGATCTCTCAAGATGGTCTTTCAATCTACTGGACGAGAGGTGATTCTATTTGGCAGGCTCATCGTAAAAACACCAGTGAAGCTTTCGGAAATCAAGCACGTCTCTTCGAAGGCTTTATGCCAACTGTTACTCAAGATGGCTTGAGTATGGTCCTAAGTCGCCAAATGAAGATTGGAAACAAAGATCTGGGGCGACGGCTATTCTTCACAAATCGGAACTCTACTCAGGATAGATTTACCGCACCAATTGAGATTCGGGAACTTCGAGACATGGGAGTCGTAATGGCTCCATGTCTTTCCCCAGACGGTCTGTCATTATATATGTCCTGTTATGGTATAAATGAAAACCAAAAAGGACATTGGGTTGTTACACGCAAAAACAGATCTTCAAAATGGGACATAAATTCAAAGCATCGCATTCTCCCCTATCCCAATCCCATACCGTCAACAACTCCTTTTGTAACGTCAGATGGCTTATCTCTATTCCTCACCAATCGCACAAATACCAGCAACGGAGCATTTGGTGAAATGATCAAGATATCACGAGAATCAGTGAATGATCCGTTATTCTCGAAGTCTAATACTCCAATCAAAATTGGAGACAAAACGTTGATTGGCAGATTCCCAAGATACTGCTCGTCCACGAAGGAATTATTTTTCTCTGCTCCACTTTCCGGGAGTAGAGAAAGCGAGGGAATTTTCAGCATCAGTATTGAAAACTTTTTCAAAGGTAAAAGCGATTTAAAGAAATCAGTGTTGGTTCACCTAAATGGGACATATTCCCATGATGGAGGTCTCCATAAAGTAACCATAGAAAAGCTTGCAGATTCGATCTACGCTGTGACTTTGGCTGATGGTAAAACAGTGAGTTGCAAATTAAATGATAATATTCTGAGCGGTAATCTCGGCAGTGAGAGTGTCACTATTGCTATTGATGGCCCTGAGTTAACAATCATCGCTTTTGGAGATAAAAACAAATTCAGGAAGATTTCCAATGAAATCAGGAACATCCCTTTGGCCACTGCAGATTCTTCTCAAAGAATGAACGAGCAAACACCTCTATCACTGAATGGAAACTGGATCGCTGTTGCTGAGGAAAATGCTGGAAAATCACTGACAGAAAAAGAGATCCAAATCATGGGGAAGACTCTTTATGTGAAAGATGATCAATTCCATCTCACATGGTCAAATAAAGAAATATCCGGGAGCGTAGAGTATTTGCCAAATCAGAAACCTAGTGCAGTAAATCTGTCAGGCAGATTAGGTAATAGATCTATTGTTTTGCGAGGTATATATGAAATCGAAACTGATGTGATGCGGTTTTGCTACACGGCTAGTATGGAGGGAACTTCCAATAATCAACGCCCCAAAACATTCAACACCAAAGAAGTACCTAATGCTGTATGCGTAACATATCAGCGTGCTCATACACTCGTTCCGTCTCAGAAAAATATGGCTGATAATTTCGAACCGTCTGGTGGAAAGCAGATTTCACTTTTTGATGGCGAGACCCTAAAAGGTTGGAAAGTCGTTCCGGGTTGGGAGGTCCGTAACGGAACAATTATCAATACGATTCCCGGAAAAAACCTAATGACGATAAACGAATTCCGTGAATTTGAACTCGATTTGGAATTTCGACTATCAGATAAAGGTAATTCTGGTGTTCTGCTCGCTAATGGCGATGAAGTTCAACTGATTGACGATGCCATCGTTGCAGAGAGTTCAAAAAAATTAGAGAAAATCGGGAAATCATTTGAACCGGAAAAGTTATGTGGTGCTATTTTTAATAGGGTAGCACCCAATAGTGTTTCTTATAAGGGAGCAAACGAATGGAATCAGTTAAAAATTCAGGTAAGTAATGGAAAAGTATCGGTTCAAATGAATGGGGTAGAGGTGATATCAAAGGCCCCCATTGTCCTAAGAAAAGGAAGTATTGGTCTGATGACAGATAAAGCAGGTACTGCAAGGTTCCGAAACATTCAGATCCAACAGCTCGACTGACTCACTAAGGGCTAGAGCGAAATCTACGGCATACTTCCTCCATTAAACGGCTTTATTCCTTCAACGGTTGCTATTAAATATGCGTTACCTCACAGCCATCGTGACTCTGCTCATCGTTGGAATCGTCCTTGCGGCACCACCAAAGGTTGTCAGCACTCTCACTGGAAAAGTCATTGGAGTCACTGACGGTGATACCATCAAGGTTCTGGTCAACCGCCAGACAGTCAAAGTGAGGCTGGAAGGAATTGATGCACCAGAATCGAGTCAGAGCTTCGGGACAAAATCCAAGCAAGCATTGTCAAAGATGGTCTTCGGCAAAACCGTGACGGTCAAGAAGACGGGAGAGGATCGCTATGGTCGTACACTCGTTATCATCATGGTGGGAGACGTAGACGCCAATGCAAAAATGATTGAAGATGGCTGGGCATGGCATTACAAAAAATATAATGATGAGAAACGTCTGGCTGAATTAGAGTTAAGAGCACGCAAGGCGAAGCGTGGTCTCTGGACTGATGCCAATCCACTGCCTCCGTGGGAATATAGAGCCAGAAAGAGAAAACCAAATAATACACCCGCTACAATGTTTTGGTTGAACACCTCGTCCAATGTGCGACACAACGAAAACTGTGAGTATTTCAAGAACACAAAGCGTGGGCGGTTATGTGGGCCTAATGATGGAAAAGCATGTGGAAGATGTGGGGGGGGGAAGGCTAGTTTTATAAAAAGCAATTAACTAAACGGTGTGCGATTTACATAATTGAGCAAAAGCTTCTGTATTCGGTCCATCTCATTTTTCACAAGAACGATATGCTATGAAGATTGTCAACACTTTCATTTTTCTTCTGTTGTGCAGTGGTTGTGGTAACACGGATGAACCTGCTACCAGTATGGAAACTGTCACCAACACGGACTCTCCGATCAAATCAGGTTCTACCACCAAGCCAGAGTCTGATATCGATTCTGAGTATAAGGCAATCGAAGCGATCAAGTCATTTGGTGGAATAATTACTCTTGATGACACGGGTAATGTTATTCAGGTCGATCATTCTTTTAGTGAGACCAGTGACGCAGGACTCGTTCATCTTAAAGAGCTAACCAAACTGGCCAGATTGAATCTTGATTATACCAAAGTCAGTGACGCAGGTCTTGAACGTCTTAAAGGGCTGACAAATCTGACCGCATTACACCTTGTATACACCGACATTACAGATGCAGGACTTCAGAATCTCAAGGAACTTCACAATCTCACGACATTAGACATTTCTGCTACCAGAATCAGTGATGCAGGACTGGAGCATCTTAAAGGGTTAACCAATCTAACCACATTGAATCTTACCGGCAACAAGATCACAAACACAGGAATTATGCATTTGAAAGGACTGTCAAATCTGAAGACATTGGAACTTGCACGCTGCAACATCAGTGACGCAGGACTTGTGCATCTAAAAGGGTTGACCGATGTAACTGCATTGAACCTTGATAGCACCAAGATTACTAATGCGGGACTTGTGACTCTTCAAGAGTTGCCCAACCTGACCAACTTGAACCTCAAAGGCACCAATATCAGTGATAAGGGACTTCTGCACCTCAAGGGGCTGACCACATTGCACATTTCAGGTAGCGACATCACTGATGCAGGACTGGAGCATCTTGAAAAGTTGACCAATCTCACTACATTGGACCTTAAAGACACCAACATTAGTGACGCAGGACTTGTGCATCTGAAGGGGCTAACCACATTGCACATTTCAGGTAGCGACATCACTGACGCAGGACTTGAGCATCTGAAAAGGTTAACAAATCTGACGACATTGAACCTTAAGGACACCAACATTAGTGACGCAGGACTTGTGCATCTAAAAGAGATGCCGAACCTGACGATATTGAAACTTTCACCCAGTCACATTAGTGACGTAGGACTCGTGCATCTTGAAGAACTGTCCAAACTGACCACATTGAGTCTGTATGGAACCAACATCACCGATGTAGGATTCGTTCATCTCAAAGGACTGTCAAATTTGACCGAATTGCACCTTGGGTTCAACTACGATATCAAAGACGCAGGACTTGAATATCTTAAAGAACTGACCAAACTGACGGCATTGGACCTTTCATACACCAACGTCACAGATGCAGGACTTCTACATCTTAATGGGCTGACAAGACTGACCAAATTGGATTTGACAAAAACAAATGTCACGAAAGAGGGGGTGATGAAATTGAAGGTATCAATACCCGATTGCAAGATTTCATATTAGAAATGCAATATTTCAAATCAAACCAGATGATCTCATTGCTCAAATACTCAATTGTCTTGTCTTCCATAGATTTAAAAAGCCTCACTTCACAGATTCAATCAGCTCTTCTTTCAACTTGCGTGACATCGCCTTGATTTCCAGTTCACGCTTTAAAGCTAAACTTCGGTTGGCTTGAATTTCATGATACACCATACTGACTGGAAGACGACTACGGGTATAGCGTGAAGCAGTACCAGCGTTGTGCTGCTCATACCTCCGGTTCAAATCAGTAGTGATGCCAGTATAAAATGATTCATCTGCACATCTGAGAATATAAATAAACCATATTGTGGGATTGTCCGCTGCATCATCTTCTTTCAGATCTGATTCAGCTATTTCTATTTTCCTCGATTCCGCCATTCTCCGAAACGCATCTTCTGGTCTGCCATATCCATCTGACTTTTTCTCAGCAATAGATGACAACAGAAAATCATTCAGCTTAAAGCCCACTTCATGAGGTGACATCTGACATTCAGTCAGCAATCCTTGAGCACAATCTACTAATTGATTCATTGAGCTTGTTACGGATCGATTCAACGCTTTAGCAAACTGAGCTTTTCCAATTTCTGGAGAAATGAATGCCCTGTACGCCCATTGATTAGCGTCATCGGCTGTAAAATCCCTGATACAGTTCAAAGCATTTTCAGCGAACCGGTGCTGATTTGTAACACCTTTAGCTGGCATCACGCAGGAATAAAGTGATTTGGTATTACTCAGCAAAATGTACTGACGGCGATTTGCTGGGAAAATGTGACACGACCAGTCAGCAAATGGGTTCTGGTGTAAGGGAAGGGCTTCTAACATACCTGTTTTGATTTTCTGATTGAGTTTTTGGGAGAGGCGGAAGATCATGGTGGTTCGCCAATATCAAGATCATGTTTGAAGAACTGGAGTTGGTGGTGTGATCGGCTTTCAGGACAAGGGCATGTTCAATACAAGAAGCCGACGAATTGCGTCGGCTTCTTGGTTTCCTGAATCGTTTTCAATGTTTAGACCGGCTTGACGTTCTCCGCCATCGGCCCCTTCTGCCCACGTCCTTCGGTGAACGATACTCGTTGTCCTTCATAGAGATCATCGTAGCTTACCCCTTCGACGTTTGACGAGTGGAAGAATAGGTCCTTGCCGCTCCCCGTGTCGATAAAGCCAAAACCTTTGTCCGTCAGTCTCTTAATTGTACCTTCTGCCATCTTCAATCCGATTCATAAAAAAAGTCTTTGTGGATCGTCTGACACAACGGGTTCAGTCTGCTCAACCACAGGAAATTAGTCTATACAGAAATATGGACAAAACCAAGGAAACGACCACCATAAACAGTTACTGATGGCTGTCGTCGTTTAAATCATGTTCTTTTATCCTCTGAACAGGATGATTATGAGTATGTTTCGGGCTTCGCAAGCGAGTTGTACCATTCCTATTCGCCAGTAAAGGTAATACCGGAATTATATTGGTGGTCGAAATTGTCATTATTGTGAAGAAGCCCGCTTTCGCAGGTACGCCTTCGCAGAATCCGCCATCGTAACCAACGCCGCTCCCATCATGATAGCATCCTTAATGACGAGCCGACCTCTACCGCTGAGATAGGGGAACCCGTGCTGGGCATCTCCAAGGTTGGGCACCCAAGACTCGGGTGTCGTGATGAGAAATGATAAGGTGACTATTGACATCACGAACACCAGAAAGCTCCCCACGGTCGCCGCTTGTGGCAGCCACGGATGCAGGCAGAGCAACAGTCCGTAAAGCACGATCACCGCTCCGAGTCCGTAGGAAAATTCGTAGGTGTGGTTTGCTTCGTGCCACGCACGGTTCTCCGTGTTCAGCACACCTTCCGGGTTCATATGGGCTTTGTAATTGTCGCCATCGGCGAAGAAGAAACTCATGAAGGGGCTGTTGGCGACGAAAGGAACAATCCCATCTGCTTCGTACGGAAACGCCTTCAACCCGCCGATCCACAGCAGCACCACGATCAACCCCACTCGAGTCACGGCCACACCCACTTTGTCCATCCGGGCCGCCAGTTCAAACAACTTCACCATGCCGATACTCCTCTCGTTGGAAAGACCGAGAGTTTTTCACACCCCGGTCGGTTTCGATTTCTTTTTCGTCTGAGAGTCATTATCGACAACTGCATCGGAATCGAGAATGGACGCATGGGACGAAAGCATGGACAGATTGCTTCCGCCTCGGATTTCCGTCTCGAATTCACGAAAGAACGTGGGGGAATAGCCCGTGGCTTTCTTGAACAGGCGACTGAAGTAGAGTTCGTCGCTGTACCCGACCTCCTTTGCAACCTCCTTCACCGGCTTCAGGGTGTGCAGCAATTGCCACTTGGTATGGGTTAGAATGCGGGCACGGATCAGTTCGGTCGGCGTGGTACCGAGATTCTCCCGCACGATCCGCCCCAGTGTCTTGGGAGTGACATGGAGCAGTTTGGCATAATCTGAGGGGGAATGCAGAATGTGATAGTTTTTCTCAATCAATTCTCTGAGTTCGATCAGGACAGGGTGTTGAGGATCGTGTGTCGTGGGACCGCAGAGAACTGTGTCCGAGGATTTGAGCCGTGTGGCAAGAATAAGCAGCACCTTGAGATGGGCCAGCATTACCTCACTGAATGCAAGAGCCCGCTCTGTCTGTTCCCTCCGCAGATCGTCAATCAGGCTTAGCACCTTGATTTTGACATCTTCGTCCAGTTGAACGACTGGAATGCCGTAGGGGTCGTTGAACAGTATGCCGCTACACCCAACCTCGGCATGAAAGGTTTCAACACAGAGGAAGTTGGCATGGAACTGAATCACTTTCCCTTGAACCGGCGAGTCGGGGATGATACGGATGTGTTGATACGGGACGAAAAACAGAAGAGAACTCGCACCAAATGCAAACTGAGAAGCGTCAGCCCACGCCGTCCCCGAACCGCTCTCGATCAGATAGATCGTGAAATAGTTTGTCCGGGCTGGATCGAACGCCTTGCCGCTGACCTGCAAGTCGCTGAGGCGAATGGCCTGCCCATCGTGGCGAGGATCGTACAAATTATTGGTAGTCTTACGCATTGCCATGTCTCACTATACACCGTAAAGTGAGTTTCTTCATCTACTGTAAACAACGAATAAAATACATACTACTTCTTGTCAACATTTTCCGCAGAGATCAGATCAATAACCTCACCTGCACATTTCCAAGTTCCGGGACTGTTCTTGGTGAAGGATTTATTTTCCCTGATTTTCTGGAGCGGTGGGAGAGCGTCAGGACAGCGTAACCATTCATGATCTTTCATCGCAGTTACGATGGAAGACTTTACCAATTCAGATCGATCTTTAAGTCTTTCCACTAACGGACCAATCGTTCGTTTGTGTTTTCGCTGAATCAAGGCTTCAACACACAGCCATCGCAACATTGATTCTTGCTCGGACAACCCATTAATCAAAACATCTATTGATCGCTCACTTGTTGCATTTCCAAGTGCCGAATAACACCAAGTTTTGCCGAGTCTTCCCTCAAGCATTGCATCGATCAGGTGATCTGAATTGTCCCTTGCCAGTGCCCAGAATATTTCTGAGATCGCATCCACCAAGTCATGTGAGGAAAGTGAGGTGGTTGGTGGATATTCTAATGCGAATATCATGGCATCTATCCCTTTTTCGCCATGTAGAGACAGTTCTTCGATGGATCGAATTCCTGACTGTGACTGGACTCCATCTACATAGATTTCCTGAATGAGTTCTTCTGGTGTCTGTTTACTTGTCATTGACTTTTGCCTCCCTGAAAACTCATCGGTAATTTTAGTTCATTACCCTCTTTGATCGAAGGCTAGGTCTAATCTGTTGCCCACATGGATGCCAATGTCATAAAAACCGCCGGTCACATACTTTAAGGTGACGAATCAGTTGGTCGTTTGGATAAATCATAAAAGTATGAATATTTGATTTGTTGATGTGTCCGGTAATAGTTTGTGATATCTGAATCGAATGTCATTTTGAGAGGTTGAACAGGTCGTATATTCAACCAATAATCGAAAGTACCACTTCATGAAATTGCACCAAATGCTCATTTTGTTTTCGGATTGAAAGTGTGACAGGATTGGGGCACAAAAAGCATAGCAACAATCATTGCTGAATCTGTGGATCGATCACAGAATGCCTCAATGCGTCAGGCTTACAATTCACGACAGATTTATCTCCAACAAAAAGTCTCATAATCTGAGCCACACAATAGCTGGATAAGTTCTTTTTGACAGTAATTTTGCTCAATAACGATTATCTAATATGGAGGTAGAACAATATGCAATACTTCTATATCACGGACGATAATACTCTGGTGCTGATACACACTTTCGAAATACAGAAAGGACTGAGCAAAGCGTTCCGAAAACCATCTCGTGGTGGTGATGCTTTCTCTCGGGGACGAGTGCTGCCTGACACATTCATTCTGTCTGCAAATGTATTAGCACAAGAAGGTCATACCATCACAATTTCTGATGAAGACTTTAATGTTTACGAGTGCATCGTATGTGATGTATTTGTCTCAGAAGGTATGGCGAATATAAAAGGCTATGTTTTTGATCATTGGGTTGTCGAGCCACAAGATCATACTGAGGCGAAAGAAAAAATGGAGCAGGCTATAAGAACTGGGGTCCAAAGCATTCGTGTTTGACAATTCTCCCTGCAATCGAGGAAACCATGCCAGATAAAAAACTCGAATTTGATCTGGAAGGAATCGACTACGACAATCTAAACACGGAGGCAGATTTCAAGAAAGAAGCAAAGCGGCTCTTACCTGCCGCAATGAAGATGGCTGGAAGAAGGGTGGCAGAGACCTTCTGGAAAGATACCCACAAATCGCTTGGGCTAACGAATTCGCAAAAAAAGGAATTCATCAAAGAGGCAGAAAGCGAATTTGCTCAAAGCCCCAAGGAGTTTGTACGTGTTGAAAAAATGCTCATCTCCAAACTTAAAGAAAGAAAAAGAAATCACAGCTCGAAGAAATAAGGAGGTAAATGAATGGTGGTATTTGTTTACCTCATTCACTTCGGGTTATGGAAAATCAACTTTTAGATTTCTTAGTCCATAATTTAGCCCGTACATAAAAACCTGAATGATCCAAGTCGTCAGTTCATAGATCCATAACATCAGAGAACACATCTTTGTTCTCTGATGTTTTTTTCATGAAATCAATACAAATGAGCGTGTTATACTTCTGATATAGAAATGTATGACAACACAAACTGGCACCCACTAGAAAAGCACTTATTTAACACCATATTTCTTCAATCGAAAGGGCCATCGTATAAAAACATACCCGCAATGAAGTGAGTCTACGAGCATGAGAAACAAACTTGGATTACCACCGGATTATAATCCGTGTGTTTATATTATAGATGATGATGAGTCCGTTCGATCCTCAGTTGAAAGCTTGGTTGAATGTATGGGATTCACATCCAATTCATTTGAATCGGCTGAATCATTTTTAGATCAGACTGATCCCGATATCTGTGGTTGCATCTTCACAGATTTACGGCTGCTAGGCATGAACGGTCTGGAGCTTATCAAACAGTTGAAGGTATCTGGGTATCATGCTCCAGCGATTCTAGTTTCCGGTTTTTTGGAAGTACCGCTTACTGTTGATGCAATTTCCGCAGGAGCCTTGTCGGTTCTTTCCAAGCCTTATCCAGAACAGGATCTCTGGGACAATATCATTGCCGCTATCAAACACGATTCGGATAATTACATAGCTCGAAAATGGCTTGATGAAACCGAAAAGAAAATGGCAACATTATCTGAGGAAGAAAAGATTGTCATGGACCTTTTACTGGAAGGACATGCGAATAAGAAAATAGCTCATTCTCTTGATGTATCGGAACGAACAATTTCAATGCGTCGGAAGACGTTGTTGGAGAAGCTTGGAGTCGACAACATTGTTGAACTGGCAAAACAGAAAACGAAATTAGAGCTTCTTGAAAGCCAGTTGAATTCGAGTGTGATAATTGATCCAAACACAGAGTTAGAAAGTGAGAGAAATTAAAGACGGATGAATAAAAACAGAGATGTCATCTAAAACAAAATAAGGTACAATGACAGCCGTCTGGAGCAGGCACACAGACGGCTCATTATTTAATTCAAGTGATCCATTCAGCCATGCTCAAATTAGCTCACTGTGCCTCCATCTTCTTATGCCTGCACCTCCCAGCATCTGCATCCTTTTGCGATGATCCCAACCTCATCACCCAACTCCGCAAACTCCCCAGCGTCTATTCAGTCACATCTAAACCAACAAAACCCAAGCCAAAACAGATCGTCATTCATCTGCTGAATTGGCACTATGTGTCCAAGGAAGATTTTGCCGCTGACCTTTCAGATTTATCAGATGGCAAATTATCAGAGGCCGAAATCGATAAGCGGTATCTTGAATTTCTAAATGATGTGGAGTCGGTTCAGAAAGAACAGAAACAGATCCTGAGATATCTGATCAAGCACCACAAAGTTCGATCAGTATATATGGAAGGGCTAACAGAGAAGAATCTGAGTGCTTTCAACAGCTTCATAAAAACGCTTCGGGAATTCGAAGTTCCAGAAGGTGATGGTACTTTTGATCTGTTCTTTAAAGAGCAGTATCGGCGAGATTTGCTGCAGATGGGAGCTCCTGCTCAGTTATTGATAAATCGACAGTTAAAGTCAGTCTTGCCTCTCGAAAATGCTGAGGCTTTTGAAGCTGCAAATCCAGTTGGAAAAGATGGCAAGATTCAAATAGATGAAAAGGCAGAAGAGAAACGGGAAGATGAAATGATCAAGATCTTATTGAAGGGGCAGGGGATCAAAGTGATTGTTCTTGGGGGAGGGCACGATTTGTCAGATTGTTTGAAGCGGATGAAGTTGGATTCGGTTCAGTATCTTCGGTTGAGTTCGAAGGGGTATCAGAGGATTGTGAAGGACAACTAGAAGTTAAAGAGCTGTAGGGATAATAAATTTTTATTTCTGATGTATCACCAATGAGCTGAAAGGAAATCATCATGTATAGTTTTCTACTGATCGCAGAAGAGGTGATCAAGGAGATAGCTGACAAAGGAGAGAAAGCGGATTGGACAGAGGTATGGATACCAATTATTGGAGCTTTAACAGCAGTAGTTACTTTATTGTGGGGGATTTATATATATTGGCATGCTGGTTTACAAAAACTGAAAAGTCAACTTTCCGTTATCGATGAGCCTAGGGGTTTAAAACTCATATTAACAAATATCGGTAGAAGACGAGTATTTGTAAAAAACGCACGTTTATTTTACATGCTTGGGGGACAGGAACTAGATATCCTAATGCAAAAACAAACTGACCCTGATCAAGTTCGTATTCTCGAACCCCATGGCGACGCTGAAACTTTTCGATTACTCCTGAATTCTCAAAATGTGATGCAGTTTAGACTTGGATTCCGAGAAAACCCAGAGTCACTTTATATTAAAATATTCTCAGATGGTGGCGAAATACATCATATTCCAAACGGGCAGGTGATAAATAAGGTTCGCTCACTCCTCAATGAATTTGACCCTGAGATACCCTGATTAATTTTTCTTTTATAGTAGAAATAGTTGGTTAAGGAGTCATTGAGCAACTCTGATTGGGAAAATAAAAAAGCTGTACTCAGTGAAGGCCACTGGCACAGCTTTTTATATTTTTCCGCAAGAGATTAAGTGTTAGTCAACAGTAGGCCCCCCGTCATCTGTCATCATGTCCAACTGCAACCTGTCGTAGTCATCATATTCTATTGGAGTGGCTGGTTTCTCAACCTCTGAATTTTTCTCATCCTTCTCATGCATGAATATCGAATCTGCATTCAAAGGAGAAAATAATCTCTGGAGTAACACACTCAAAAATATGAATATCGAAATTGGATTCATAGCTGCTACATAGACAGCCTGTTGTCCACATTCGATAAACAAACATGGGAGCATATTACTAATTAATTGATAAATACCTCCGAAGAGACAGAGCAGCTCCAATATTCGTAAAAAAGAATCAACAAATACCCTTTGATCTAATTTACGACACTGCTGAACAGAAAAGAGAAATGCTGTTCGAAGAACATCGCTGACTCTCTTGACGATACGAACCGTTGACTCTTTGATTAAACGTTTCATCTTCACACCTCCAAAAGTTTTAAAGTTAGAAAAACTTACTGGAAGCGGTTGTAATGGGTAGTGGTCAGGAGAGAGTCAGCGATATGAACGGAAATTAATTCCTAGTCATTTATGCGTCAGTTTTGCGTCAGAATTTGAATCAAATCTCAGTATAACAATGAGACGGTGGCACGTAAGCATTTTATCTCAATAGGGATAAGCCAACAGGGGGGGCGTCAGCATTTTTATTCAGCAATATTTTGTTTTTCGCTGAGACCATTCGTTGGTTTCAGGACGATTTCCAAGAGATTTTCATTTTGAAGCTGCTCGATAGTAAACTCAACTCCGTCTTTCTTTAGCTTCTCAAGCTTTTTATTAAGAGAATTGAGTCGAGAACTTTTGACGCTGATCAGTTTATTAGGATGTGCCGAGTAATACTCTTCACAAGAATCGTAGATCTTTACCACTTCATGCTCTTTGCCAGTGACTGGGTTGGTCTTTTTCACTTTCGCTTTAAAATCTTTCCCGCATCTTGTGTCTCTATTTTTTATACAGTCGTTGCACTTGGAATAAAAATATCCATATTTTTCTAGCTTCGCTGGGTTTATACTATTTTTGAAAAGACCATCCTTTAATGAATCGTAATCTTTCTTTTTCATTTCTTCGAGACAGGCCCGAAGCAAAATCCCTGAAAGCGTACTTCGTTTTATTTGTAGTTTGAAAACATTATTTTTATAGATTCTTCCTGTCTCTGTATCGTACCGGAAATCACCAAAACAAATTTCGTTTTCATTAGATTGATCTGAACTACGTTTCGCAGGTGGAGCTACTCTCGGTGCTGCAGAAGGCACCATGCTTTCAAAGCCGTTTACGTTTTGAATTAATTTATCACGCTCATTCCAGTGCTCTTTGTCGTAACAGGCTCTGAGGTCTTTTTCTAAATCCCTCCGACAGTCCCTGATTACATCGGGATCGGAATCACCAATATAAAACACAATCCGAGGCTGATAACTTTGATCCGCGTATGGTTCGTAAACAGCAGCCACTTCTATCTTCTTGTTTACATCATGTGGATGCTCATACCAAAAACGTATCGTATTTCTGAAACAATTATCTTTTCTATCCTCAACTGGAATGTGAGGATATTGGCGAGCGAGAAATGTAAAGAAAATGCGTTCAGGAAGATACTCATAAGAGATTGTAAAAGGTGCATCGATATTATCGAGACCTGAAACGACTCGTTCTGGATGATCAGTTGATTTCAGTAGATCGGGTATAAGGAATCCATCCTCATCTTGCTTATAATGAATTACTCGCATTGTAGCGAGTAATTGGCAGATAGCATTTCGTTCATGTTCTTCGTATTGTTTTTTCTGGTCTGGTGTAGGGGAGCCTTCTGTTCTGGGGCTACTTAACAATGACTTGAATTGATCAAGTGTAAGCCAACCTGTCTGGTGTATTTCTTCTGTTCCCCATAACAGACGGTGATAGACAGGTTCGTTCAGCCATTTCGGGTTAAAAACCCATTGCTTTGCTTCCGTGAAAAAGGTTTGCTGGGTATAGGGCAAGTCCCCTACAAAGTAAATTAGTCCAAGATTTCTCAGAATCTGTAGATAGAGAGTTCTACTATCAATCAATACTCCTACAGAATTCCTTTTTCCATCATTTTCAGGAATTGATTCTGCTTCACACAGCATTCGAAAGGCATTGTTTTTTTTGTAGTCAAAGTAGGGAACACCTCTTTTGAACTCTTCCGTAATCCATTTTTTTAAGTTAAAGAAATTAGGCGGATATCCATCAGATGTTCCCGGAATCTCTGTGATGTTCTGGCTGATCATTTTCTTGAGTTGCTGTATAGCGTCGTAGTTTCTTTCACGAAGTTGATTCTTGAATTGCTGATCGTCAAGAGAAAGTTCACTGTCGTATCCTAGCCCACCAATAGTACCTACTACGTTTGCCCCGTAGTGCTTGCACTCAGGGGCAGACACTCGTTTGAGATCTTCTAGCAATCGGTCATAATTTTTTAGAATTGCCTCTGGATCCCAATCGTTGTATCCAGTGCTTTTATGTAATTTGACGTCCTGTTTGGCTAAATCCACTCGGTCGGTTTGGGTGATCAGAATCAGTACAGGCGACTTGCCTTTCGTACCTGCATCGCTGTGCAATGCAATCGTGCGAAGCCAGTAATCAAGCCTGTTTTTTTCTGGGGGCCAGTCGGCACGAATAACAAGCAGATAAAAACAATGCTCTGCTCCAAGGTAAAACCGATGCGTGTGATGCATTAACCCCTGTCCCCCGAAATCACAAAGTAGCATTTCGAAATTGGAATCACCTTTTGTTGGCCATTCATGTGGAATGCTTACAATTTCATGAGTCTCTGGTTCGTTGTGGTTGGTGCGTTCCGGGTCTTTCGTCAAACGTTTTCTGAGATGAGTCTTGCCAACTCTCCCCATACCAACTAATAGTAACTTGAAGGCTTGAAGAGGTTGTTTATCCTCGTTATTTAACCATTCAAAGATCTGTTGAGGATTCTTAGACCCCAATACTTCCGATGGAATCGAAATCGAAGTCCCAACTAAATAAAGACTCTTTAAGTTTTTCAGATCTAGCAGATACTTTAGCCCGTCATTTGTGAGCTGATTACATCCACTCAAATCGAGGAACTCTAAATTTTTCAGCTCTTGCAGATACTTCAGACCGTCATTCGTGAGTTGATAGCAATCCCGCAGATCAAGACACTTTAAGTTTTTCAGATTCCGCAAATACTTCAACCCGTCAGCTGCAACTCCAGAGCATTCACTTAGATCTAGCAACTCTAAGTTTTTCAGGCTCTGCAGGTACTTCAGTCCATCATCTGTGAGTTCATAGCAACCACTATGATCAAGCCACTCTAGGCTTTTCAGATCCTGCAGATACTGCAATCCGCGATCCGTGAGTTGATAGCAATCTCTCAGTTCGAGACGCTTCAAGTTTTTCAGATTCTGCAGATATTTCAATCCGAAGTCCGTAAGTCGATTGCCCCCCCTCAAATTGAGTCGCTCTAAATATTTCAAATTCTGCAGGTACTTCAGTCCTCCGTCCGTGACATGAAAGCAACCACTTAGATCAAGACACTCTAAGTTTTTCAAATTCTGCAGATATTTCAATCCGTCGTCCGTGAGTTTATTGCAACCACTTAGATCAAGCCGCTCTAAATTTTTCAGATCTTGCAGGTGCTTCAGTCCCTCGTCTGTAATATCAAAGCAACTCCGGAGATCAAGCCACTCTAAGTATTTTAGATCTTGAATAAACTTCAATCCATCATTGATGGATTGATCGTATCTCATGAAATCGAGTCGCTTCAAGTTTTTCAGATTCTGCTGATTCCTCAATCCGTTATATGTGATTTGATTGCAACCTCTCAAAATGAGATACTCTAGGTTCTTCAGATTCTGCAGATATTTCAATCCGTCGTCCGTGAGTTTATTGCAACCACTTAGATCAAGCCACTCTAAATATTTCAGATCTTGCAGGTGCTTCAATCCCTCGTCCGTAATTTGATCGCACCTCTGTAGATCTAGTCGCTTCAAGTTTTTTAGATCCTCCAGATGCATCAATCCGTCATTTGTGAGTTGTATGTTCGCAGTCAGAATGAGAGTGTCCAAATTCTGTAATTTACTTATCTCAATTGGTACTTCAGAAAGGTTATTAGTAGAACCATTATAACGAGTCCCAATCCATGAATTCTTTTGCTCATGCCAAAAATATTCACCGAGGTTAAGTCCTTTTAAAGACTCCACCTCAGATAGTTCCAAAGGAAGTTCTGTAATTCCAGAATTACCAAGATCGAGAAAAGTCCAACCCTCTTCTTTAGCCCGTTGAATCGTTGGTAGTACCCAGTTTTCCATCACAACTCTCTATCTACAATCTTTTAAAACGTGTTCTTGATCGTTTAACTTTTCGGCTTAATGACTTTTATAGAAGACGAAATTCTAATATGTGCCTACTAGCATCCATGCCGTCTAATTCATTTAGGCGAAACCTGACCTCAAGATGGCTAGTGTACCAAATGCCAATACTTGTTGTCACAATATCAAATGCACAAGAATAGATTTTTTTCTACCTACAGGTATTCTGATTTGTCGATCGCATTGAAATTTGAGACTCTCTTACCACAGCCCTCAAGCAAATCGCAATAAATGACTGTTATACAAGGCTTTTTAGCTGCGTACACTTTGGGCTTAAACCAGTCTCATTTTCCCCATCTCATATCTCACGAGATAATCAGAGAACGCCCCACAATTCTCAGCGACACCCGCAAAGTATGCCGTCTAATCAACCTCACTAAGGAGACGGCCAGTGTCACGCAATCAAAAGATCCGCGAAGAAATTACAAATCAAATCATTACCGCTCTGGAGAGTGATTCACTCCCGCCGTGGAGGCGTCCTTGGATTTTTCATCGAACTGGGATGCCGAAGAACGTTGTGTCAGGTGATTTATATACCGGCGTTAACCCTTTGCTTTTAGGGCTTGCCAGTGAGAGACATGGCTTCCAGTCTCGCCACTGGGGGACGTTTAAACAATGGCAGGACCTCGGTGGCAAAGTCATGCGGCGACCATCGCATGTACCCAGCGGCCATTGGGGAACTAAGATTGTGTTCTGCAAAGCCGTCACCAAGAGGAAAGATCATGACGAAGAAGAGACCTATTTCCTACTCAAGACCTATACCGTCTTCTGCATCGACCAGATTGAAGGCGATCATTTGGACTATCTACGTGTCGGTCACGGTAATGACACCCGCAATTCAGAGAGCGTTGCTTATGAAGAAGCAGACGCCCTGATCGAAGCTACCGAAGCTGACATTCGCCATGGAGGCAACCAAGCTTTTTACGATCTCGCACAAGACTATATCCAAGTTCCAAATCGTGATCAGTTTTCAGGAACAAGCTATTATCAAGTGCTGTTTCATGAGTACGTTCATTGGACTGAGAATTCCGACCGTCTCAATTGGGATCGTGAAGGTAATGGCTACGCTCTGGGAGAATTAATCGCGGAGATCGGAGCGTGCTATCTGTGTTCTGAACTTGGAATTCCCACCAATGACGAAAACCATCATGCGTATCTAAATAGCTGGCTTCAAAAAATGAAGCAGGATTCGTCATTCATCTTTCAAGCTTCTTCACAAGCCTCTAAGGCTGCTGACTACATCATGTCATTCAGCAAAAAGCCTGTCGAAGTCGCTGGCTGACACCCGCAATTGGAGTGATCGCCGTCACTGATCATTACAGATCTCAGTGGTTTTTCGATTGAATTGAAGACCACTGTCAGTGCTGGATCAGGGCGGCGATCACTTCTTTATGACACCCGTAGTTAAAGTGAAAGGAATAGAAAATGGATACACCTACTACAATGACATCTCTTGAGAAAAAACAGGAGCTCTTGGCTCACCATGTTCGTTTACTGGCAAAGAAAATGAGTCATGCGTTGTTCGTATTTGGCAGTCAAGGTGGACTCGGAAAAAGTCGAACAATTCTCCAAGTGCTTGATGAACATGGCGTTGATCCCATCATCATTAATTCCCACATAACGCCCCTCGCTCTGTACGGAACACTGTTTCAACATCGTGATGATGCCGTTCTGTTTTTTGATGATGTAGACAGCATGTATTCTTCAATGCCGCATTTGGGCTTATTGAGGTCTGCATTGTGGGGAAATCCTCGCATTGTGACATATGGGAGCTCACAGCTCAGCGACCTTCCATCCAGTTTTGAATTTACGTCTCGATGCGTCTTTGCTGCCAACGTAATCCCCAAAAACGACGCTTTCAAAGCTGTCTTGTCTCGATGCGATCAGTTCGAATTAAGTGCCACAAACGGCGAAGTAATTGAGATGATGAGAAATCTCTCTTCGCAGGGCTTTCATGGTGTGACACCAGCTGAATGTGAATCGGTCATCGACTACATCGACGCAAATGCAGAAGACCGTCAGTTGTCGTTGAGGCTTCTTGGGCCAAGTCTGCGAAAGCTGAAATATGCTCGGGAGGAGGGCATAGATTGGCGACCATTAATCAAAAGTCAGCTCATGTCGCTTGGAAGAAAACAGGTCGCCACAAAACGACTCGATAATAAATCCGCAGATGCAAAAGTCATCAAACAAGCGATGGAGAAGCATCCTGAATCCCCGTCTGATCAACAGACTTTCTTTTGCAATACGACGGGAAAAAGTCGTGCGAGTTTTTTTAGAGCTCGTCAACGATATCTGAAAATGCTGGAAGATGCTGAGTGACACCTGCCATCTTCCTGTTACCACAGACATCCAGCAAGGAGCATATAATGAAACCACATATAGCCACATCAGACGGCAATAATGAGTGCCTCATGAAAGCTGCCAGCGATGCCATCGCAGTTCAAGATGCGGTCAATATGATCGCTGTTGCTGGGGCTTTCCATCGACACCTCAAGGCAATGCGAAAAACAGGTATGTCAGGGAATGAACTCAACAATCATCCAGTCACGATCTGCTTCGCCAGTAAGATTTCCAGTTTGTGCAGGATGACACCAAGCAGAGAAGCCAATGCCTTTTTGGCCAGCCAAAAGATGGCTAATGGCGAAACGGTTCAGTATGCGGTTATCCCCATCTGATACCCTGAGAATGATCATTCGCAACAGTTACTTCTTTCCCTTGGGTTTTTCGTCATCTTTGAATGTGGATAAAACATATCTCCGATTCAGTGGGTGCGGAAAACGGGCCTCTGCTTTGAATAGTTCCAGCATCTTTGCCAGCTTTGTTTTGTTCATTTCGAATGGGTTTTTGATGACCACCCAACTGACATTTTCACTATAAGGTGGCGTTGTCAGCGACCCTTCATACCTGTAATGCTTTTCCCAATCACTGGGTAAGAAGTCTTGTGGATTAAAAGAGACATGATAATCAGGCCCATTACTTGATCCAGTAGAGGTGAGAGAGGCGATCTGGTTGAATAGTGAGTGCAAAGGATCTTTTGTTTTACCGGGCTCAATAAAGATTCCAATCACAGCCAGTGATCCATCATGAGAGTTTTGATGCACTACGTGTAATTCCATCGTATGCTGATTCCCATCCACCCAGTGCTCACTGGGGTGATGAAAATGAAATTGTCTCAGGTGATACTGTTTCCCTGACAGCTCAATGTATTGGCGACAGTCCGAAGCGAATACGACCTGTAGGCCATGATCTCCCTGATGAATGTGACCATGAACATCTCCGTTCCACACAATCTTTAATCTGCCATCTCCAAAGTCTGCATAAATCGAATTTCTGATATCGATAGGGGACTGCTGGTCCATGGTGTGCTCTTTCTGTTCTCAAATAATGAATTAACTGTTGTCCAGATTCTCCCAAATAAGATTAAGTAAGACAAGAAAATTCTTTTTCGAGGAAATTCCGACACCCATCAGGTGATTGTCCAAGAAACCAACAATCATATTTTGAAGGGAACAGAATGATCCAGAAAAGTAAACCGCTCTTTCAGCTCGGTCGAACCGTCGCCACGCATGGTGCTCTTGATGCACTGCAAAGAAACAATCAGTCACCGCTTGAATATTTCGAGCGACATCAACATGGAGACTGGTCTGAGCTTTGTGATGAGGATCGCCAGACCAATGAACAAGCCCTTAAATTTGGCGACCGCATTTTTAGTGTCTATCACCTGAAAGACCGCACAAAGATCTGGGTAATTACCGAAGCTGATCGCAGTGCCACAACAATTCTACTGCCAGAAGAATATTGAAATCGACACTCTCAATCGAAGCGTACTCAACATCAATATTCTTTGGGGAGATAAACATGATGGACGATCATTTGAACGGCAACTATGGCGACATTCTGGATGAACAAGCGGCTGATGAGTTCGCCCAAAAGTACGACGAAGAATATCCGTATGACGAACCTTGGGACGAGATTCTTGAACAGCAGGAACTCGAAGATTTTGAACAAGCCGATGAATATTTCGGCTACTTCGGCTACGACGAATTCTAATCTCTAAGTTCCAGAAATCAGACACCCACAAGACTGATGCAAGAATCACTGCGATTCTTGCATCAGTTTTTTTCTTTTAAGGGGAGATCATTTTATGGGGTGGACCTATCCGACAGGCGTTTCAAGAAAAGAACTCATTCAACAGCGAACAAGATCATGGGAGGGTGAGAGCAATAGTGTTCTTGTTAAATCTAATTGTCTCGCTCATTGCTTCCGGGGCGGCAGGTTTAGTGGCGTGCTATGGGCGGTATGGGAACGAACTTTTGAGAGGGATGGGAAGCAGGTTGAAAGGACTCAACGCTGGATCACGTGCGACTTGATTCGCTGTCATGCCGGGGACTGGGGTTATAAAGATATGCAGGAGGCTGAGCATCCCTACTATTACTCCTGCCCGATAAAGTATCTCGATCTCGTGCCAATCGAACAATACGGAGGTCATCCAGACTGGAGACAGGAAGTGAGATTCCGCCATCAGGAAAGACTGGAAAAGAGGCGAAAAATAAGTCTCAAAGTCTCACCCAATGACACCCGCAAGTGATCTGTAACAAACATTATTCACTTTTTCAGGAGTTTTAGATGACTGATCGCACAGAAGCAGAAACCATCCGTCGGGTGATGACTCAAAGCATTAATGCTGTTGAGGGGAGCAGAGAGTACCTCGAAGCGAAGCACGGGCAGGTCTGGAATACCAGTGAACTGCAGCAGGAATTTTCTGTCGAATCTTTTCTATCCCCCTTCGTGCTGGCAAAAAGAAAATGTGATGGAATTCGGGGCACGCTTAAATTTCAGCACAGCCCCCGGTTCTATTTCAGTTTTGAGCCTGAGTGATCTACTTCTTGTGTCCGGGAGTCCTCCATGACTCCCGGACACCTTCTCAATATATGCTGGAGATCTGAATGTTATGAACAAAAAACGCAGACCTAAATTCCGGGTCATAATAAAACTCAAGCCCCTCGTTCTTCCAAGAGAACCTACTATGGAAAAGGCGTCTGCCGTCAGATGCGATGCTGAGATGAAGACATCCAAACTCAACTTGTCAGAATGACAATTAGAGTTGTTTCATTTCAGAACTCTGGAACGCCTTATTTTGTAGGACTTCCCGTTTATTCATTGAGTGCCAAAATGGCTGTAATCCATTTGTCATTAATCTATCTCAAGGATATTTCTCATGATCGCCTGCTATTGTCGCTGTAGTACCAGCAAACAAAAGACAGACAGCCAAGAGGCGGAGATCAAGAAATGGATTGCTGCCAATGGTTATGATGAGAAACAGATCGAGTGGTACATCGATCACGAGAGTGGAAAGACCTTGAAGCGTCCTGAGTTCGAGCGGTTACAGGCAGATATCTTTAATGGCAAGATCAAAACAGTTGTGTGTTGGAAGCTGGACCGCCTGTCACGCCGCTTGAAAGATGGTGTGACTTTGCTGGCTGACTGGTGTGAACGAGGAATCAAAGTGGTTGTGATTACCCAGATGATCGAACTGAATGGGGCGGTTGGAAGGATGATCGCTGCCGTGATGCTCGGGCTTGCCGAAATCGAGCTGGAATACCGTCAGGAGCGACAGCAGGCGGGCATCGAAGTGGCTAAGAAGAAAGGAGTCTACACTGGAAGAAAGAAAGGGACGTATAAAGCAAAACCGGAGCGAGCACAGGAACTCAGATCTCGTGGCCTAAAGATTGAAGAGATTGCCACAGCATTGGGAACGAGTAAGCGAACTGTTCTTCGTTATCTGAAAGCATAAAGATCAAGAATCTAAAACAAATCAGACACCTCGTATAATATCAGTAGATTCATTGATGATCATTTAGCGATTGAGTTTTAGCAGAGGCACTTGTGTTGCAAAAAATGTTTAAGCGAATTGTGGGGTAGTTTATGTAATAAAGTTACCCCCGGAGGGGGCTTATAATGGACTAAACCCCCTATGGGTTTTATATGACCTTCATGGGACAAAGAATCGTCTATGGAAAGTTGGTAACAAAAATTGGATTTTCTGGCAGGCTGATTCTGGGGAAATAATCTTGAAAACTATTAAACAAGCGGCGTCTTATAAATACCGGCGACAGGAAAATTTCATCAATCCTAAGAGTTTTCTGGCTGATCAATGACTCCCGTTTTCCAGATAACGTCTCTTTACCATTTGCTTGAAGCATCTGTAATCATTACTGGAAATGAGATCGTTGGTATCGATCCCAGTGAGTAACGTTCTACGCTCTCGCTTCGGTAGGAACTATAAAAAATGGGGTTCTTCCTGAATTTCAAATAACAAGACTTGACCCTGTAGTATGGTGCAAGGTGTATGATGGGGCAATGAAAGGAAGATTCAACATGAAATCACTCACGATTGGTCAGGTTGCGGAACGTTCTGGTGTCGGCGTCGAAACTGTGCGGTTTTATGAACGGGAAGGATTAATCCCTAAGCCTGACCGGTCGTCTTCCGGTTATCGCCAATTCGATGACCAAACAATTGCCCGTTTGCAGTTTATCAGGCGGGCCAAAGAACTCGGTTTCACGCTCACTGAAATTAAAGAACTGATGTCTCTGCGGCTTGATGTAACAACAAGTTGTGCCGACATAAAAAGCCGAACCGAAGCAAAGATCACAGACATCGACGAAAAGATTCGCACACTCAAACGAATTAAGAGGGCATTGAAGAAATTGACCAGCGAATGCAGTGGTCGAGGTTCAATCAGTGAATGTTCGATTCTTGATGCTCTTGATTCCAAGCAAAGAAAATAACGGATACTTCCATTCTTTTGACCACGGGTATCAGCCTGTGATGGAAGCCTAGAACAGATTCCGACTCGTGTGTGAGTCAGGTGTGTCGCCTGCCTCAACACCGGCAGTATCCTTCTGGAAAGGAGACAATCATGCCACTCAAGAAAGGTGAAAAGTACCGCTGTCCCGACTCGAAGTGCGGTTGCGAAATCAAAGTGACTCAGGGGGCTGCTCCTGATTGCGGCGGCAATGAAAATCCTCACTGTTGCTGCGGTAAGGAGATGGTCCGAGTCGAGGGATGAAAAACTATCTTGTTCAGTCTGTGAGCAGGTATGTCGCCTGTTAAATGACTGAACGTACTCAAGTAAAGGAGATTATCATGCGTAAGAACTGGATTTGGGCAACTATGCTGGCGTTACCGCTGGCTGTGGGAGGCTGGGTTTACGCCGGCGTACAGACTAACCCAGACACATCAAGCATTGAAGGCAGTTTCGTTTGCCCGGTCACGGGTGAGGAACTTCCCTGTTCCAAGTGTTGTCCGCTCAAGTAAGCCAATAAACTTAGCTGAGCACACGCCCGTCAAAGAAGTTAGTTCTTCGACGGGCGTTTTCTACTTCTTCGCTGCTGCTTCTAATGTTTTGAGAACGTGACAACACTCGACTGATTGAAACTCTCGACATTGGTTGAGACTTGTTTGCAGCACACGCTGAACGTGTCGCAAATCCTTCAATTTCTGTTTGATGTCGGAAAGACGCTTTTCAATCAGACGCTGCACGTCCTTACAGGCTGAATTCTGATCGTCGGGCCTGTCAAGCAAAGCCTTGATGTCATCGAGTGTGAATCCGACGGCTTGAGCCGCCCGGATGAATTTCAGTTTCCGTAATGACTCTTCGCTGTACAGCCGGTAATTGCCAGCACTGCGGTCGTCGGGCTCGACCAGTCCGACCCGCTCGTAGTAACGCACGGTTGTCGTGGGAAGTTTAGCGGATTTCGCCACTTGGCTGATCGTGAACTGTCTTGCCATTGCTGCTCCGAAAACTATCTGCTTGTGAGTATTTGCGTCCCCAAAGACGAAACTTAAAATATTATCCTCAAATCAGCTTGACCTTGCACTTAGGTACAACGTCGATAATAGGCGTAGAACGAAGATTCGACAAGAGTTCTTGCATCATGACTTCTACGGAAAGGTGATTCGATGACCGCAGAAACAACGACGGATAAACGACTTCATTGCCCGTCCTGCAATAAGAAAGCGAAGCGGGTATCACCGGTGACTTTGCGAGCGTTGCTCAAGGATCCGTTCGCTACCAAGATCGTCAGTAACGATCGTTCGTGCTGCGATTCCCACAGTGGATGCACGTCCCTCACTGAGGACACCGGCTGGCGGTATTGCGATTCATCCGATTGCGATGTGGTTTACTTCTCCGAAACAGGCGACATCAGTTTTACGAAGTCACAACTCAATGTTCCTGTCGGTGTGAAGGAAACCAGCGGCGAACGGCCCCTGTGTTATTGTTTCGGCCATTCGGTCGCCAGTATCAAGGAAGAACTGCGTACGAAGGAACATTCTGATGCTCTGGAAGACATCCGGGCCAAAATGAAAGAACCCGGCTGCCACTGCGAAACTTCCAACCCCAGTGGTTACTGTTGTCTGGGAAGCGTGTCCAAAGGTATTCGGATCGCTCAGAAGGAATTAGAAATGAATGGCTCAAACATGACGCCTACATCAATAGTGAAACCATCGACCGGACGTGTCGAGAAGTTCGCCCAGATCGGCACGGTCTTCTCGGCGATCATGGCATCGGCATGTTGCTGGCTCCCACTACTTCTGCTGGCAGTGGGCGTATCTGGGGCCAGAATTGCAGCCACACTGGAAACATATCGCCCGCTGTTCATAGTTGTAACGATTGGATTTCTTGGCTCGGCATTCTATTTTACCTACCGTTCCAAGAAGTTTGCTGCGGGAACGGGACACGGCTGCTGTCCCACGGAAACTACGGAGGCAGAGGACTGCTGTACCCCGACAGACAAACGTCGTTTCAACATGATGTCCTTGAACAAGGTGATGCTGTGGGGCGTGACGGTGTTGGCGGTCGCCTTCCTGTTCTTCCCCAGCTACGTCGGCTTATTATTCGGCACCGGCAATAATTCCGCCGTGACCGAGAATATGCATCGAGCAGTCTTTCAGATCGAAGGCATGGCCTGCGAGGGCTGTGCTACGACGGTTGCTCAAGCGATCCGTCAGGTACCCGGTGTGGTGGCCGTAGAAATCAGCTATGAAAAAAGACAAGCTGCTATCGGTGTGGAACCGGGCAGCCCAATCCCCAAGAAAGAAATTCTGGCAGCCTTGAAGAAGGCTGGATACAGCGGGAAACTTCTCAGCACGGAAGAGACATCCGAAGCAAGCGATCACACCATTACGGCACCACCACCATCCATCGATGGTGACGACGAACAGTCAAGCAATTACCTGAACGAGCCACTGCTTCAAACAGTATTGAATATCGAAGGTATGGCCTGCGAAGAATGGGATCGCTGCCAGATACTCACTCTCCGATGACTTACGGTCTGATGATTATCGGATGATTCCCGCTGTATCTTCACCGATTCACAAGTCACTGTTGTTCGGCATGACGGAAGAAGAAGCGATTGTCGCAGGCCATCAGTGCTGGTACAATACGATCTTTATGTCGCATGTACCTCGTGCCGGAGCCATTCGAGACACAAAAGGCATCACCAAAATGGTGGCCGACGCCAATACGCATGAAGTGCTAGGAGTGTCGATGGTTGCCGTCGATGCAGGAGAAGTCAATCTCGAAGCGACGGCGGCGTTGCAGTTTCGTGCGACGATCTACCACTTTATCGACCTACTTCATCTGTATCCCACGATGGCCGAGGCTCTCAAGATCGTTGCATCTCGAAGTTCAAAGATCCCACCAAACTCTCCTGCTGTGCGAAATAGTTTCGTAAACTTCGAGAAAGCATTCAAATCATTAGAGAACGATCGATATGAAGACGATAATTCTGTTTTTGGTCACGGCATTTTTTGAGATCGCAGGCTGTTTTGCGTTTTGGGCATGGCTGAGAATGAGCCGTTCTGTGTTATGGACAGTTCTGGGAACAATTTCACTGATCGTTTTTGCTTTATTACTTTCAAGAGCAGAGTCAGACTTTGCTGGTCGATCCTATGCTGCATATGGAGGGGTCTATGTTGCTTCTTCACTAATCTGGTTGTGGGTGATAGAATCGCAAACTCCAGATCGTTGGGATGTTATAGGTGCCATCATCTGTTTGGGAGGAGCGTCACTTATCTTGTTTGGACCTCGACCAATAATACAGTAAGGCGGTGAAAATATTGAGGCAGACCATACTCCCCACTAGAACCGATCGGTCTGGCGTTTAGATATTTTCCAAGGATACATTGAAGAATAATCGCCTAGACGAATTGACGAGCGGGAGCAGTAGGCTCTCAAATACTATTCCCCAACTCTTTCGACCATCGTCTCCGGCGATAATTCTTGATCAACAACAATTTTCGGTCGCCACTATCATCAATCGTGCCAGCATAGAACAGCTCATTTGAGTCCGGCAGGTATCGGGCAAATGCACCACCCTTGGACGCATTCACCTTCAATTCCTCAGAGTCCACAACTCCAAGATATTCAAACCGATCCTGTGGAGTTCCCCTCGAATAAATCAGCAGATTTGGTTTCCCTTCTTCTGCATCCATGGCATTACAAAACAGATATTTATCGTCAGAAGATAGAGTCATGAAACGCATTTTATAGCCACTTGGAGGCAACTGCAGTGGTCTGGGGGAACTCCATTTACCGCTCTTAGTCGAGCGAGTGGAATAATGAAACTGAATTCCTTTACCTTTCACTATGCGTCCGTAATACAAAGTCAGGGCGTCAGGAGAAATAGTCGGAGCTGCAATGAAACCATACTTCTTATTTAGCTCAGTTATTGTTTTCGGTCTGCTGAAATTACTTTCGAGATCATCTCTGGTAGCACTGGCCAGAGAACCATTGTTTTGCAACATGATGATTTCAAGACCATCAGATGTAACTGTAAAATCTGCTGCTGGAATCAACTTCTTTTTGTTCTCAAATAAAGAATTCTGATCTTTCCGAGTCGCTGTCCAGACCCATTTCAAGGAATCTGATGGACCTTTGATGTTCCAGAATATCGTGAGACCATCTTTCGTGAGAACTGGGTTACCCTCAAAACCTTCTGCATCGAGTTCTTGGAGAACGATGAGTTCAGGAGATTTAGAATCCGATTTAACTTCCGGTGATTCGATTTTCAACACGGTTTCCAGATCAAGATGGTAACTCAGTGTGACTTTCTGACCGGCTTTGAGTTTAGAGAGGTCTGAGTTCTTACTGACATCAAACTCTGTGGTTTTCCCTTTTCGTTCGACTGTGATTTTGTTGTTTTGAGGATCAACTGATTTAACGGTTGCTTCAATCGAAACAACTTCTGCTTGAGCAATACTTGTTGCCAGAAACAAGATCATGGCAAAGCATGTTATGGTCATAATGCGGTACATTCTTTTTACCTTTAATTATGAGTAATATTTGAATCAGTGAATTCACTAGCAGTGGTCATCACTTCAAACCGGGAATCACTTTCTCAGGATCGAAATTCTTCAACACCATCAACTTCAATTCACCATTTCCATTTTCTGGCTCACCAGCAAAAAACAATTCCTTTGTTGCCTCGACATATCGAGGAAATATCCCACGCAGCGTAATTCCATCAATGTTCAACACACTAGCACTATGAAACCCACCATCATCATCTTTCCCAGAATGTATGATGATATTTGATCCTTGAGAAATATCTTTGCCGGTGCAGAACAGGTACTTTCCATCGCGTGAGATGTATGGATATTTCATTTTGCCGATGGGAGTTAATTGCAGAGGCTCAGGTTTATTCCAGTTTGAAGATTTGGTTTTTCGTGACATGACCTGAATCTGCGGTCCTACCCCTTTTCGCATACTGTCGCAGTACAAAGTGAGGCCATCTGAGGAAAGACAAGGCCCTGCCAAGAATCCATTATTGATAACAGCAGAAGCGATTCTCGATGGACGCTTGAAGTTGTCCTCGACTGTATCTCTGGTTGTCTGATAAAGCCCTCTATTCAGAAACAGAATCATTTCAAGTCCATCATCGGAAACTGTAAAGTCCATCGCCGGAATCAGTCGCTTTGGATTCTCGAACAGAGACTCCGCATCTTTTCTTTTGGCAGTCCAAATCCATCTTGTTTGTTGGGATAGTTCTTTTACCGTATAAAAAATTGTCATGCCATCGCTGGATACCCAAGGGTTGCTTTCCTCTCCATTTGTGTCCAGTTCGCTCAACAAAACCAGTTCTGGTTTCTTTGGGATTGGTGACAATACATCGATTTCAAGGACAATCCCCAACCCATCATGATATTTCAGTCTGATGGACTGTCCTGACTGCAATGAACTTACATTTAATGGTTTGTCCTTCGCTGTAATCTTTGTGTTTTTACTGAGTTCGAGATCCAGTGTTTTATCTTTGTCGATCACCGATATTGTGCGTTTAGTCGCATCGACAGATTTGATCTTGCCGTCGATGGTTTTCTCCGCAGCTTGAATTGAAGTGGCTGCGAAGAACATCATCAAGAACGCAAAAACTGATAAGTGAAATCGAAACATTATTGTCTCCTTTGAAAGGGGTTATGCTCTAATTAAAGAATTGCACTGGGGACAAATCACACCTGTGGTTTCAAAAGCTCCGAATGAAGGCTCTCTCACCAACAAGCCACATCCGTGACACTGTTGGGTGTCATTTCCATTCCCGCAGTTCCAGCACACATCGATTTCGTGTTCGACGCGAGCACCACATCTCTGGCATTGATACTGCCAATGGTCAGGCGGGACAAAATCTGTGACAGGTTCTCTTAGGCCACCAATACGTTGAGTCCATGAATCATTATTGAAGGGAGGCGGCAGCCCATCGAAATATGGATCACCGCCCTCAGCAATGTATTGCTGGTAGGCTGGATCATCACCAGCGAGCAACCATCCTATAAAACGGATGATTGCCCACATCACGAAGACGAATACACCGATGCCAAAAACCGCTCCAGTCCAGATTGGAGAAATAGCAACGCTTAATCCTAAAGCAGTAAGCAGGTAGAAAAACGTCGTCCCAAGAGACGCTCCCAGTGCTCCGATGCGACCGAGAATCATCAATTTAGAAGTGCGAGGCTGTCCGCTCATGAGTGCACCTCACCATCATACGCAATTCCAAGAGGCGGTTCAGAATCATCAAAATCGAGAATTATTCCATCTGGATCTAGTCCATGCTTCCGGGCAGTTTCATTTAGCCTTTCGATTTTCTCGTCGATTGCTTTGTTGTATTTCTCGATCTGTTTTTTGTCGTATGCAGCAGATAATGCATACGCGATTGGAATCCAGAAAAAACCATACATCGCCCAAGCTATGACCTGTAGCATTAGGCTGGTCGGAGGAAAGACGAATAAGAACCCAAGAACTGGAATCTCCCTGAAATTCCTGAGCCGATTGGAATACCAGATCCCGAAATTCAAGGGAGGTTTCTGTTCCTTCTTGAGTTCGACAACTTTGGCATTGTACTTTTTCAGCAACTCCTGTTGTCTTTGACGCTCCTTATTCGCACGCTTTCTCTCAGCAAGAGCACGTCGATTCTCCTTCTCCGCCCATTCAATTGCCTCTTTCACTTCTGCAATTTCGCTCAACTTGGAGAGCATCTTATTGATCTTGGCAACGACATTATCAAAGGCTTTTTTGTTTTCACGACCTTTGATGATCGCTGTGGAGATCCCATCATTATGGATTGAGTGAATCAGACCTTGGAGTAGAAAATATCGGGAAGAGTAGGGGATGTCCGTGTCCCGGCAGAAACACTTTTCGACGAGTTTCTCGGCTTGGTAGAGAAACTCTTCAATGCGATCTTGAAGGGCTTCGCGTTGCAAGAGTTCCTGTTGGGCGGCCAATCCCTCAGCATGGAGTTGACGAACTTCTGCCATTTCGGAGTGAATAGAGCCCATGACTCCGTTCAGACTTGTCAGAACGCCAGTCTGGATCGTTTGAAAAGCGAGATTGTTTTCGCTGGCTGCTCGGATGCGTGCGAGTTCTTGGTAGGTGGGATTATTTGTCGCCATCGTTAGCCCTTTTTAAATTGCAGTGCGGTTAGTTACGCTCAGCAACTTCTGGGTGTCAGTGGCGACAAAAAGGTGGGAGCGAACGAAGCACACAATGCATCCGCTCCAGATACCCTCGCCAAAGGGCACTAACGAACAGAGATCATGCGTCCGAACGCCCCCATAAAGGGGACGCCGGCCAATCTCTGTCTCGTTAGTTCAAGAGCGATTAAGCTCAGGTTGGCGATTTATCTGGAAACAGAATGTTGACTTAACGTCATTTCAAATTGTCAAAATATGGCCTCAAAAGGCCGCTAAAATTCTCCTTTAAACTTTGTAAGTTGGGCTTCGACTGAGACGAAGCTACTGCACATATAGTACAGTCGTGTGATACTACAATCCACTCCAATGAGTTGAAAATTATGTCCCGGATTAACATCCCGGTCTGGAGTAAATAGTGGTTTGGTATGAAAGAAGCTTTGCCATATCAATATTAAAGCAGCCTTACTCTTACCATTTTGTAAGTGAAGGGCCGTAACGAAAATGACTCATTAGATTGTTTTCTGTTTTGAACTTGGCATACTGAATAAAAATCCAGATCCATATTCAGGAGCAATCTAGTATGTCAGAAAAGAAAGATGAATCATTAAACGAAGATAATCCCAACAACACAGAAATTAATTCACCTCCAATATGTATATTTTGGCTTGGACTTTTTGGAGTGATAGGATTTGCAATAGGTAACTATTTCTTTTTATCTAGCTCTTATTGCAGCATGGCAGCAAGAGGTCAATTTGGTGATATGTATGGTGCATTAAACAGCATTTTTTCTGGCTTAGCCTTTGTTGCAGTCGCATTTACACTTTGGGAACAACGCGTAGATTTGAAACGACAACATCAACAAAACAACATCAACCAAGAATTCATCAAAGCTGCCGCAAGAAGAGAAGAACGCAGATATCGAAACGATGTCCTACCTAAATTTTTGCAGATGGACAGTGGAAGAGAATCAGGGGAGACAAAAGAAGGTTTTATCAAAGTAATTCTTGTTATAGAAAATGTTGGGAACGAAATCAGTGACGCAAAATTCATTCAGCTCAGAGATGAAATTCCACTTGGCATTAAAATGAACCTTCAGGAGCTTGGTTTTATAGATAAAAATGAAGTTGTTGAGATTGATGTATGGTATCCTGAAAATGAACCATCAAAACAAAAAATTGACATGTCATTTGAGACTAATGACAATGTGATGTGGAACAATGAAATTATTCTTCACATCGATGATAATCAGATTCAGCATTTCACTTATGGAAATGCTCGTGAATATGATAAGCAAAATATCTGATGATTCACAAAAAGAGAGATTATCGATCTGGTAAGAGAAGGGGCACTAGAAAAACAATCAAGTGCCTAGATAGTACTTGCCGTACTCGTGCATACACATAGAATCTTTTTCATTCTGATATGGTTAGGTGCTTCTATCTTTAGGAGAATGAAAAATGAGTGATGAATTTATGATTACTTACCCTTGTTACTTTCCATTAGGAAAGACCGGATATTGCATAACAACGTGCAATGGAGATCGATGCTTTAATTTATTGACTGACAAAGATTTGGTTGAAAAGTTCTATAAGCAAAAGTATCACAACTTAGAATCAATCGAAGTTAAAGTGCATACGATTCCTGACCAAGAATCTTTGATCGGGCAACTTCGACTCATGGAACAATCAAGAATTGAGGGCAGTCATGATGTAACTCATATAGCTTTTGACGTTACATCATCTGGCTTGCATCCCAGAACGACCATGAAAGAATTTATTGAATACTTAGAAACACAGGAACGCTAGATTTTTCTAGCGTTCCTGCTGATTGGTTCAATATTGTTCTAAGTCAATCAAATCAATATCAACATCATCAGAAGCGAATTCAACCTCATCAAAAGTGCAGACATAGTTATATCTGACTGATTTACTGCTTTGACTCAGGATATTGATTTTTGATATCTCAACTTTTGCAAAGTTCACTGGTCTGAATAACTCAATCAGGAATTTGTGAATCCGATACTTGATATCAATCGTATCCCTGTAATCTAACTTTTTTCTTTGCATGTGTTTTGCCCCCTAAATCAGGAAATAATAAGTAGGCAGAGACTGTTTCTGCCTGAATTCCCAGAGAGGGTAAGGCTGACCCAAACCGTGTCAACACGGGAATGAGTTGGAGAATAAAAAGCCCTCAATCTGTCTGAGAGCTTTTTGCAATTGAGCTTTTTTTCACTGGGGTTCAGGCTGAGTGCCTATTTGAAAAGCACCATCTTCTCTCATCTTGTTTCTGGCAGCCTCAAACCTTACCCTCTGAAAACTTTCGTTCTGTTTATGTTCTCCCGTTTCTTCCTGATCATCTTCACTAAGCTGATACCTCAAACTCTCTACCTCTTGACACAATGCCATAACGCTAAACGATAGACATGTAATGCTTGCACGTAGCGTTTCGTCTTCAACACTTTTTAAGTTGGGGTTAAGCCAAGTCGATTCAGCTAAATTAAAGACCTCTTGCAGTTCTTTTTTCATTGTTCATCTTTCAGATATCTAATCTTCATTGAGGCATAGAACAGGTGAACCGCATTATAGCGGCAGTAGACCATGCCCCAAATGGAAAAACCTGAACAACTCAATGCTGCACAGGTTTTATAATTTCCCTTTGTGTTCCGAAATTGTCCCAAATGTTGCTCCCCAAGATTTGCCGCTGAGAGCGACTCCTGATGAAGGGGGGGCATTTGAAGCTGCTCATTCTGTCTGGATTAAAGAGATCCCAAAACCGGACTTTTTGAGATTTGTGTAGAGAGGAATTGGGGGTTTTTGAGAGGGTTTGCACTTGTGGATAGAACGAGGTTGTAGGTAGTGTAACAGATGAAAATATTTTTCCACCTAATGACTCTGTATAGATAAAACCCTATGAAATACGTTTGTTTTTAATTGAAAAATCAAACAATTCCATTGCAGGGTTTATTTACATCATCTGTTGATGATCGGTTCGCCCGGGACCGGCAAGACACTGCTCGCTTCGCGGATCAGCACAATCCTGCCGCGTCTGTCCCAGGAAGAGAGTCTGGAAACGACGCGGATCTACAGTGCGATGGGGCGTCTCTCGCGAGACCAGTCGCTGGTGATGTTGCGCCAGTTCCGTACGCCCCACCACACCATCAGTGAAGCCGGCCTGGTGGGAGGGGGTTCCACTCCCGCACCGGGTGAAATCAGTCTGGCGCATAACGGTCTGCTGTTTCTGGACGAGCTGCCCGAATTCAATCGCCGCACACTGGAAGTATTACGACAGCCTTTAGAGGGTGGGGAAGTCACCATCTCCCGTGCGATCGGCAGCGTTACGTTTCCTGCAAACGTGATGCTGATCTCCGCGATGAATCCCTGCCCCTGCGGCTACCTGTCTGATCCGAGACGAAAATGTTCCTGCAATCCGATGCAGATCGAACGCTATCTTTCGAAAATCAGTGGACCGCTGCTGGATCGAATCGATATTCACATCGAAGTTCCCCCGGTCCCCTTTCGTGAACTGTCCAACCAGACTTCAGGCACCAACAGTCAGACCATGCGTGAGCAGGTGTCGGCGGCCCGTGAGATTCAGGCGCGCCGCTTCGCAAATGAAAAGACGTCGCATAACGGTCGAATGACACCCCGCCAGTTGAGGAAATTTAGCCAGCTGGCCTCGGATGCTGAGGGCCTGTTGAAAACTGCGATGGAGGAGATGGGCCTGTCTGCCCGGGCACACGATAAAATTTTACGCATCAGTCGCACGATTGCAGATCTCGACCAGAGCGATCAGATTACTGCAGCTCATGTCAGCGAAGCTATCAACTACCGCACTCTGGATCGTCAGTTCTGGTCGTGAAACTCAGTCTGCCGGTTCTGATGCCTGCGGCTCTGCCAGATGTGAGATGGTCTCCAGCAGCTTCTGTTTATTCACCGGCTTCGTCGCGTACGCATCACAGCCAGCGTTCAGACATTTTTCCATATCGTTTTTCATCGCGTGGGCCGTCAGTGCGATAATCGGACGCTTATAGCCCGCCTCTCTGAGTTTGCGGGTGGCCGTGTAACCATCCATGACCGGCATCTGCATATCCATCAGCACGAAATCATAGGGCTGCCCGGCTTCCTGGGCAGCCAGTGCCTGTTCGGAACCAAGCTTTCCATTATCTGCCAGTTCGACTTCCATGCCCTCTTTCTTCAGCAGAAACGAGATCAGTCGCTGATTGTCGAGGCCGTCTTCCACGATCAGTACACGCTGGGAGGAAACACTACGACCAGACTCAATAGGATGCTCCTGGTTCTGTTCCTCTGCAGCTTTGCGGAAGGAACTTTCATCCAGTTTCAATAGTCGCACTCCTTCGAGAGAGCCGGTATTGACGGTGATGGTGAAGGTACTTCCCACGCCGACTTTACTCAAGACCTGGATATGTCCACCCAGCATTTCGACCAGGCGTTTGGAAATGGCCAGCCCCAGACCGGTGCCGCCATATTTCCGGGTCGTTGAATTGTCGGCCTGTGTAAACGGTTGATAAATCTGGGAGAGTGCTGCTTCCGAGATGCCGATGCCTGTATCAATGACGTCGAATTGGAGTTGCGCACAGGAGTCTTCCAGGTTGATGGTCTGGATGCGGAGTTTTACGTAACCGGTCTCGGTGAATTTGATCGCATTTCCCAGCAGATTGATCAACACCTGACGCAGTCGCGTTGGATCGGTGACGATTGTTTCCGGAATCGGATTCTCAAATTCAATCTGCAGTTTGAGCTGCTTCAAGTCAGCCTTGACCTGCATCAGAGCAACAATGTCCCGCACGATCTCTTGAATATTGACCCGCACCTGCTCGAGTTCGATCTTGCGGGCTTCGATCTTGGAGAGGTCCAGAATGTCATTGATCACGCCGATCAGATACTCACCATTGCGTTTGACAATGTGAGCTGCCTCGATGTCTTCTTTCTCTTTCAGATTACCGAGCAGGATATCAGTGAACCCCAGAATGGCCGTCATCGGAGTGCGGATTTCATGACTCATATTGGCCAGGAATTCACTCTTGGCATCACTGGCAGCCTCGGCCCGTTTCCGTGCTTCGTTCAATGAGCGTTCGTATTCTTTGCGTTCGCTGATGTCCTGGATAATTCCGGTGAAGATTTCCCGGTCCGCCAGTACAACCGAACTCACCGCCAGTTCGGCGGGGAACGTTGATCCATCCTGTCGCTGAGCCACGATTTCCTGTCGCGAACCGATCGCGCGAACCAGTTGCGGGTTCAAGTCTCCTTCGGAGTATTTGTGCTGCAGATTCTGGTGCAGGGGCGGAATCAGCAGGTTGATGTTCTGCCCGATCACCTCGTGATTCAGATAGCCAAACAGGTGCTCCGCTCCCAGGTTGAATTCTTCGATTCTGCCTTCCAGGTTAATCGTGATGATGGCATCCATCACGTTGTCCATGATCGAGCGGTAACGCAGCTCTCGGTCTTTGACATCCGATAACAGGACTTCCTGGGCGTCCAGCACACGGTTGTATTGATATCCCACAATCCCGGCTTCGGTAAAATCGTCGACCTCGGCCCGGGAGGAGTTGTCCCCCTTTTCGTGGGCGATCATTGTTTCCAGCAGACTGTGCAGTTCGGTAGAAGCACCATGTTCGGCCACGTTGAGACCAATTTTTTCGTCACCCGCGGAAACCCGGATCGGTAGAAAGCGATTCAGCGTCCACATACAAGCCCAGATAAAACCGAAGCTCCAGACGAAGCAGACAGCCGCCCCCAGAGCCTGAATCCCCAAGAGGTACATGCGTGTGATACCGTGCGGTACGTGCTGCATTTCAGCAAAGAGGGCGACAGCCAGGGTCCCCCAGACACCCGCGAATCCATGCACGGGAATCGCTCCCACGACATCATCCACTCGCATGCATTTTTCGAGCAGATACGTTGCTCCCAGCATGACCGCGCCGGCGATCAAGCCAATCAGAATCGCGCTGGGATAAGAAATAACGTTACAACCCGCCGTCACAGCCACCAGCCCTGCCAGTGATCCGTTGAAGATATTTTCTACTGAAATTTGTTTAGATGAGAACATTTCCCAGAGAAGCGCAAAGCCCCCCCCTGCGATTCCGGCCAGAATCGTATTTAATATGATAGAGGGAACCTGTCCGTTTAATGCCAGCGTGCTCCCGCCGTTAAAACCAAACCAGCCAAACCACAGAATCAAAAATCCAAGTGCCGCCAGGGGCAGGTTACTTGCTGAGAAGCGGGATTTATCAGCGCCCGCGCCAAAGCGTCCCGTGCGTGGTCCCAGTATCAACACTGCTGCCAGCGCAGACCAGGCTCCGACGGAATGCACGACACTGGAACCCGCAAAGTCCATGAAACCGAGTTTTCCCAGCCAGCCTGCTGGAGCACCTGCTGCATCCCGTGCCCAGGCCCAGTGACCGAACACAGGATAGGCGACCGCACCAATGGCACAAGCCAGAATCACATAGGAGCGAAATCGCATCCGCTCTGCGACCGCGCCCGAAGAGATCGTCATCGCGGTACTGCAGAACACAAGTTGGAACAGAAAGACGACGGTTGCCCAGTGAGTGGTGCTGTTATCAGCAAAGGCGAAACCGGTCGTTCCGATCAGACCCTGAAAGGACTCGCCAAACATGAGTCCGTAACCAAAGAGCCAGAACAGGAACGATCCGATAAAGAAATCGACGACATTCTTGGTCGCAACATTAATACTGTTTTTCGAGCGTGACAGTCCTGACTCCAGGCAACAGAAACCTGCCTGCATCAGAAAAACCAGGCTGGTACAGATTAATACCCAGATCGTATTCGTGGTTAACTCATAAGACATTGAGTGAGGGGCCTTCAAGTCGTGCAACCACAATCATTTCGAAGCACAAAATGATTGTCATATGAGGGAAATAGAGTTGTTAAAATCTAGATCCACTTCAGAGACAGTCAAAAGAATTCTGAGTGGAACACCTCATATTTCGACCCGCCAGTCCGATTTGTCAGACATCCGAGTCCAACCCAGACAATCGCCCCTTTCGTCCCAGGCATCAATACCCGAACAATCAAAACGGGATCATTTATGGAAGGTCGCTGCGTTCAAGCAGCCTGCCGGCGTGCCCTGGATCAGTGCGTCTCATCACTGGCTGCAGCAGCCGCCTCAAGCGAAAGCGGGTTTGGCGCTTCGACCGGGGGAAAGCAACCCGGTGCATTGTTTTGATACCATTGTTCCAGAACCGCCAGCCACTGGTCTGAGGTTTTGACGGCGATAAACGCATCGCGAACTGCTTTGCGCTGCGGATGCAGCTCTGAATAGAAGATGCCAAACTTGCGCAACGTGTTGCAGACTTTTTTCTCGCCGTAGAATTCACGGGCGAGTGCAAAATGCTCTGCGATCACGGTCCGTTGTTCATGGACATCGGGAGGCGTAATCGATTCCCCCCGCAGCAGGCGTTCGGTCTGTTGAAAGATCCAGGGATTCCCGATGGCCCCCCGGGCAATCGAAACGCCGTCTACTCCAGTCACACGGAGCATGTCCAGGCAGGCCTGGGGAGAGAAGAGATCGCCACTCCCCACCACTATTCTGTCGCCCGCCTGTTGCTTGACCTGTCTGAGAAATTCCCACTTGCTGGAGCCCACATATTTTTGTTCGACCGTGCGGCCATGCACGGTGATCGCCGCCAGTCCCCGCGCATAGGCACCTTCAAAGATGCGAAAGAAGTTTTCTTCCGATTTAGAACTGTCATCGATGCCGCGTCGCATTTTGAGCGTCACCGGAATCGAGTCGGGAACGGTATCCCGGACCCGGGAGATAATTTCGAGCGCCACTTCAGGCTGTCCCAGATGATAGCCACCCCGACAGCGGCTCATTACTTTTTTCACCGGGCAGCCAAAATTAATATCAATCACATGAAAGCCGGCGTCAACGAGTTTCTGTGCCGCCGGCCCGAACTCTTCCGGTTCGGAGCCCATCAACTGTCCGCCCACCGGATATTCATCCGGATGACAGTACATCATTGAAAGCTGTTTCCCCTGACGTGTCTGATTAATCAAGCGGTCAATCATCACTTCACAGAGTGTATAAGCCGCCCCCAGTCGCGCCGCAATCACCCGCATCGGATAATCGCTGTAGCCACTCAATGCCGCCTGACACAGGGGAGATTTGAGCTGGTAAGGCCCCAGGCTGACCGGTTTTATTTTCGTTTCAGACGTCATCTTCAGCTTTGTGCTTTCACAGAATAATCAATGGGTAAACTGGTCTAATAAATCTCGCGTGATCTGCCCCGGCTGCTCATGCCTGCAGATCACACCACTGACAGCAACACGCGTCGCTCCGGCCTGCAGAACTTCCGGAAGGTTCTCTGCGTTGATGCCGCCGATCGCAAACCAGGGCAGGGTGATCTCGGCAGCAACCTGCTTTACGAAATCCAGTCCCGCATATTCTTCTTCAGCAAATTGTTTCGTAGCCGTGGTAAAGGTGGGACCGACGCCAATATAGTCGGCTCCATCCAGCACGGCCTGTCGTGCCTGTTCGATATTATGCGTCGAGACACCAATCAGGCGACGGGAGCCGACGATCTGTCTGACTTCACGCACCGGCAGTTCGTCCTGTCCCACATGCACGCCATCGGCGTCTATCGCAACTGCAAGGTCCGGACGGTCATTCATGATCAGAATGGCTCCTGCTTCCCGCGTCCATTCCCGGGCCCGCCTGCCATGTTCGAGCAGTTGACGATCTGACATTTCTTTTTCGCGGATCTGCACGATGCGGACACCGGCTGCGACAGCCTCACGAATTGCAGGTCCGCAACCATGATGGCACATCGATTCTGTCGCCAGCAGATAGAGTTGACAGTCCTCAAGCCGGTGTTGGCTCGAGACACTGGTCAGCACGCTCTTTTCCAGAGTATAGAGTGAGTACCGCATCTGTTTAAAGATAGCGGCTGCCTCTACGGAGATCAGTTTCCCAAACTCCTCCAGCGTTCGCGCTGCTTCCTGCACCCGCTTGAGGTTGGCCTGAACCAGATGTTCCAGGGAAGGGCGGTCAAACTCGGAGGTCGAGCTGATCGCGGTTCCCACATCATTGAGCGTGTCGCGGCTGGCGATCAGGGATTCCTGGCCGATGAACTGCAGGGCTTCAGTCAACTGATGCCGGGTGGTTTTCAGCAATCGCGTCAGATGCGCATCGTCCAGCGTAAACCGCAGAAAGTCTTCCACCACCCGCAGTCCTTCCCGCAGACGATTCGCGGCGGCATCGATGGTACGGAATGTATTCGTCTGATCGCTGACAGTCGCGGGAACCGTGCGAAAAGCGAAATCGACATCGATCGGATCGCCTGCCTGCTGATGTTCGCCCGGAAATGAGGCTGCCAGCGAATCCGAAGAAATGGCCCCCTGATTCACCAGCCAATCCGTGTGAGGTCCTTCGGTCTTCAAGACGCCCCACAACAGATGCTCGCTGCCGATTTCGACCGGCAGACTGGTCTGACTGGCCTGTTCCAGCGCTCGATTAAGAACATCCTTTAACTGAGGAAACCGAAACAGGGCCTGGGAGAGTTCCAGAGGAACTTCTGTCGCGAACAGATCGGATTTGGCCTCTGAGTCCGGCAGAGTCAGCTTAAATTCCTGCAATATCTGGCTTTGCTCGATTCCATGCGACTGCAGAATCTCGGCAGCCCGGGACTCTTCATGCGCCAGAGCCGCCAGCAGATGCCGGGGATTCGTTACCTGATCATTTGAATTATTGGCGATCAGTTCTGCCAGCGCCAGGGCACGCTGTGCGCCGGCGGTAAGTAAATGTTGCATCGGTCTCAGGTATTTTCTCAAAACGGGAGAGGTAAGTAGACTTCGAAAGACGTCCCGACAGGCAATCGTAACTTATTTAGCTTAACCGATTGAATGCTTATCTTGCTACATTTGGGTATGGGTACTAGAATTAACTTTACCGGGCCTGTCGAATTTGCGGATTTTGCAGGTTTCGTACGATGAAAAACTCCGTTAACCCTCATCAGGGAAGAGAGGGGGTATTTCCAATGTGACACCCGCTGAAAGACGACGTGTTAAGATAGACAGCTTATTTTAGTAAGTTGTGATTATTCAGTTACTTCCTATGATGAACTGACAGTAGTTTGGGGAAATTCCTCGACGTTTTTTTGTGAGTGACGTATTATTCTCTGGGAACCATTCCTGAATCACTGTCAGCAACGAATCCATTCAGTGCGTTGTTTGTTGTTTAACGCCGTTCGGGTTAAATAAACAGCGTTTTTGAATTTTAAAAGACAAGAAACAATCGAATTAGCATTATAGTTTGGGAGAAATGCTCCCTGCGACTGAACCCGCCGGTTTCCAGTCAGGGGAGTCAGTGTTCATCCAACAGCGCCCGCAATGGTACTGGGCCATAGGAGAAACGAGTTATGTACGAGCGGTTTACAGATCGAGCTCGAAAGGTGATGCAGCTGGCCAATCAGGAGGCCCAGCGGTTCAATCACGAATATATCGGGACCGAACATATCCTTCTGGGTTTAGTCAAGGAAGGCTCAGGAGTCGCAGCCAATGTATTGAAAAATCTCGATGTGGATCTGCGCAAGATCCGTCTGGAAGTTGAGAAGATTGTCCAGTCCGGACCAGACATGGTCACCATGGGCAAACTCCCCCAGACGCCCCGCGCCAAGAAGGTCATCGAATACGCGATGGAAGAGGCCCGCAACCTGAATCACAACTACGTAGGTACAGAGCACCTGCTGCTCGGCCTGCTGCGTGAACAGGACGGCGTCGCCGCTCAGGTCCTGATGAACCTGGGTCTGAAACTGGAAGAAGTCCGCGAAGAAGTTCTCAACCTGCTGGGCCACGGCCTGGAAGGGGGTGAGGCTGGCGAACGGACTCCCGGTACCGGCAGCCAGAAAGCCGGCAAGAGCAAGACCCCCGCTCTGGACAGCTTTGGTCGCGACCTGACCGAACTGGCCAAGCAGAAGAAGCTCGATCCGGTCATCGGTCGTTCTAAGGAAATCGAACGCGTCATTCAGATCCTCTGCCGCCGTCAGAAAAACAACCCCGTTCTGCTGGGTGAAGCAGGCGTTGGTAAAACCGCGATCGTCGAAGGGTTCGCCCAGATGGTCGTCGACGGCGAAGTTCCGGACCTGCTCCGCGATCGTCGCATCGTCGTACTCGACCTCGCCATGATGGTCGCCGGTACCAAGTACCGCGGTCAGTTCGAAGAACGCATCAAAGCCGTCATGAACGAAGTCCGTCGTGCCAAGAACACGATTCTGTTCATCGACGAGTTGCACACCCTCGTTGGCGCTGGTGGTGCAGAGGGAGCGATCGACGCTTCTAACGTACTGAAACCTGCTCTGAGTCGTGGCGAACTGCAGTGTATCGGTGCTACCACCCTGGACGAATATCGTAAATACATCGAGAAAGACAGCGCCCTGGAACGTCGCTTCCAGAACGTAATGGTCGAGCCTCCCACAGACGAACAGACCGTCGAAATTTTGCGTGGTCTGCGGGAACGCTACGAAGAGCATCACAAGGTGCAGATTACTGACGACGCGCTCGAAAAAGCAGTCGAACTCTCTTCGCGTTACATCACCGGTCGTTGTCTACCTGATAAAGCCATCGATGTGATCGACGAAGCCGGCGCCCGGATCCGTCTGAAATCAATGGTGCGGCCTCCCGACCTCAAAGAACTCGAAGAAGAATCAGAACGCCTCAACCAGTCCAAGGAAGAAGCAGTCGCTAACCAGGACTTCGAACTGGCAGCCAACCTGCGTGATCAGGCTGACAAGCTGAAGAAACGGAAAGAGACCCTGACCCAGGAATGGCGTGAAAAATCCAAAGAAGTCGACGGCGTCGTCGATGCAGAAGTCGTTGCCGAAGTGGTCGCCAAGATTACCGGCGTTCCACTGACCCGGCTCTCCAGCGAAGACACCGTGCGTCTGCTCAACATGGAAGACGAACTGCACAGACGCGTCATCAGCCAGGACGAAGCCATCAAGCAGGTTTCCAAGGCCGTCCGACGCAGTCGCAGTGGTCTGAAAGATCCCAAACGACCGATGGGGGCCTTCCTCTTCTCCGGTCCGACCGGGGTTGGTAAAACCCTGCTGGCCAAGACGCTGGCTGAATTCATGTTCGGCGACGAAACCGCTCTGATTCAGATCGACATGAGCGAATACATGGAGAAGCACAACGTCAGCCGTCTGATCGGTGCTCCTCCGGGATATGTCGGTTTCGAAGAAGGGGGTCAGCTGACCGAAAAGATTCGGCGTCGCCCCTACGCAGTCGTGCTGCTTGACGAAATCGAAAAAGCACACCCCGACGTCTTCAATATGCTTCTGCAGATCATGGAAGAAGGCCACCTGACCGACAGCTTCGGTCGCAAGGTCGACTTCAAAAACGTCGTTCTCATCATGACCACCAACGCCGGTGCTCAGGGTATGGCTCACGGGGATGCCTTCGGGTTCCGTAAAGCCGACGATGACACCAGCTACGATGCCATGAAACGAAATCTGATGCACGACCTGCAGAAAGAGTTCAAACCGGAATTCCTGGGACGTCTCGACGAAGTCGTCGTCTTCCGGAAACTGACCCGCGAAGAACTCAAGCAGATCGTCGATATCGAACTGGCTAAGGTTCGCAAACGTCTCAAGGAACAGGGCGTTGTCCTGGAACTGACCGACCAGACCCGCGAGTTCATCATCGACAAAGGCTCCGAAGGGGGCGAACTCGACTACGGTGCACGTCCGCTGCGTCGTTCTGTCGAACGCTACATCGAAGATCCGCTGGCAGAAGAGCTGCTGCGGGGTGCCTTTGAAGGCAAGAACAAAGTGCTTGTTACCGTCGCTGAAGTTGGCGATGAAAAACGGCTCGAGTTCGAAGGTTCTTACGAAGCCGAAACCGAAGAGCTGGCAACCGTCGGTTCCAGCGAAGGCGGTTCTTCAGAAGGCGAAGGTTAAACTTTCCTCTCTGAGTAACGCTTAAGATAAAATTTCAGAGCCCTCACTATCACGTTGAGGGCTCTTTTTGTATCTGCATTCAACCGGAAGGAGCTGGACCATGCTTTCCCGTCGACTCGAACCCGAAGTCATGGACACCCGCGAAGAGGCCCTCGGCTACAACACCATGGACAATCGCGAAGTTAATCGGCGCTTCGCAGATGAAGTCCTCGCGCTCATCGCAGGTTCGGAAATAGATAGCTCGCAGCCGCTCACACTGCTCGATCCCGGCACCGGGACCGCGCTGATCCCCATAGAAATCTGTCAGCGTAGCGCGCAGATTCAGATCATCGCTGCCGACCTCGCTACCGAAATGCTGAAAGTCGCCGCAGACAACCTGCGCAGCGTTCAACTCTCAGACCGCATCTCACTGGAACTCGCTGACGCCAGACAGCTGCCCTGCCCGGATAGCTCCGTGGACGGCGTCATCGCCAACAGCCTGATTCATCACATCGCGGATCCCTTGCCCATCCTGCAGGAAATGCTGCGCGTGATCAAACCGGGTGGCTTCCTGTTTCTCCGCGATCTTGCCCGACCCAACTCGCTGGTCGATCTCGAATCGCTCGTCAGACAGTACGCCGCGAATGACACACCGCACCAGCGTCAGATGCTGACCGACTCCCTGCACGCCGCGCTCACCCTCTCAGAAATTCAGGATCTGCTGCAGACCTGCGGCCTGCCCCCTGAAGCGGCACAGCTGACTTCCGATCGGCACTGGACCGTCTCACATCGACTTGCGCAAACATAAAAACAGGGGAAAGACTGACTTCGTATCAGTCTTTCCCCTGTGGCGTATTCAATTAGTCTTTAATTGAAATCAATCCCTGATCCGCCTGGCGAACGTCTTTGTTCAAAGCCGATCACTCGCTGGCATTTTTGGATGACGACTGAGATGGGGTACGCTGCGCTTCCGCTTCTTTCATCGCGTTTTCACGCTGAATCGCATCATACACTTCCTGACGGTGTACTGGAATTTCTGTAGGGGCCTGGATTCCTAACCGTACTTTATCACCCCGGATATCGACAATAGTAATGACAATATTGTCACCGATGATGATGCTCTCGTCGCGTTGTCTCGACAATACAAGCATCGTAGTAACTCCTTCCGTAGATCTATTATTTCTGGGCCAATGAGGTGATATCTGAAGAGGCGACAAACCTCTTATCGATTTGACTAAAAGCTTGTCACCTGTTGTCATTTCGTAAGTAAGTAAAAACAATTCAGTCCGGTCGGAAGGGACTCCATCTTGGAGAACCGTGCGGTTCCTGCACAAAACTCCCGATCCGGCAATGACCCACATCCCTGCATCTGAGTAATGAGTTCCGCGGGGGTACTAACTACATCGACCTTTCCACACAGAAGATTCCTTTTAAGATAGGATAAATGAGCACATTAAGAAAAGATGCATGCTGCTCTGCCGAATAGCCCAACCGTACCGCCTGTAACGATTTTGACGCCCGGCTGGTCATTAATGATGAATTTTTGCACACATACGGACATAAACAGGACCTCGAGGGGCTAATCTGAATTGCCAATTCCCCTGCAGATGTATAACCTTGTAGGTAGCGCTCTGATTTGACGCACATCGCATCCCACCTTGATTTACTGCGGCGAAAATCAGAACCTGCCTCGTGTTTCACCCTCTGATTAAGCAGACCTTCCGGATCAAATCCGGTCCTGACCCCCACTTTCGGGACAAACGCTGGAGTAAATGACCAATGGCCACACTGTTGATTGCTGCGGGAGCCTTTATCGGTTACATCATCGCTTACCACACTTATGGTAAGTGGCTCTCCCAGAAAATCTTTAACGTCGACGCAGATGCGGAAGTTCCCAGTAAACAGCTGCGTGACGATATCGACTTCGTTCCTACTAAAAAAGAAGTCATCTTCGGTCACCACTTCACCAGCATCGCCGGCACCGGACCGATCGTTGGTCCCGCGATCGCCGTCTTCTGGGGCTGGCTGCCTGCACTCCTCTGGGTGCTCTTTGGATCTATTTTCGTTGGTGCCGTCCACGACTTCGGCGCGCTGATGGTGTCGCTTCGCAACCGGGGACAAACCGTCGGTGAAGTGGCCGGCAGACTGATTGCCCCCCGCACCCGTATCCTGTTCCTGCTGATCCTGTTGCTCGCTTTGACCGTGGTGCTTGCTATCTTCGGCCTGGTGATTGCCATCATCTTCTCGCTTTATCCCGAGACGGTCATCCCCGTCTGGATTACCATGCCCATCGCCATCGTCATCGGCCTGATGGTCTATAAACAGAATGCAGAACTGCTCATCCCCTCGCTCGTCGCGCTTGTCATTGTTTACGCTTCGATCTACATGGGTGCCTACTACTGGCCCATCAATATCGCCACACTGTTCGGCATCCCCGACATGGGACCGTTTCCCAACGCAGTCATCCTCTGGACCTTCGTCCTGCTGGCTTACTGTGCCGTCGCCTCGGTCATGCCGGTCTGGCTGCTGCTCCAGCCGCGCGATTTCATCAACAGCCACCAGCTCGTCCTCGCACTGGGACTGCTGCTCATCGGAGCCCTGGTCGCCGGTGCCACCGGAAAAGCAGACCTCGTCGGGTCTGCTCCCGCGGTTGCCACGAACATCCCCGCTGATGCACCACCCATCTGGCCCTTCCTGTTTATTACCATCGCCTGCGGTGCCTGCAGTGGTTTCCACTGCCTGGTCAGCAGCGGTACCAGCAGTAAACAGGTCGAATCCGAAATGGACGCCCAGTACGTCGGCTACGGTGCCATGCTCCTCGAAGGGGGCCTGGCCGTCATCGTGATCCTCGCCTGCTGTGCCGGCGTGGGCATGGGTGATTTCACCCGCGTCGGAGAAGGAGCCGCCTACAGCTATCAACCCACACTCGCCACAGGGACCGACACCCAGCTGGCCGGACTGGCTGCCTGGGAAACCCGTTACGACGCCAGCAAAGGCTGGGGCGCGTTCGGCCTGAAAGACAAAATCGGTGCCTTCATTCACGGCGGTGCCAACTTCCTGGGTGCCATCGGCATCCCGATGAAACTCGGCATCAGCATCATTGCCGTTCTCGTGGCCAGCTTCGCTGCCACCACACTCGACACCGCTACGCGTCTGCAGCGATACGTCATCCAGGAACTCGCGGCGACCGTACACATCAAACCGCTTACCAACAAATATGCAGCCACCGGACTGGCGGTCGCCCTGGGTGGTATGGTCGCGATGATGCCCGCCAGCGCCACCGCTGGTCCCGGTAGTGGCGGTCTTATTCTCTGGCCTCTCTTCGGTGCCACCAACCAGCTGCTTGCCGGCCTGGCCTTCATGGTCATCGTCTTCTACCTCCGTCGTCGCAACAAACCCATCATCTTCGCCCTGGTTCCCATGATCGTCATGCTGATCATGCCCGCCTGGGCCATGCTCTGGAACATGTTCAACGGCCAAACCGGCTGGTTCTTTAACCCGGAAAAACAACACCTGTTCCTCTTCGGCGTCGCTGTCATCGGCCTCCAGGTCTGGATGATGATCGAAGGCCTGCTCGTCTGGTCCAAGTCCAAGGGGCACCTCGAAGAACAGCTGCCGGAACTCTCCACAATTCGCCCCGCGGTCGCTACCACCTCCGCCGGCGGATCGAACTGAGCGTAACCAGTACAGCACAAACCGCTTAACCGACGGACGCTCCGCCCGTCGGTTAATTACTTTCCCGGGTGTGCCCGAATGCAATTCGGGCCGTGCGCAGCGAGCAGGAAATTGACAGAGCAATACTACGAGCGGTGCACCCAGCGAGCCACGCTCTAAGCGAAAACGTTCGTGCCTGATAGTCACAAGTAGACTCCTACATTCACGACCGGCGACTGGTGCCCATTCCTGAATCAAGCTCCTGCGACCAGTGATCGACGAACCACTCCACTGAACTTCGCCTGCACTTTCCTGAACAGACTGACCTTGATTCGCACTTCCCGAATCGTAAAGTGTCGCAATTGTGCTTCGCGTGCGAGGCGGACGATGCGTGCACCGGAACACGCGACACAAGTCACGTAAAAGCACCTGAATCGCCGTCGATTTTTGGCGTTTTTCACCGGAACAGACAGCACCGGTTCGATCTGTCTCGTACAATTTCAACGCATTTCGGAGCATACTCAGAGCACTTCGGAGCACAATCGCCGTGAACTCAAAGAAATTCACAACGATCTCACTCCCCGGATTCTGCTTGACGCCTGCGTGCCGATCGAAATAATCTCGATTCCACATGACGAACTTTCTCAGGAATTGACTGAGTGAAAAAACAGCACCGGCAACACGCTCCCCCACCACCGGCACTGGTCAAGATACTTCCCACTTGATACAAGAGGAGCGCGCACTCATCCTACAGATCGGCACCAACAGGAAAAGCTGCACATCAGCCAGCACACAAAACTGAGCGGCAAGGCGCTAGCTGCCGGTAATTTTTAACCGCGTTGTATATATCACCGGTGGCTAGCGCCATTCCGCTCACGGTGGGTTTGCCTATTCCTGGTTCGATTATGCAGCAAGGATCTTCATCGGTAGTGGTCGTGTT